>DASYNR010000169.1:0-15249 GCA_036008485.1 Candidatus Acidiferrales bacterium | reverse complement strand
GTGAAAACATCGCGCAGGATTCCGCCGACTCCCGTTGCGGCGCCCTGAAGCGGCTCAACGTAGCTGGGATGATTGTGCGATTCAATTTTGAATGCGGCGCAGAGACCATCGCCGATATCGACGACGCCTGCATTTTCGCCGGGGCCTTGCACGACTTGCGGACCTTTTGTTGGGAGGCGGCGCAGATGAACGCGGCTGGATTTGTAGGAGCAGTGCTCGCTCCACATAACGCTGAAAATGCCGAGTTCGGTGATGTTGGGATCGCGGCCGAGAATTTTTTGAACGCGTGCGTATTCTTCGGCGGAAAGGCCGTGTTCTGCGGCGATGGCTGCGGTTACTTTAATTTCGGTTTCGATCATTGGTTTAGAGTGCGCCATTTATTTGTTAATTTCCTGAAGGCCTTTCGATGTGGTCGATTACGATTACTTCGACGGGACCTTTTCCTGATTCCAATTTCAGGCCCAGTTGTTCCTGAAGGGCGGTGAGCAACGGCGGTCCGTTGGAATCCGAGGAAACGGACGAAGAACCGTCGTTCGATGCACCGGCGAGTGTCGGCGGCCGATTGTCATCTGGACCCCACGTCAGCGTGAAATTATATTTGCCGGCGAGTCCGGTTTTATCCAACACGGGTCGGCCTAAAAATGCCAATAACAATTGCGTGAGCATGGAAATAGGAACTGCGTGAGCGGTTAGAGTACGTGCGTTCCTTCCACCTGTCATACGAGTGTTGCCTGCCGCCAGCGGGGAGCCGTCACGGCTTTTTATTCCGTCGGCGTAGGTGTCGCCCGGTTTTGCTTCCTGAAGTTTCGGGCCGTTCTTCGCGACGACCAGCAAGTAGACTGAAAATTCTTTGCTTTCGCGATGGATCGTCAACTGTAGGCGGTCGGCCAAAAACGCCTGGAGCATTTGCTGGCGCGCGACGTCTTGTTCTTCGCGATTGAGTTTCTGCAGATCAGCTGCCGCCGAGGCATCCATTTTCGCCTCAACATCGTATCGATCAGAGTTGAGCCACTTTGGCGCACCTGAGATTTGATCGTCGCCAATATGGTAAGCGGCTTCAACGAGGGTCTGCAGCGACACGTTCGTTGCCTTAAATCCACCGGATGGAAAGCTATAGCCGCCGGGTCCGCTGCCGGGTTTGCTTGCTTTGATTGTGGCGACTTCAAACTCAAATTTCGGAGCGTTGGCGGATATGTTTTGGGTTGTGGATTCAGTGCGGCCTGACGCCGCGATCGTGAGGCCGAGCACGATTGCTAGCGTGACGGCGGCGAGTCGAGATGTGCTCGACGCTGAATTTATGCGACGTTCCAATAGATCTCCAAAACTTTGCGTCAACTTTACGTCCTACGCGCGCAACGCGGGTGCCGCGGCTTGCGCTGATTGTGAGTTTGCGGTGGCTGCATCGTGTTGCGTGAACCACTGGAGCAACGATTGGAAAATAATTAGTCCATCGGCGGAGCCCAGGGAGATTTCGGAGGCGCGTTCGGGATGCGGCATCAGGCCCATTACGTTGCGTTCGAGATTGCAGATACCGGCGATATTTGCAATGGAGCCGTTAGGATTTGCGGCGGTGTCTTCGCGGCCGTCGGGAGTGGTGTAACGGAAAATAATCTGATTGTTGCGTTCGAGTGCGTCGAGAGTTGCGGGATCGCAGAAATAATTTCCTTCGTTGTGGGCGATGGGAGATTCGATAACTTGCCCGACTTGCGCCGCGCAAGTGAAAGGCGTGTCGGTGGCTTCCACGCGGATGTGGACGGGCAGACAGCGGAAACGCAGGCCCGCATTGCGGAGCATGGCGCCGGGAAGAAGTCCTGCTTCCAGAAGGATCTGAAATCCATTGCAGATGCCGAGAACGATGCCGCCTGCGCGCGCGAATTTTTCAACGCTGCGCATGACGGGAGAAAAACGCGCGATGGCTCCGGTGCGGAGATAATCACCGAAGGCGAATCCGCCGGGAAGAATAATGGCGTCAGAGTTGGCGAGATCGGCGGACTGATGCCAGATAAATTCGGCCTGCTGGCCGAGCACGTGATGGGCGACGCGGAACGCGTCATCATCACAATTGGAGCCGGGAAAAACGACAACGCCGAATTTCATGCGCTCCTCCGCGCTGAAGCGAATGCTGATATTACCGCTGAAAAGGGGTCTGGGGAATGCGACAAGAACCAATTATAACATAGGCGGCGCGGGGGTTTGGAGTGGGGCCGCAGCTTGACAGGGGCTCGTGGAAACGCAAATGATTTGATTTCCAGCTTCGTGCCGCAGATGGTTCCGATGTGAGGGAGGACATTTAGTGAGGGCGACAAAATTTGTTTTGATTGCATTTTCGTTTCTGTGCGCGGGAAACGTCTTTGCGCAGTCGGTCGATAAGGATCCAGTCGCCGTGGTCGAAATTGGGGGAGCTGCTAACTGGAATTTCAAAGGCGGCGGAACGAGTTTCGGTCCGACAGTTGCGGTTGAGGTAACGCCGATAGAGAACTGGTTGGAACTTGAGGGCGGAGTTACGCCGCTGTTCGCACGTCATTCAAGAGAATGGGATACCGATCTTCTATTCAAGAAGCCGTGGACACTCTCGAAGAAAGTTGAATTCATGGTGGGCGTTGGCCCGGAATGGGTTCATGTGACGAAGAACGGAATTACATCGAATTCCCTGAGCGGTGAAGCCGTGCTGGATTTTATGTTTTGGCCGGCAAAGAAGCATAGATTCGGTTGGTATCTGGAACCGAGTTACGAATACAACTTTGCGCGGGGGCATGAGCAAGCGATTGGCATAAGCGGCGGCTTGTTGATCGCGATTCCGTGAAGTTGGAACGCGCTTTGCATCGGCGCGCGGCTGGGGTATGTTCGTTGTAGCTAGCGTGGGTTACGAAACGAAATTTGTTTGCGCTTGCGTGGAGGTGAATTATGGCGATGCGAGTATGTCCGCACTGTGGGAATAAAGTTCCGGCGGTGGACGTGGTGGCGTTCACGAATACGATCGAGTGTCCACACTGTGACTCGCTATTGACGGTGGCGTTGCCAAGCCGGGTGATCGGCGCGTTCATTGGATTGGGAGTGGGCTGGCTGGTTTATGGGTGGGCGGCGGGGTCGATGACGGGCGAGGAGGCGTGGGTGCTGCCTGCGGTTTATGCGTTCTTGGCGTACAGCTTCGTTTACATGCTGTACATGATGACAACTTCGGATTTGGTGATGCGTCAGCCGGAAGTGGAGGAAGCGGTTCCCGTCTTGACAGGCCACGCGCCGCATGGCGGTGGCGGGGGACATCACTAAACCATTTTTTAGAAATACCCGGAACGCAGTGGCGGCGCGGGATTATTGAGTTTATCCGAGTGCCGGGACTTTCGTACTATCCGCAAATTGTACTTGTGTACCATTGCCCTAATTCAGGGCACCGCGCAGACTGCTTTTAATGTGTCGCTATCACGAACTGCTCGGACGGCGGGTTGAGGTTCAGTATCGAGCCGGCGATGTGATTTTGCCCGCGACGGGTTGGCTGGCGGCTGATTCCGGGAAGTCAATTTTCCTGGAAGAAAAGCTGGTGCAGCGCGGGCAGGTGAAAACTTTCCGCTGGGAAATTCCCTACACATGCATTCTTAGTCTGGATGAGAATTTCGCGCCTGTGCCGGTTGTGCCAGGCGAAAATGCGCAGAAGTTGCGGTCTGCTCGAAGCTCGGCGTTAGGGGCTTTGCGCGAGCAGATTCGAGAAGCTTGAAGTTGCACGCGCTGTAAATTTGTAAAACCTTCCTGAGATTGAAATTCCCTCGTTGGCTGCTTACATCCTCGCGTCCTGTTGAAAGCCGCGCTATATTCCTATTTGCGAAATTCTGAAAAATTTCGAGAGCAGCGCAAGGGGGAAATTGTGAAACCTGTGATTGGATTTATTGGATTGGGACTGATGGGCCGTCCGATGGTGGCGAATCTGCTGAAGAATGGATTTTCCGTGGTGGTGTGGAATCGCACGCCGGGGAAAAGTGACGTGCTGGCTGCGGCGGGCGCGCGTGTTGCGGCAACAGCGCGGGAGGCTGCCGCTGCGGCGGATGTATTGATCACAATTGTGAGCGATCCGGCTGCGCTAGAATCGGTTCTATGGGGCGAAGGCGCGCTCGAAGCGATGCGGCGAGGAACAGTGCTAATAGACTCGAGCACAGTTTCGCCAGCGCTGGAGCGGCGAATTGCGGCGGTGTGCGCGGAGCGGGGAGTGGAGTCATTGGACGCGCCGGTAACTGGCGGCACGTGGGGCGCGGAAAAAGGCGAACTGGTTTTCATGGTCGGAGGCGAAGCGGCAACGCTTGCGCGCGTGGAACCGATACTGGGCGCGATGGGAAAGAAGTGGTTTCACTTAGGTCCGCACGGCGCGGGACAAATAATAAAATTGGCGATGAATTTATTGCTGGCGCTGGAAGTGCAGGCGCTGGCGGAAGCGTTGGCGCTGGTGGCCGGCGCGGGAGTCCCCGCGGAAAATTTAATCGGCGTGATGCAGGCCAGCATGGCGCGCGCTCCCGTGCTGGATATTAAAGCGCCGATGATTTTGAAACAGGATTACACCCCCAGCTTTCCACTGCGGCTAATGCACAAGGATTTGGGATTGGCGATGGACTTGGCGAATCAGATTGGCGTGCCTCTGCCGGCATGCGCTGCGGCACGGGAAGTTTATAGCGCGGTGAAGGGTGCGGCGAAGGAGGATTTGGATTATGCGGCGGTGGCGAAGTTTTGGGGAAAGGATAGAAAGTAAGGCATTATTATGTTGTCTTACATTCTGTAATTGACTTACATTTATTAATTTGGCATACTCATTTACATTGGTAAGACGGTTTATCATTTGCCCTACATTTTGCCGTATGGCTTACTTATTGTGAAGCGCAAACCGGGAGGAATCAGAGATGGCCGAAATGGTAACAGTGACGTCAAAGGGGCAACTGGTGATTCCGTCCAAGCTGCGGAAGAAACTTGGGATTCATAAGGGGACGAGGGTGGCGGTTACGCTGGAACGCAACTACCTGATTCTGCAGCCGATTACGCCGGAATATATAAATAGTCTTCGCGGGATTCTGAAAGGCGACGGTTCGGCGATGAAATTCCTTCTTGAAGAGCGCAAGCGAGATCGCGAACTGTGAAACGTATTGTCTTGGATGCAAGCGCGCTGATGACGCTTTTCGATGACCGGCCCGGCATTGAGAAGGTGAAAGAATGGCTTGAGCTTGCGGACGCCAAAGAGATTGAGTTAAGCATGAGTGTGGTCAACTGGGGAGAAGTTTATTATTCCATTTGGCACGCATATGGCCGGGCGGCAGCGATCGAAGTGGAAGCGCAAGTTGCGAGACTTCCGATAGAGATTGTTGATGCAGATCGTGAGAACGCGAGACTTGCCGCGCGACTAAAGGCGGAGACCAAACTTCCTTACGCAGACTCTTTTGCGGCAGCTCTGAGCAAATTAAGAAATGCATCTCTGGCGACGGCGGACGCGGATTTTGACAAGGTTAGCGATCAGATCGATTTATTGAAACTTCCGTAAGCACGTTGCGTCCGAACCAGATGTTTGGATCCCGATTAGTTCAGTCTCGAAGTGAACGTGTAGTTACGGCTGCGCGGCTGGCGGAAAGAAGCTCATCGGGAGATCGCGTGAAGTGCGCAGGCCGGCTGGCGCGGCGAGGATGCTGGGAATTGTGTTGACGGCGACGGCTGCGGTGGCGAGATCGCCGTGGGTGCCGCCGGGGATGGTGAGCTTCAAGCCGGGCGTGCCGGTGAGTTCGATGGTGTCATGCGGGTCGCGCGCACCGACGTACATTTGTAATTCCATGTAAATTTTTTCAACACCGGCAATTAGTCCACGGCCGATTTGATGAACGCCTGCTGCGTGGCCCGCTGCAACTTCCAGAAATTCCGTTTTGACTAATTCCTTCGCGACGACTGGATTAATTATTTCGGTGATTTCATCGAGGACGAAACCGAGCGCGTCCGCAACCATAGCGATCGATTCGGGAAGTCCGTGGTGTTTGATTATGCCGGCGTCAACTTGCTCGCGAAATTCTTCGACGGACATTCCGGCGCCAATTTTTTTCTGAAGAGGCATGCGACGTTTGCTGGCGTCAACGACGCGAACGCATTTTGCGTGCTCGATCGTTTGAGAAACGGAGGAAAGCGTGATGGCGAGCTTGTCCATTACGAATCCGGGATTGACTCCGGTGCCGACCAGGGCGACGCCCCATGTTTTTGCTTCTTCGTCGAGCTTCTTTGCGATATCGGGATATTTGCGGAAGGGATAGGAAAGTTCCTCGCAGGTGGAAACGATGCAGGATTCCGCGGCGAGGCATTCCATCAACTGATCCATCACGGATGGGAGCGAGGAGGATGTCGAGTGGACGACAACGTCGGCGGATTTGCTGAGGAGGGTTGCGGCCTCGGCCACGACGGGCACGCCCCAGGGGGCGTCCGGCGCGCCGACAACCTCGCCGAGATCACGTCCCGCTTTTGCGGGGTCATTATCAATTGCGCCGATTACTTCGATGGCGCTTTTTTCGCGAAGAAGACGGACGATGGCGGCTCCGATGGGACCGATTCCGTATTGAATGGCGCGAATCTTCTTTTTCTTCAAAGTATTTCCGTCCTTTTCTATAAGAAAAATTCCTCGGCGCGCGCTGTGATCGTGAAAATGGCGCTCGCGGGTGGTCTATGTGATTGCGGCGATAACATAAAGGATTCGGACGCGCGGTTCAATACTTGTTCGATGCGAATGTGCTTAGGGATGTGCTGGCGCACCGGCGTGGCTTGCCGGCGCATCACACAAGCTCGATAATATTTGTGCAGTTCGTACGTCGATTTGGAAAGCGATACAGGAGGAGAAATGAAAGCTGAGAAACTGAGCGAGAAGCAGATTGCTGAGGAATTGGAAAAATTGCCAGGATGGGGAATCAAGAGCGGAAATCTGCACCGGAGTTTTGAATTCGCAGATTTTAATGAGGCGTTTGGATTTATGACGCGCGCGGCGCTGGTGGCGGAATCGATGGGACATCATCCGGATTGGAGCAATGTGTGGAATAAAGTGGACGTGAAACTTTCCACGCACAGCATCGGTGGATTGAGCAATCTGGATTTTTTATTTGCGGCGAAAATGCAGAAGCTGCTCTAAGAAAACACGTCGCGCTTCGTGCGATTTAATTTCGCGTAGCGATGCCCTGGATTTCAAAGTGCGCGCCGAAAAGGAGTGGGCCAGAGCCAATGAATGCGCGCGTTGGAAAATTCTTTCCGAAGTACGTGCGATAGACGGCGTTGAACCTGGCGAAAAGAGAAACGTCGGAACAGAATATCTGCACGTAAACGAGATCGGTCATTCTTAATTTCGCGGCGGCCAGTGTGGCTTGAAAAGTGTCGAGCATCAGGCGCGCTTCATCTTCCACATTTTCGGGCGGAAGATTTAGGGTGCGGTCTATGCCGAGGTGACCGGAGAGATAGAAGGTCGAGCCGGCCCAGACGCCGTCGCTGAAAGGAAAATCAGTGGTGCGACCGGGACGGATGATGTACTGACGCTTGGTGGCTGGCTTGGCGGATTTAGTTTTGTTGGTGCGTTTCTTTGCGCGCGATGGCATTGGTGAAGCTCCTTTTTTTGCCGGCTTGAAACTACGGACGGCGAGTCCCGACTGTTAATGATAAAGATAAATCGAGTTCGAGATAGCGGACGCCTTCGACGGGATTCGCGCAATACGGCGCAATTTCTCGAAATCCCAATTCTTCGTACAACTTGTGGGCCCCGCGCATCTCCGGAAGTGTATCCAATCGCAAAGCGCGGTAGCCAATTTCACGTGCGACGGAGATGAGCGAAAGAGTGAGCGCGCGGCCGATGCCGTGGCGACGAAATTCCGGGCGTACATACAGGCGCTTCATTTCGCAGATTTCATCGGATAAAGGCCGCAGCGCGCCGCAGCCCGCGAGACGGGCGCTGGTAGCATCATCGTTAATGTGAGCGAGCAGCAGACGTCCCGCGGGCGGCGAATATTTGCCGGGGAGTTCATGCAGTTCGCGGGTGAAATCTTGAAAGCAAAGATCGACGCTGAGAGCTTTGGCATATTCGAGGAATAATTCTCGAGCCAGAACGAATTGAGCTTCGGCTGATGCTTGTTCAATACGCAGCATTTTGTTCCAAGACATTGTTCCACGCGCGCCGGTCTGCGGGAAGAGGTACACGGCCTGCGCAAGGGCGCCGCGCCGCTCCAAAATGGATGGGCAAGCTGCCAGGCAACGCGGAAAGAGCGTGTCTGGTAAAATAGGATGCGGTTGCCGATACTCCGAAGAACGAAACTCATGGCGAAAATAAAAAATACATCTGCGAAAACAGAAGGCGAGTCCGGCCGAACGAAAGATTCCACGTCGAGCGCGGTTTTCGACGCGTTCCGACGATGGGGATATTTTGAAGCGAATCTGGATCCGCTGGGTTTTATGCGTCCGCTGGACCATCCGGAATTGCGTTTGGATGGCGAGGAAGCGGCGCGCGCGAGGCGAATTTATTGCGGCACAATTGGCGCGGAATTTATGCACATTCCGAATCCGGAGCAACGGCAGTGGGTGATTGACCGGATGGAATCGGCGGCGCTAGAGCCGGATCGCGCGCACATTTTGGAACGATTGGTGCGCGCGGATTTATTTGAGCAGGTTTTGCAAACGCGCTATTTGGGGTCGAAGCGATTTTCGCTGGAGGGAATTTCCGGATTAATTCCGCTGCTGGATTCGATTCTTTCGGCGGCGGCGCCATTGGGCGCTGAGGAAGCAGTGATCGGAATGAGCCATCGCGGACGGCTGAATGTGATGACGCACATTGCGGGAAAATCCGCGCGCGATGTTTTCGCGGGCTTTGAAGATGTGGATCCACGCAGCGTGTTGGGCGGCGGCGATGTGAAATATCACGTCGGCGCAACAGGAGATTATCCGATTGCGGGCGGAGGGAAACTCAGAATTCATTTGGTGTCGAATCCGAGCCATCTGGAAGCCGTTGATCCAGTGGTGATGGGGCGGACGCGCGCCAAGCAAACTCGTGTGAAGGAAGATGCGCACGAGAAAATTCTGCCGATTGCGATGCACGGCGACGGCGCTTTTGCGGGACAAGGTGTGCTGGCGGAAGTTTTGAACATGGCGGAAGTGGAGGGCTACACCGTCGGCGGCACGATTCAAATTGTCGTGAATAATTTAATAGGATTTACGACCGTGCCGGCGGAGCTGCAGTCCACGCGGTACGCTTCGGATATTGCCAAGCGGTTGCCGATTCCGATTTTTCATGTGAACGCGGAAGATCCGGACGCGGTGGCGCGCGTTGGAAAAATTGCGCTGGAATATCGCTATCGGTTTGGAACGGATGTGGTGGTGGATATTGTTGGCTTCCGACGGCACGGGCACAGCGAAGTGGACGACCCAACGATTACGCAGCCGCTGATGTACCGGAAGATTAAGGATCATCCGCAGCTTTGGCAGATTTATGCGAAGAACATCGGCGTTGATCCAGCGCCGGTGGTTGCGCGAGTACGCGCGGAATATGAAGAAGCTCAGCAGAGCGCGGGGAAACTGAAAAAAATTCCGGCACTGCGGGAACTACCGGCGTACTGGTCGCCATATAAGCGCGGAAAGTATGATCGTTCGTATGAAGTGGACACAGGCGTGGCGCAGGAAACGTTGGGCGAAATTTCAAATGTGTTGACGAGCGCGCCTGAAGGATTTCATGTCCATCCTAAGATTAAGAAACTTTTGGAGCAACGTGCGGAAATGGGCGCGGGGAAACGTGCCGTAGATTATGGATTTGCGGAACTGCTTGCGTACGGAAATTTATTGCGCGATGGAACGCCAGTGAGGCTTTCGGGGCAGGATACGCGGCGCGGAACATTTAATCAGCGGCACGCGGCGCTGATTGATAATGAAAATGAAGCGGTGCATATCGCGCTGAAAAATTTGACGCCGAATCAGGCGCAGTTTGAAGTTTACAACTCCACTTTGAGCGAAGCGGGCGTGCTTGGATTTGAATATGGATTCAGCCGGGATTTTCCGGAGGCGCTGGTTTTGTGGGAAGCACAGTTCGGGGATTTCGTGAACGGCGCGCAGGTGATCATCGATCAATTTATCAGCGCGGGCGAAGACAAATGGGATTTGCCTTCCGGAGTGGTGCTCCTTTTGCCGCACGGATTTGAAGGGCAAGGGCCGGAGCATTCGAGCGCGCGGATAGAAAGATTCTTGCAGCTTGCGGCAGAGGACAATATTCAAATTTGTCAGCCAAGTTCCGCGGCGCAATATTTTCATATGCTACGCAGGCAGGCGATGCGCCCATGGCGCAAGCCGCTGATTGTTTTTACGCCGAAGAGCATGCTGCGAAATCCGCTGGCGAGTTCGCCGCTTTCGGATTTGACAGCGGCGCATCCGCGATTCTTGCCGGTCGTTCCGGAAACCGAAATTGGAAATGGGCAGCGCGTGCTGGTGTGCACTGGAAAAATCGGGCACGAATTGCGCGAGGAGCGCACGCGCCGCAAAGATACTTCGACGGCGATTATTTTTCTGGATCAACTTTATCCGTTTCCGGAAGACGAGTTGGCGGCGGAGCTGGCGCGACATGCCGGAGAAATTGTTTGGGTGCAGGAAGAACCGGGAAATATGGGCGCGCTTTTCTACGTTGTGCCAAAATTGCGGAGACTTGCGGGAGAAGGACGTCCGGTGCGGGCGGTGCGGCGTTCGCCGAGTGCGAGTCCGGCGACGGGATCGGCGAAGGCGCACGAGATGGAGCAGAAGACGCTGATTACTTTGGCGTTTACTACGGGAAAAGCTTGAGCGCGATCGCAGATTGGCGCTGAACGCTTCAACTTTTTGAACTTCGGGGTTATAACGAGCCATTCATCTGTAGGCGCGAATTCGTGTGCTAAACTTCGCGCGTTCCGCAGGTAGAAAAATCATGAACTTATTTCGAGGACCGGTCTATATGAATCGATTTGCGATTCTGGCCTGCGCTTTTGCGCTGGCGATTCTCCCAGTCACTTCGCGCGCGCAAAAAACTGCGTCTGCGCCGGAATTGCTTCCTACCGGGCAAGCGATTACGCCGACAGCGGCGCCGCTTTCGCGATTTCAAACATTGAAGCCGGGGCTGGCGGGATTGCCGAATCATGAAGTGGGATACGCGGTGGCGACGGCGATAAGTCCGGATGGCGCGACATTGCTAGTTTTGACGAGCGGATACACCGGATTGAATGACGCGAAGGGTGTGAGAGATAAGAACGCGTCGATGGAATTTATTTTTGTTTTTGATATTACGAAAGGTGAGCCGCGGCAAGTTCAAGCAGTTCCGATACTCCATGCGTTTGGCGGAATTGTTTGGAACCCGAATGGAAATGAATTTTATGTCGGCGGCGGAGTGGACGATGTGGTGCATACGTTCGCGAAGAAAGCGAATGCGTGGGCGGAATCGGGCGAAGCGATCGCGCTGGGACATAAAGGCGGCCTTGGCATGGACGTGAAACCAATGGCGGCGGGAGTTGGAATCACCGCGGACGGCAAGCGATTGATCGTTGCGAATTATGAAAATGATTCGGTGAGTGTTGTGGATTTGGTCGCGAGAAAAGTTTCGGCGGAATTGGATTTGCGTCCCGGAAAATCGGATTCGTCGAAGGTGGGCGTGGCAGGCGGATCGTATCCGTATGGAATAGCGGTGCGCGGAAATGATTGGGCTTATGTTTCGAGCGTGCGCGATCGCGAAGTGGTGGTGGTCAATTTGGAAGGTGCGCCACGAGTGGCGGCACGCGTTGCGCTGCACGGCGAACCAATTAAGATGACGCTGAATCGCGCGGAGACGCGACTTTACGTGGCGGAAGATAATAGCGACACGCTGGTCGCGATCGATACGAACAGCAATCAGGTGCTCGGCGAATTAATTGTCACTGCGCCGCACGCGATTGTTGCAAAGCTTGGTGGATTCAAGGGTAGCAATCCGAATAGCGTTTCACTAGCGCCGGATGAGCACACGGCGTACGTCACGATGGGCGGAGCGAATGCAGTGGCGATTGTGCGACTGACAGCGGCTGGCGCGCCCGCGGAAGTTGCTGGGCTTATTCCGACGGGATGGTATCCAAACGCGGTGAGCGTGAGCCGCGATGCAAAAACAATTTACGTTGCGAACGGAAAAGGTGTTGCGGGGCCGAATCCAAAAAATTGCCGCGCGAGCACTTCGCTGAAGCGCGGTGATAACGACGACTGCGCGAGCAGCAACACGTATATCTTGCAATTGATACGCGGCGGATTACTGACGGCGCCGATTCCTTCCGGCGCGGCGCTTGCGGATTTGACGAAGCGCGTTTCGGAAAATAATCGCTGGCCGGAAATTATGGCCAGCACGGAAGCGTCAAATGCAATGAGCGCGACGCGAGGAAAAGTTCATCACGTAATTTATATTGTGAAAGAAAATCGTTCGTACGATCAAGTGCTGGGCGATTTGGAAAAAGGAAACGGAGACCCGAAGCTGGCAATTTTGCCGGAGGCGCTTTCGCCGAATCATCATCAGATCGCGCGGCAATTTGTGACGCTGGATAATTTGCTGGCCAGCGGCGAAGTGAGCGGCGACGGTTGGAATTGGACCACGTCCGCGCGCGGCACGGATTCGTTGGAAAAAGGTGTGCCCGTCGAATACAACGGTTCGCATCAATTGAGTTATGACTACGAAGGGCAGAATCGCGGAGTAAATGTGGGCATCGCGGGCCTTGCGGATCGGATCAAAACGAGTCCGCAAACTCCGGATGATCCGGATTTGTTGCCGGGCACGGCGGATTTAATTGCGCCGGATGGGCCGGGTGGGCCGGGAGAAAACGCGGGTGCGGGATATTTGTGGGATTCGGCAGTGCGCGCGCACGTCAGCATGAGAAATTATGGATTTTTTCTGGACGCAGCTCGATATGAAAATCGGTTGGATGCTCCCGGTCATATTGTTTTGGTGCATGACGCATTTGCGCAGGGACTTGTGGAGGCGTATCCGACAAAGCCGGCGCTGGCGAATGTAACCGATCCATATTTTCCGGGATTTGATTTGAAGCTCGCTGATTACTGGCGCTTCAAAGAATGGGAACGCGAATTTGACGGGTACGTGGCGAGCGGAAATTTGCCGGCGTTGGAATTTGTGCGCATGCCGCACGATCACTTCGGCGATTTCGGCACTGCGTTGGACGGTGTGAATACCGTCGAAACAGAAATGGCGGACAACGACTACGCGATTGGAATGATTGTAGCGAAAGTTGCGGCCAGTCCATTTGCGAAAGATACTGTGATCATGACGATTGAAGATGATGCACAGAATGGGCCGGATCACATGGACGCGCATCGCACGGTCGGGCTGATCGCCGGCGCTTATGTGAAACAGGGCGCGGTGATCTCGCGTCGATACACTACGGTGAATATGCTGCGGACAATTGAAGAATTATTGGCAATGAAGCCGATGGGATTGAACGATGCGGCAGCGGCGCCGATGGCGGATGTGTTCAGCTCGGAATATAAGCCTTGGAGTTACACTGCGCGTGTGGCGCCGGTGCTGCGGACGACACAACTGCCGCTGCCTGCGGCTGCTACCGGCGATTTGGATAGAAATGACGCGGCGGAATTTGACGCGCGATATGCGCATCCTCGGCACGATTCGGCATGGTGGGAAAAGAAAATGCGCGGACAGGATTTTAGTGTTGAGGACGATTTGGATACGGGGAAATTTAATCGCGCGCTGTGGCTGGGACTTGTTGGTCCGGCAATTCCATTCCCGACGCGGACAACGGGAATTGACTTGAGCGAAAATCGCGCGGAATTGCTGGCGCAATATCGTGCAGGCCAAAAGAATTGACGGAGACTGCCGAACTAGATGCCTGAACAAGTTATCAAACGAAAATCGCGCGGATTTATTTGCATCAACGCGCATCCGGAAGGATGCCGGCAAAATGTGGCGCGGCAGATCGCGGCGATTACATCAGCGCCGGGCGGCCGGCGAACGGGAATGCGCAACGTGCTGGTGATTGGCGCGTCCACAGGATACGGACTTGCGTCGCGCATCGCTGCGTCGTGGGGATTTGGTGCGCGGACGCTGGGAGTTTTCTTTGAGCGTTCGGCGGATGGTGTGAAGACGGCTTCGGCGGGATATTACAACACGACGGCATTTCATGAATTCGCGCGGCGCGATGGATTATTTGCGGCGAGCATGAACGTGGATGCGTTTTCGGATGCGGCGAAAGCAGAGGCAATTGAAATTATTCGCAAGGAAATGACGCCAATTGATCTGGTGATTTATAGCCTGGCGTCGCCGAAGCGCGTGCATCCGCGGACGGGACAAATTTTTAATTCCACTTTGAAGCCTGTCGGGAAGCCGTTCACGAATAAAACGATCGATCTGGACGTTGGAAAAGTTATGCCGGTGACTTTGGAACCGGCGAGCGAGCAGGAAGTCGCCGATACGATTGCGGTGATGGGCGGCGAAGATTGGGAAATGTGGATTGACGCGCTGCTTGATGCGGGACTACTGGCGCAGGGCGCGCGGACGATTGCGTATTCGTATATCGGGCCGGAAGTTACGTGGCCGATTTATCGCGACGGGACAATTGGTCAGGCGAAAAAAAATGTGGACGCAGCGGCGCAGCGGATAAACGCAAAGCTAAAAACGAAATTGGGTGGCAGCGCGTTTGTCTCCGTGAATAAGGCAGTGGTGACGCAGGCTTCTTCGGCGATTCCCGTGGTGCCGCTGTATTTGAGCTTGCTGCCGGTGGCACTGAAATCGCGCGGACTGGATGAAGGAACGATTGAGCAGATGCGGCGATTGTTTTTTGATTGTCTAAGCGAGGGCGTGAAAATTTCCACGGACGATGCCGGGCGCATTCGCATGGACGATCGCGAAATGAGGGCGGATGTGCAGGCGGATATCACGCGCGTGTGGCCGGAAGTGACGACGGAGAATTTGCGTCAGCTAACGGCTTACGAAGATTTCCAGCGCGAATTTCGTTCGCTATTTGGATTTGAGTTGGAAGGCGTGGATTATGACGCGCCTGTTGAAACCGACGTACAAATTTAATTTTTCGGCGTTGAACTCTTAGCGCAGGCCGACAATTCCTCGAACGGAATCGATCAGCTTCTGCGAGTCCCAGCCCACGCCGTCCTTAAAAACAATTTCAACTTTTTCAATATCCGCGATGCGTGCAACGGGATCGCCGTGAATCACCATGATGTCCGCGGATTTTCCCGGCGCGAGCGTGCCGACCTTTGCGGACAATCCTA
>DASYNR010000168.1:0-4638 GCA_036008485.1 Candidatus Acidiferrales bacterium | reverse complement strand
CTGGATTTGATTCCGTTTTTCAAAAGCCGCCCGTTTCCACGCAGCAAATTCTGCATCCCGAGCTTTATTTTCGCGGCGTGACGCCTTTGCCGGTTACGCTACCCGATCTGATTCCAAATCTTCCCAACGGATGGAAGGCCTTGGACTCGAACATAATGGGTGAATTTGGATTGCAGGAAATTCTGAAACAATTTCTGACTGCGGGGCGCGCCGCCGATTTAGCTCCATTGTGGGCCGGCGATCGCTACACAATCTATGAGAAGAAAAGCAACAAAGACGGCAAAGATACGCTCGATGACTTGCTGGTTTACCGAATTAAGACTACGAACGCAACCGATGCCGCGCGGCTTTTCGGCGGACTGAGCGAATCATTCGACAAGAGATATGCGAAGCGTGAAAATCCTGTGCGCCGGCCAAATTTCTACTCATTTGATTCAGACGAAGGCGGAGTTTTTCTACGATGTGAGGGCGCGGATTGCATCAGCATGGATGGCGGCGACTTGAAATTGTTTGACGCGCTGGTAAAAGCGCTCGGTTGGCCGCCGAATGCCACTTCTCCTGCGTCGGCCACGAGCAGCGGAACGAAGGCGGATTTAGTTTTTGAATTTCAGTTTTAGCGCCGGATTAAAAATCTGGCTCCGCTATTTCGCGGCTGGCGCAATACTTGTCGTCATGAATATCGATTTTGGCAGCATCATGTGCACGCCCACGTTTGAATCCACCAGTTCCGTGATGTGCAAATCGGCGCCGACGCTGCACAGCATGTAGGCGTCATCGCGCGTCAAGTGCTTGTCATCCACCAGGAATTCAATCATCTGCCGCACCGCTTGTTTCGTAGCTTCAACCAAATCCTTATTCATTCCCATGCTGATGTATTCGGTGGGCGTTTCGGCGCGCGGCCAGGTGAAATGCAAATCCTTGCGCACAATAAATTGAAATGTGCCAATCAGCGAAGTCTCCATCGCTGTGATGTCCACTTCGCCGTCGCCTTGTCCGGCGTGGCCATCGCCCACTTCAAAAAGCGCGCCTTCCGCATTCACGGGAAGATAAAGCGTTGTCCCCGCCACCAGATATTTATTGTCCATATTGCCGCCGTAAACTCCGGGCGGCACGCTGCTCACTCGGCCCATGGCCGGCGGAGGCGCAATTCCCATGCTGCCAAAAAATGGATGCAGCGGAATTTCAATCCCCGGGCCGAAATTCGCCACCATCCGCTTCTGGTCGAGCGGAATAATTTTTGTCTTCGAGTACGGGAAATCTTCCGGCAAAAATCCGCTGGTTCGGCCGAAGCCGTTATAGGCATACGGAATCGCGAGTTCGATCGCCTGGATGTGGATTTCCAGGACATCGCCGGGCTCCGCGCCTTCCACGAAAATTGGCCCCGTCAAAATATGCCCGCCCGGCCCTTTATCGGCGGCGGCAACTGCGCCTTCCGCATAAATATCCTTCAGCGATTGCTCAATCTGATCCGCCGGAACATTGTTCGCGGCCAAGCGCGTGGGATTGTTCGTGAGCACCGTGTGAATCTTCACAGTGTCGCCAGATTTCACTCGAAGCACGGGTACGGACGTCGCATCGTAATGTCCCCAGACAATTGTTTTCGGCGAAGCTTGCAGCTCAATCACATTGGATTTCTGGGGCGGCGAAGACTTGGCGGTTTTCGTGGGCGGCTGTTGACTCCACGCGCCTGCCACTGCGAATCCGAGAATTGAAATCGTGCAAAGAATGCGTTTCATATGCGCAAGCCTCCGGTGATCGCCCGGTAGTGTATCGCAAGCGGAGCGAGACTGTATCGTCCGGCGGAAAAAAGTTTAAAGTTTAAATTTTGATGCGGAAGATTAAGTCTTTACGATTCCTGCGGGAATCATCGGCAACGCGCGCAAACGCACACCAGTCGCATCGCAGATCGCATTTCCGATACTCGGAGCAAGCGCCATTAGCGGAACTTCTCCAGCCCCAGAGGGCTGAAGATCTTTGCGGTCAACGAGCACAACTTCGATCGGCGGAATATCCTGAAATCGCGGCACACGATACTTTGAAAATTTCGGATTTAGCACGCGGCCATTTTCAAATTCAATCGCCTCAAAAAGAGCGCCGCCCAATCCTTGAATATTTCCACCAAGCACCTGATTACGCAGCCCATCAGGATTCACGATTGCTCCGCACTCGAATGCGACGACGAGCCGCACAATTTTCACCGCGCCCGTGGATTTATCCACCGCAACCTCGGCGCAGTTGGCGACGTAGCCGCCTTTTTCCGCTCCGCACGCGAGTCCGAAGCCGTGTCCAGAGGCGGGTTTCGTTTTGTCCCAGCCGAACTTCTCGGCCGCAGCTTGCAGAACTGCTTTGATGCGATCGTCCTGCAAATTTTTCATGCGGAATGCGAACGGGTCCATTTTGATTGCGCGTGCCAGATCGTCCATGTGCGATTCGCGCGCAAAGAAATTTGCAGTGGCGGCCAGTCCGCGATACGAACCCTGGCGGAAAGGGTATGCAGTTGAATGGAAGGGAGTTGAGTGCACGCCTGTCTTGTACGGCGTATCAATTCCGGAATTTCCAGAGTTGTAATTTTGCAATTCCCACGCGGTCAGCGTGCCGTCATCATTCACTCCACTGCGAATATCGATCACTCCGACGGGCCGGAAATACGCCCACGAGAATTCTTCCTCGCGCGTCCACGTGAGCTTCACCGGCTTGCCTGCACCCTTCGCCAGCCGCGCCGCTTCCACGGCGCATTCGCCGGTGTGTTTGCCGCCGTAGCCGGAGCCCATGTCCGGCATTCGCACGCGAATTTTTTCTTCGCTTAGATGAAATGCTGATGCCAACTCGGTGCGCACGCCAAATGGCCGTTGTGTTCCCGTCCAAACATTTAATTGATCGCCATCCCACTGCGCCATCGCGGCGCGCGGTTCCAGCGGCGCGTGAGCGATGAACGCAACCTTGTATGTCGCGTCCAAGCGGTGCTGCGCAGCGGCCAGAGCGGAATCGATCGCCGATGTATCCGTCGCGCCCGATTGCTGTCCTCGGCCGCCACCACGTCCGCCAGTCTGCACATTCGCCTTCAGGTAGTCGTAAATATTTTTGCTATCGGGTTGTTGTTGCGCAACCGGCTTCCATTCAACTTTAATCGCCTTCAGCGCACGTTCGGCAGTCTGCGGGTCCGGCGCAGTGACGCCCACAAAATCGCCGTCGCGCACAACCGCAACGCCCGGCATCTGCTGAGCCGCGCTAACATCGATTGACGCGATCGTCGCGCCAAAACTTTCCGGCCGCAAAACTTTCCCGTACTGCATTCCCGGCAATTTCATATCGGAAACATATTTGTGTCGGCCCGTCACGAAATCTCGGCCATCCACTTTTCCGAGCGGCTTTCCGGCGACGGTCCAATCTGCCGGCGCAATCAGTGGATCGTCTCCCAATACCGCCGTTTCAAACGCTTGTCTTTGCGCGAGCTGCCCATATGTAATTGAAAGCTTCGTTTGCGGGTCGGTGATTTTTCCTGCGACGGGCACGAGCCGCGCGGCGTCAACATTCCATTGCTTTGCGGCGAGATTTTTCAGAGTGTCGCACGCAACCGACGCCACATGCCGCAACTGCATTCCCATGCGCGGTGTAGTCTGACTTCCAAAAGTTCCCGCATCATACGGAGTCAGCCGCGTATCGCCCATCACCATCGTGATCGAATCGAACGGCGCGCGCAGTTCTTCGGCCACAACTTGCGCGAGCGACGTGCGAACGTTTTGTCCAATTTCCACTTTGCCGGTGAAAACCGTGATCGCTCCATTTTCCGCGATGTGTAGCCACGCGGAAATATCCTTCGGCGCGGACTGGCCACCGCCGCCGCGTCCGCCGGATTCACCTTGTTGTTGCTGAGCGATCGCGCCTTTGCTCAGAAGAAAAACCGCGATTCCCGTGCCAACAATTTTCGCGAAGTCTCGGCGGTCAATTTCAAAATGATGAACGGGTGGAGTTTGCAGCTCGTATCGTTCCGGTTCCAGAACAATCTCAGGCGCAAGATTCTTGTTCATCGCGCGCCTCCATTTGACGAAGCGCGCATCATTCGCGCGGCATCACGAATTGCGGCCACGATCCGCGGATACGTTCCGCACCTGCAAACATTCCCCTGCATGTACTGAATGATTTCCGCGTCCGTCGGATTCGCATTCGATTTCAGTAGCGCAACGGCGCTCATAATCATTCCCGAAGTGCAGTATGCGCACTGCATCGCGCCTTCATCCAGAAATGCCTGCTGCACGGGATGCAGCTTGCCATCGCGCTCCAGTCCTTCGATCGTCGTAATGGATTTCTTGCCGATTACGCCGACGCTCGTGATGCACGAGTGGCGCGGATTTCCGTCGACAAGCACAGTGCACGCGCTGCACTGACCTTCGCCGCAGCCGTATTTGCTGCCGGTCAGATCGAGTTGATCGCGCAAAACGCTCAGCAGGGAAGTATCGGACGTGGCGTCAATCTTGTACGCTCTACCGTTTATTTGAAGTTCGGTGACTCTCGTAATTGGTGCTTCGGATGTTTGCGTGGGCATTCGTCACCTTCGCGCGAAATTCGGCTGGGCCGCAACATCTATGCTAAACCCGCGGCGCGGCCAATTCAATCCTGAGGTTTTTCGTCGAGCGCTTA
>DASYNR010000167.1:0-9970 GCA_036008485.1 Candidatus Acidiferrales bacterium | reverse complement strand
TTCGAAAGTTTCCTCCGCCAAATCTTTAGTACCTAGTACTATTATTCAATTGACTAACTCCGGCTGTCCGCGCTACCCTGAATCGCAGACTTGGAAAATCCGCTCCAAGCGTCATTTCAAGAACGGATCTCCCCACTCCTGTTCACCCTGACGAAGGAAGGGCAGGACTCAAGAATCGATCGATTTTGGAAGAGCGTGTAAGAGTTTAGGAACAAACGACTTGCATCACGATCCTCCCATTCGGGCTAAGTCCTTTGTTTTGATATTGATGCTAAAAAGGCCCCACGTAACTCCTTTGTTTTGACATTGATGCGCGTAACAGGGGGGTAGGGGGGAGCCGGTGGTGGCATAGACCGGGCACAGCCCTGACAGAAACAACTGGAAGCCAGCCTGAGATTCTATGTAGGTGGCGAACGGCAATGGCCAGAATATTATATTGCTTCAAGAGGCGTTCCAGCGCGACTATGGACTGAGGTCGGAGTCTATACAACAAGGTGTGCGCGGATCGCCAATGAAAAAAATTTTCAAGTGGATTTTGCTTATTCTGGTGGTTGGTTTTGTGGTGGCGCAATTTTTCCAAGTGGCGCGGACGAATCCGCCATTTGCCGCGGCGCAGACGATCGACAATATCGTCAACGTGCCGGCGGATGTTCACGCCACTTTGACGCGCGCTTGCGGCGCATGCCACTCGAATCAAACTGACTGGCCCTGGTATTCGCACGTTGCGCCAACTTCGTGGTTTGTGGTTGACCATGTGAATGACGGCCGCCGGCATATGAACTTTTCCACATGGGTTCGGCCGGGGCACGAGCCGCAGGATTCGATCGATCGCTTGAAAGCGATGTGCAGGGAAGTGCAGTCCGGCGGAATGCCGCTCACGTCATTTGAAATTATGCACTGGCATTCTTGGCTTTCCGCGGACGACGTGAAACAGATTTGCGATTGGTCAACGGCAGAACAGAAGCGGCTTGGTACAATGTAAGCGACCAAGGCCAAACGCCGTCATTCCGAGGAGCGTCGGCGAGCCGGCGCGACGAGGAATCTCGGGTTTGTTTGAGAGTGAAAAAACAGGAAATTAGTTTGACTTGTGCTCGGACGGCACGTCGTACTTATGCTGCAGCCAATCCGCAGGCGGAGTGAAATCCACTCCCCAGAAATGCGGCGCAGGTGAAAGAAATTCCACGCCGACGCGCTGGCCTTTTTCCACGTCATCGCCAATGAAAACGACGCGGCATTCCTGATCTTCCTGCGTGAAGGGATTGGAAAGCACCAGCATCGCGCCTACGGCCAGTTCCGCTTTCAGGTAGAGCAGCGCGCCGTGCGCGTTGATCACAATTGTTTGGCAGGACTCGCGGAATTTGCGGCCCATCACGTTCTTGCCTTCAGCGGACACGGTAACGCGCTTGAATACGCGCGAACTGCGTCGAGGCGTTTCCTGTAGGACTTCGCTCATAATGAGAACATGTTGGCGGAAGCAAATGGGCAGGTCAACGGTACCAGCGCTTATTAGTTCCAATGTGAAACGGGCCATTAGTACAGGTGCTTCGCCGGCGCGATTGTTTACGCGCTATATGGTTACTCTGTGTGAACTTGCGGCGCGCATGGAAGTATCAATAGAATGCGAATGGCTGCGAATGTAAATTTTTATGCGCGATCCCCGGCTACAGCCCCGCTCCTCGGCTACGCTCTGAATCGCTCAAACTTTCTGGAGGGCGCATGAATCACACGCAAACTGGAGTCGGGAAATATATCGAGGATCACAAAGATGCTCATCTGAAAGAATTGTGCGAGCTCTTGCGAATTCCGAGCGTCAGCACGAAGACAGAACGCAAGCCGGATATCGAGCGCGCCGCAAATTGGGTGGCGGAAAAATTGCGCAAAGTTGGAATGTCCAAAGTGGAAGTGATTCCGACCAAGGGACATCCGCTGGTTTATGGCGAATCTCTGGGCGCGCCGGGAAAACCAACCGTTCTTTTTTACGGACATTATGATGTGCAGCCTGCCGAACCTTTGGAATTGTGGACGACTCCTGCATTTGAACCCACTGTGCGCGATGGAAATTTATTTGGGCGCGGCACAGCCGACGACAAAGGACAGGTGCACATTCACCTGGCGGCGCTGGAATCCATTTTTGCCTCCGAAGGAAAATTGCCTATCAATATAAAGGTGCTGATCGAAGGCGAAGAAGAAGTTGGCAGCGCAAATCTTTGGGATTTTGTGCAGGACAATAAAGCGAGGCTGCAAGCCGACGCGCTCGTGGTCTCCGATACTTCCATGCTCGCGCCGGGCGTTCCTTCCGTCACGTATGGTTTGCGCGGACTGGTTTACTACGAAGTGGAAATCACCGGGCCGGCGCAGGATTTGCACTCGGGAGTTTTCGGTGGCGCTGCGCCAAATCCGCTGACGATTTTGTGCGAGCTGTTTGCGAAAATGCACGACAAGAATTTCCGCGTCACCGTGCCGGGTTTTTACGATGATGTGGCGAAGCTGAGCGCAGCGGAAAGAAAATCATTGGCGAAGCTGCCATTCAAGCCGAGAGATTTTCTGAAAACGGTTGGCTCGCCGGGGCTGGCCGGCGAAAAAGGATTTTCCGTCGCGGAACAAGTGTGGTGCCGTCCAACTCTGGAGCTGAATGGAATTTGGGGCGGATACATGGGCGAAGGATCGAAGACGGTAATTCCGTCGCAGGCGCATGCGAAATTTTCTTGCCGGCTGGTGCCGAATCAATCGCCGGATAAAATTACCAAGCAGATTGAAAAATATATTCGCAAATTATTGCCGAAGACTGTGACGTTTAAATTCACCGTGCACAGCACCGGCCAACCGTGGGTTGCGCCATTCACGCATCCATTTTTTGAAGTGGCGCACAAGGCGCTGGAAAAGGGATTCGGAAAGCGCGCGGTTTTTATTCGCGAAGGCGGATCGATTCCGTTCGTCACGCAAATGCATGACACATTTAAAGTGCCGTGCGTGCTGATCGGATTTGGATTGCCGGACGAAAATGCGCACGCGCCGGACGAACATTTGTCACTGGAAAATTATTTCGGCGGCATCCGCGCGATGGCGCACTTCTATCAGGGACTGAGCGAACTGTAGAAACGGAATTGCCGGTTACAAAAGTGGCTGGCGCAGACCTTTTCTTTCAGGTCTGCCCTCGGCGCTCTCGCCGAGTAATTTGTTGTCGACAATTAGGCGGTGGCAATCGCCACGCGACGGCCTTTTGCATATTCTTGCAGCGCGTTATTTGCGCCGACGATTTCGTCGAGCGACGCAGCGACGCGCTCGAGATCTTTGCCGGCAATGATTATATAAAGCTCGTCGTCGTTGAGTCCGGTGTAAGTCCGATTGCCGATGCAGCCGAGACTCATTTGCGTTCCGCGCTCGAGCGCGAGTGGAAGTCCCATACAAGTTGGACGACCCATCGCGGGAGTTGCGCCGCCAGCGCCAGCGCGAATTGCAGCTTCATTCAGCAGCATTGCAGCGGATGGCTTGAGCGCAAATAGAACAGCACTTTCCGAATTTTTCAGATCCACAGTGCTTGAGCCAAGAGGCGAATAGAGAATTGCTGCGGGAGTTTTCGCGAGGCGCGGAATTCCGGGAATTTCTTCCGGCTTGATGTAGCCGACTTGAAACATCAGGCCGAGTGTTTGCTCGGTTTCTTTTTCGCGCTCAGGTGAAAGCGGAATGTTGTGCGTGTAACTTCCCACGGCGCAATTGAAGTGGTCCGCGGGAACGGTGTAGAACGCAGCGCCTTCCGCGGCCAATCGCCAGAAGCTGCAGCCGGACGGCATCGTGCCGGTGAATGCTGGGATTCCTGCCGGGATCGCGTCCAGAAATGAGACGGCAACCGGCTTGCGCTTCATTTGGAGCGTGCGCTGAAATTTAGTTTCGAGTTCCTGAAAATTGGGCATGTCGGCTCCCTTTATTTTGACGAACGTCGAGGATAACACAGCGAGGATTATAGAAAAATTTACGAGCCCGCGATGGGAAGACTGACGGTGAGCTTATCTGTGCGGTAGTAGTGATTATAAAATTTCACGCCGAGTTTCATAATTGCTTTGGTGAACAAGCTGAATTTTCTGGTTTGCACGCCGTCGGCTTGCATTCCCTGCCCGCCATAAATTCTTCGGAAGGCGATGCAAAGCATTAGGTAAGTAATTTTCGCGGGAATCGGCCATTTTTTTGTGAGCCGGCTTCGCTGGGTGCGTTTGAAAGATTCGCGGATGGAATAAAATTGATCCCAGCACTTTTTATTCTCCACTTTCAAATCAGTCTTGGCGATATTGGGATGAACCATCACGTCATTTTCATTGATGGGTTTTAGCCAGAAACGTTCGTCAAGCATTTTGGATTTATGTTTCGGAGTGAAATTCACTTTTGCGAGATTCTTGATGTCGCTGGTGAATTCGTGGAAATCTTTTGTTCCCGGATACGGATGATAGAAAGTGAACTGCGCGAGAACGGTTCCGGATTCGATGGCGAAATTTCGCATAGTGCGAATCGTGTCAATCGTATCTGTTTCCAGCCCGCAAATAATTGAACTAAGCACCATGATTCCCGCGTCCTGAATTTGTTCGATGGTTTCGACCATTTTCTGGCCGACAGGATTCCAGGTTTTGTTCGCGGATTTCAGGCCCTCTTCGGAGAAGGATTCAACGCCGACGAGTGCCGCGCGAATTCGCATCTTCTTGTACATCGCGGCGAGATATTCCTCGTCGCTGGTAACTTCGACGGTCATTTGCGTGAACGCAAATAAATCTTTCGGAACGGAGCGATCGTATTCGTCGAAAAATTTCAGACGCTCTTCGCGAATTCGTTCCAGATCCTTTCGGATGCCGGGGCTTTTTTCGCGAGCGATGCGGCCAAGAGTTGAGGGGTTGAAATTATCGTCGGCGAAAACGATGTAACGAAATCCGCGATCATATAGTTCGTTCGCTTCTTCGATTATTTTATCGGTCAGGCGCTGGCGCGGTTGACGTCCGTCCGTGACCCACACGGAACAGAAGCTGCAATTTTCCGGGCAGCCCGCAACTGTTTGAATTGTTGCGAACATATATTGCCGCGGATCCAGAATGTCCCATCGCGCTTTCAGAAGTTGCTCGCCGGAAACACGGCCGCCAACATATTGCTTCTGCAGAGTGCCGCTCAGCGCGTCCTTGACGACTTTGCTCCAAACGACATCGCCATTTCCTGTGACGACCGCGTCAGCGCCCATCTCAAGCGGTTCGTCTGGAAAAATTGTGGCGTGAATTCCGCCGATGATTACTGTTGCGCCTTTTTTCTTGCACTCGCTCAACACGCGATAACCAGCCTGACAATTCCCAGTGCTGATTCCGATTCCAACGATGTCGCCGGGTTCGACGATGCTCGCATCGAATCGAGAAATTGATTCGTCAACGAGCGTCGGATCGCCGACTAGATCGACGGGAGTTGCCATGGCCATCACGAAGAGCCACCTGGGAGTGATGATGCTGTATCCCATTGTGGAATTCGCGGGATTAACGAGAATGACCTTCGTCATTTATCCTCTTCAGTTTCCAGAGCAGATTTCTCTTCTTTACAACATGGCGGGCAAAATCCGATTCATGCGATCATCAAATTATTCCCTGAATCTTAAATTTAGAGCTACATCCCTTAAGGGCAGCTTAATCAGTATGGCGAGCGGCGAACGGAACTTGAAAGTGCTGCGACTGGGCTGAGTCTAACCCTAATTTCTTGTTTCGGGTATCTTAAACTGACTGCGAAGCGAACACTACATAACACCTGGGGCAGAATAAGTAACTTCGCACAAAAATTGACAAAGACAATTTAGTCCAGCCCGGACGACTTCTGTGCCTCTCCGGTGCGGCCGCCAAATCCGACATCCATCGGAGTGTTCTTTGGAAATACAACTTCCTGTCCGCGCGATAGGAAATGCGTGTAGATGGAAAGTGCCGCGCCGTAACTTCCCAGGCCGATGGCGAGTGGCCGCGAATGGACGGTGAGACTAAGAGCGATCCCGATCAGTCGATAGCCCGCACCGCCAGCGGCGGCACGAGAGCCGGTCATACCGGAGCCATGCACGCCTTCGTCGAAGTCCGGAATCGAGGTGGCCGCGACGAGCGCGAGAGAAATTCCAGTGGAGAGGTATCGTGTTTTCGGAGAGACGGAATGCGCGCCTCCTTCGGAATCCAGTTCCATATTATCCGAGCGGCCGACCTCGACTCCTTCGAGGCTAGCGGTGACAGTTCGTTCCGCGCCTTCCGGCAATTCCAGTTTCCGAAAGGTGAATCGGAGTTCGCCGTTGCGTTTGAACTCACGAGCGCGGCGCGCCTGGATTACCGTGCCTGTCAGTCGAGTGCCCTGCGGAAGAATAAGTTGATGATCAGCGGAAAATAACGGCTCAGACAAAATCGCCTCAACCGTTGCGCCTTGTTTTGCCGTGGCCGAACTGAGCGGAGTAACGAGCAGAACGTGAACGATGGATCCAGCGGGAGGAGCGCTGCCGACGAGTGCCATTGTTTGCGATGAGTAAGGAGCGGAGCCAAAATCCAGAGGTTGCTGGAGTTCAGCATTGTAGCGCGTGCCGGCGGGCGCGTACTGGCGATGATAAGGAAGCTGCGCCAGCAGATATCGTTCGAGCCGGTGAACTCTGCCCGGTGTTTTGATTTGGCTTACGCCGTTATCCCATTCTTGTTGAACCTGGCGCCGCGCGTCCTCGATCGCTTTGGAGGCGGCGCCTTTTTTGTCGGCATCGCTTTCCTTGGCCGCCAGATGGACTGGCTGTGATGTCCCCTCGGAAACCTTTGTCTGAATGGGCAGATGCCTGCCGTCAGGAAGAATGAGTTCATCGAACGTGACGGTAACGCCGCGCTCAGGAGTCAGATCCGCATTGAGTAAAGCCTCAGCGCGTTTTTCTTTGGAGGTTTTTTCAATGTCGGTAATTTTGCCGGTCACTTCGCTGCCGACGGGCACAACGATTTGATCAAACGCATAAACGGGCTCGACGATTCGAGCGCGAATCGGCTGGCCAATTTTCCTAATTGCAATTTCATTTTCGAGCGCGACACGGAGTGGTGTTCCGGATCCAACTGTAAGCCGGATCGAATCCGTTGCAACTTTAGGCTCGGAAGTTGATTGCGCGCGAGCGGGACCAGAACAGGCGATTGCGAAAAAAATTGCGCAAGCTGTGTACTTCATTGTTGCCTCCCCATTCAAATGGCGCCGGCGGATCTGGAGCAGCGATGAGCAGGAACGTGAGCACTGACAAGGTAGTCATTCGAGACGGTTGGGGAGCCGCGATTGACGCCAGCTACATTCTACTACCCAGATGCGCGGTTCGGTAAGCGTGTTGCATGGACCGATCGGAGAAAAAATTAGCTCGCGCAGAAATTGTAGAAAGAGTTTTAATCGCGAGTGCGAGATCGGAACATTGTAGGATGCGACGCGACCCGAGACGGCAATGCGGGAGGCCGCATTTTCTTTGGGTATTTTAACGTTTCCGCTTGCCTTGCAGTGAAAGTGTGGCTATAGTTCATGCGGTCGCAGGATCAATCCTGCAGAGTCAGAACCAAACCCAAACCACTTGAGAAGGAGATTTGATATAGATGGCAAAGCCAATGAGCAAGTCCAAGATTGTGGCCACGTTGGCCGAGAAGTTGAGCACCAAAGAAAAGCCAGTTTCAAAGAAGCACATCGTCGCATTTTTTGACGAATTGCTGGCGCTGGCAGTGAAGGAATGCAAGGGCGGCGCGGGCAAGTTTGTAATTCCGAACATCGGCCGCGCGGTGAAGGCGCACCGCAAGGCGCGCATGGGCCGCAATCCGCAAACAGGGGAAGCAATCAAGATCAAAGCCAAGACAGTAGTGCGCTTGCGCGCGTCGAAGGCTTTCAAAGACGCGATTTTGAGCTAGTTTTGGCGCGGCGCTGCCGGCAGAAAAATACCGGCGGCTCGCTTGGGCGCACTCTTTCGCCTGCGACGGCGAAGAAGTGTCCCAATGTGAATTTTGCCGCGGCCTGCTTGACGATTTAGAAGCCCTCGGGCGATTCGAGATTTGCGATTCCTTTCAAAAGGAATGAGCTGATTGCGAAATTGCCTGAGGGTTTTTGTTTTTTGGAGCGGAAATATCTTTAGAGCGTACGGAGGTAGGCGATTAAATCTCGAATTTCGTTGGGCTTGAGCGTTTCTTTGAATCCCGGCATGTCTTTTCCTCCGGATTCAATCCACACGCGCATTGCCGCGTCGTCCACTTTTTTTCCGTTTGAAAATTTTCCGCTGGGATAAATATTGGCGAGGCCCGGGCCTATTTTTTTCGCTTTGCTGGTCGCAAAGTGACAGATTTCGCATTGCTTTGCGTAAATTTTTTGGCCGGAAGCGACTGCTGCTGGGTTGATTACGGAGGCGCCGGATTTTGGCGAGGGCTGAGAGGATTTTTGTGCGGCGGCGAGTGCCAGCGCGGAGCTCATGAGAACGAGTAGCGCCGCGATCCGGCTACGCATGAAACGCGGATGTTTTATTTTCACGAACAATATTCTAGATGGTCGGCCAACTATGTGCCAGTTGGAGTCGGGCCGGAGGTCCGCACATAGCGATCGTAAATCCAAAGAAGTATTGCGCAGAGAGTTCCGAGGCTTGCGAAGAACCACCACACTTGTTCGGGATGGTGTTTCACTTCGCCGAAGTAATGCATTGCGCGGCCAGCAATCCATCCTCCGGCGAGAGAACCAATCCCGATGGGAACAAATGCAAATCCCATGTAGGTGCCCTGCTGACCCGGCGGGGCGAGTCGCGAAACGTATTCATAGTAGCGCGGCGAGAGAATCATTTCGCCGACGGCCAGAACAAAAAGGGTAACGACGGCCATCACGACCGTCGCATGGAACGCGATGATGAGCCAACACAGTGAAGAAATCAGAGTGCCTAAAGTAATGGCGCGAAATGCCGGAATTTTCCGCGTGAGGAGGCTGATTACAATCTGCAAACAAATAACGGACAGGCCGTCGGTAATCAAAATCATTTCGACATCGGCTTTTGGGTTTATGTAGCTATGAATGTAGAGCGGCAGCGCGATGTATTGTTGCCAGTAGACGATCCAGAAGCCGGAGAAGATCAACAGGAAAAGAGTGAAACGGAAATTGGTGACTGTATACACAAAAAACAAGCCCGAGACAATCATGAGCACAAGAGTGATCCAGGAATTAGAAATCATGTACACAATGCAGAAGCCTGAGAAAATCGCGAGGAAAACAGCAGATGAGGATTTGATCGCCGAGGGCGGTTTTTGAACCCCCGCACGGCGTGGCTCGCGGAAAAAAATAAGGACGACGAAAACCATGAGCAATACGCTGAGGGCCGCGACGCGAAAAACATTTTCGACGCTCAGGTGGCGATGCACCCAGGATGCGACGAAGGGGCCGGCGGCACCGCCGATGTTCACGAGCGTGTAGTAAATCGAATAGCCGATGCTACGGACATTCTCCTTGGAAGAGCTTGCCGTCGTGCCGACAACCGCCGGCTTCACCATCGATACACCGAGCGCGGGCAGCATCAAAATGAAGAAGACGAGAATACCGAGCGGCATGGCGTTGCGGACAGGCGCCATCCAAGGAGCGCCGATTGAGCCAAGAAGAAAGTAAGCGCTCGCTAAGATCAGATAAGCGACGGTGAGTGCGCGACGGAAGCCGAGTTTATCGGCGACTGTGCCACCGATGATGGCCAGAAACCAGACCATGCCCCCGAAAACACCTGTAAGGCTGGCGGTCTTTTCTGTGGAGAATGAAAGCGATTCGTGCAGGTAATTTGCGAGAGAAGCGAAGACGGCGTAGTAGGAGAGGCGCTCGAAAAGTTCGCTGATGTTGGCGACCCAGAAGGGGCGCTCGAAGCCGGTGCGAATTTCCTGCCAACGCTCGGAAAAGCTCACGCGATTCCTCCGGTGAATGCCGCGGATACATTGCGGCGTGGCGGAATTGTATCGGAAGCTGGGGTGGCGCG
>DASYNR010000166.1:0-30855 GCA_036008485.1 Candidatus Acidiferrales bacterium | reverse complement strand
CGTCCGCCGAGGCAACCTCAAATTTGACGTTCTTCAATCCGAGGCGATCTGCCGCGCGGCTGCCGCCGTCAATCATCCCCGGAATCGGATCGACTCCGATCACTTTACCTTCACGGCCGACCCATCGCGCTACTGACAGTGCCGGCTCTCCAGGACCGGTAGCCACGTCGAGAACCGATTGACCCGCGCTAATCTTTGCGTCGTCGATCAGAGCTTGGGCAACAGGCGTAAACATTTGGCGGATAACTTCGCGATGCTTCTCCCAGAATTGCGCGGAGTCGCTCCATCGAGTTATTACTGCGTCGTCAGGCGGCATTGGCATGCGCGGAGAAGTTGTCCGTCACTCAAGACGGCTCGGAGGTCCGCTGGCCGCGCGCCGCCGAACGGACCTCCGTGAAAATATCTGTGCGCGTTATTTCGGCTGAGGAACGATTCGCAAGTAAGGACGCGGAGCCTTCCAGCCGTTCGGGTATTTCTGCTTGGCTTCGTCTTCAGTCACCGATGGCAGAATAATTACATCCTCGCCATTTTTCCAATTCACTGGCGTTGCCACTTTGTGTTTCGCGGTGAGCTGCATCGAATCGACGACGCGCAGCACTTCGTCGAAGTTGCGGCCAGTGCTCATCGGATATGCCAGCATCAATTTAATTTTCTTATCGGGGCCGACGACGAAAACCGTGCGCACGGTTGCGTTCGTCGCGGCGGTACGGCCTTCGGAAGTGGTTCCTGCGTCAGCTGGCAGCATGTCATACAGTTTCGCGATTTTCAGTTCCGGATCGCCAATCATCGGATAGGTGACTTTGTGTCCCTGCGTTTCTTCAATGTCCGCGGCCCACTTGCCGTGACTGGTCACCGGGTCAACGCTCAAGCCGATAATTTTTACGTTGCGTTTGTCGAATTCCGGCTTCAGTCCCGCCATGTAACCCAGCTCCGTGGTGCACACGGGCGTGAAATCCTTGGGATGCGAAAATAAAATTGCCCAGCCGTCGCCGATCCATTCATGAAAGTTGACCGTGCCCTGCGAAGTTTCGGCAGTAAAGTTGGGAGCTTCGTCATTTATGCGCAACATTTTATGCCCTCCTAATAGTTGAATGGCGTTCGGGAAATTTTGTTCCCGGCCTTCGTTCGAGCGGAGCTGTAAATAAATGCTTTGCTAGCTTGAACTGCAAATTTTAGAGGCAATGTTCGCGATTTGCAACTCTAGACGGTCGCGGTTTCTGACTGGCGTCCGAACGCGGATTATAGGCTTGTAAAAAGTGCAGCGGCAATTTAGATTTGCCGACAGCATTGCGGGTTCAGTCGGACGCGTCATCTGCGGCGCGGCGGCGCGCGATTGAATTTAATTTTTACAACAATCGCTCGCGGCAAATTCGGGAGAAATAAATTGCGAAAGATCATTGCAGCCGCCGCACTGTCAGTGTGCGTTTTCTGGGGAATCACGCGGGCACAGGAACCGCGTACAGTTGAATTCGCGCGTGACGTTCAACCGATATTCAAATCGAAATGCGTTGGCTGCCACGGCCCCGCGCAGCAAAAAAATGGATTTCGCCTGGATCGCCGCAGCGACGCGATGCGCGGTGGCACGATCACGGATATTGGTCCCGGAAATAGCGCGGGCAGCCGGCTGTACTTGCGGCTTTCGGGCGGTGAATTTGGATTGCAAATGCCGCCGACGGGCCCGCTGAGCGCCGCTGAACTGAACATTATTAAGGATTGGATTGATCAGGGAGCGGTATGGCCAGACGCTCTTGCCGGTGAAACGCCTCCGCCTCCGCTGGATGCAGTGGCCGGCCAAATGATGGACGCGCTGCGCCGAGGGGATCGCGCCGCATTTCAGAAATTAATTCACGATAAGCCCGACCACGTAAATAAAAAAGGCCCGGCGGGATCAACGCCCCTGATGTACGCGTCACTGTACGGCGATGCGAATTCGGTCCGGCAGCTCTTGAAATTGGGCGCCGATCCGAATGCCCAAAATGAGGCAGGCGCGACCGCTCTGATGTGGGCGACCGATAATTTGGAAATCGTAACGGCATTGGTTGAGCGCGGCGCGGATGTGAACGCGAAATCCAGCGATTCGCGAACACCTTTGCTCGTTGCGTCCGGCCGATACGGCGCCGCACCGGTTGTGAAATTTCTTTTGGATCACGGCGCAAATCCTTCCGCGCATTCGCCTTCATTGGCCGGCGACATGACGCCGCTCGCTGAAGCAGCATATGTTGGCGACGAAACTGTTTTGCGAATACTTCTGGCACGCGGAGCGGACGTGAAGGCCGCCGGACCGAATCCTCTGGGGTTTGCAATCGTTTCCAGGTGTTCCGGTTGCACGGATCTATTCATGGGCTCGGCCGAGAAAGACGATCTAAGTCTGCAAGCGCTGCTTGATTCGCCGCCGTTGAATGACACGCGCGCAGTAAACGCGTTACTCGATCACGGAGCAAATGTGAATGCGAAGGATCCCGACGGCAACACGCTTTTGATGCTTGTGTCGGCTTGCGACGAGGCTACGCCTGATACGGTGAAGCGTCTAATTGCGGGCGGTGCGGATGTGAACGCAAAAAATCCTCGCGGTCAAACAGCGCTTGATTTCGCGAGAGCGCGAGGGAAAACCGCAGTCGTGGATCTGTTGGCTGAATCCGGCGCAAAAGATTCGGGAACGCCGACGGCGCCGCAATTAGTTTTCAAGCCGGCGGGATCGGTGCGGGAAGCAGTTCAGCGGAGTATTCCATTGCTGCAGCACACGGACGTCACGTTCGCGCAAAAATCGGGATGTATTTCGTGCCACAACAACACTTTCACGGCTGTGTCCGTGGCCAGCGCCAGAGAAAAGCGAATTCCGGTAAACGAAAATATCGTTCAGGCCCAAATGAAAGTGTATGGGACGTACATCGAAAGCTGGCGCGAGCGTGTTTTGCAAGGCGTGGGAATTCCCGGCGACGCGGATACGATCAGCTACGTTCTGGTGGCAATGGGGGCCGAACATTATCCGGCCGACCCAGCCACCGATGCGATGGTTCGCTTCTTGAAGAATCACCAAAGACCCGATGGAAGTTGGATAATTTTTGCGCAGCGGCCGCCAATTGAAGCGAGCGATATTGAAGTGACGGTGAACTCGATGCGCGCGATGCAACTTTATGCTCCGCCGACTCAGCGCGCGGACTACGACCGCGCAATTCAAAAAGCGGCTGACTGGATAGCCGCGGCACTGCCGCGCAACAACGAAGACCGTGCGTTTCAACTCTTGGGACTTGCGTGGGCAAAAAAGAATCAACGAAATATAAGCTCCGCCGCGCGCTCGTTGGCCGCGCAACAGCAAAGCGATGGCGGGTGGGCGCAGATTTCTTCACTCCCGAGCGACGCGTATGCCACAGGTCAAGCTCTGGTAGCGTTGCGCGAAAGCGGCGCGATCGGCGTTACTGATCCAGTTTTCACAGGCGGCGTTCAATTTTTGATGAGCACTCAGCTTGCGGACGGTTCTTGGTACGTGAAGAGCCGCGCAATGCGAATCCAACCATTTTTTGAGAGTGGATTTCCATATGGCCGCGATCAGTTTGTTTCCGCCGCGGGAACAAACTGGGCGACGCAAGCGCTGACGTTGGCGGCGCGATAAGAAAGTGGCGATGCGATGACCTGGTATCTTCTGAAAACTGAACCTTCGGCATATTCTTTCGCGGATTTGCAGAAGGATAAGAAAACTGTTTGGGACGGAGTCACCAGTCCCGCGGCCGTGAAGCACATGCGCGAAATGAAAACGCCGGCGCAGCTCATCATCTACCATACGGGAAATCAAAAAAGCGCCGTTGGCACTGCGACTGCGATTTCCGTCGATCCGTCCGATCCAAAAAATCCGAGATTGGAAATCGAAGTGGGGAAACCGCTTAGTAAGACGACAACTCTCGCGGAAATCAAAGCGAATAAACTTTTTGCGGGATCGCCTCTTGTGCGCGAAGGACGGCTTTCGGTCGTGCCGTTGACGAAAGCTCAGTATGAAGCGCTGGCCGGACGGCAATAAAATACCGTTCGCACAGTCGGAACTACGAATACTTTTGGATGTGGCGAAAACTCAGGAGGCAATTCATGTACGACATGAAGAATTTGACCAAGCTGAAAACAATCGAAGCCAACGCGCCGGACGCGATGAAAGCGTTTGTGGCTTTCGATAAAGCGTCATTCGCCGCGGGCGCGATTCCCGGCAAATATAAAGAAATGATGGCGCTGGCCGTCGCGTTCACCACGCAATGCCCTTATTGCATTGAAATCCACGCGAACAAAGCACGTGAAGCGGGCGTTTCGGATCAGGAAATCTCCGAGGTTGTGTTCGTCGCTGCAGCGATGCGCGCTGGAGCGGCCGTCGTGCACGGCACCCACGCGATTAAAAGCGTGTGACGGCAATTTGAAAAGGCTGGTAAGAGTTGAGGCGAAAATTATTTCTTGGGCAATGCGCGCATCCTGCCGAAGGTGCGGGCGCGGAGATTCTTCTGTGGGTTTCGCTACATATACTTGATTTCCTCCGCAAATAGAGTTAACTCTCTATGCGTTCTTTGCGAGTAGTTTAGGTTCTAACGGTAGCAACCCGCGGCTCGCCGGGTTCGCGCGAATTCTCTCATTCTCAAGAGGTGCACGAATGTCTGTGCAGATATTGCCAGGCGAGCGTACCGGCCCCGATGGAAAGGCCATTGGCAACAAAGTTCTGCTGTCGCTTACGCCGCGGCAATTCCGTTTGGTGCGGCCCCGCCTTCGGCTACAGACACTTTCCCACCACGACATTCTTCACGAGTGCCAGCACAAAGTAGATTGGATCTACTTTCCGAACGACGGATTAATTTCACTTGTTATCGTAATGGCGAACGGAAAAACCGCCGAGGCTGGAGTAGTTGGAAATGAGGGAGTTGCCGGACTGGAAGGCGCGTTCGGCCTAAAACGGAGCCCGATACGCGAAATCGTCCAAATCTCCGGCACCGCCTATCGAATGGCCGCGGAAAAACTGCAAAAGATATTTCAATCGGATCCGGAAATCCTGCTTCTCTTCAGCCGCTTTGCAATTATTAATCGCATGCAGGTCTCGCAGACCGCCGCCTGCAATCGCTTACACCCAGTCGAAAAGCGGCTCGCGCGCTGGTTGCTGATGACCCAGGATCGTGTGCAGTCCGGCCTGATTCCAATGACGCACGATTTTCTGGCGACGATGCTGGGCACAGATCGCGGAAGCGTGACCTCTGCGGCCGGCATCTTGCAAAAACAGCAGGTCATCGAGTACACCAGAGGAGCCGTGAGGGTGCTGAATCGCAAGGCGCTGGAAGACTGCTCTTGTGAGTGTTACGGCTTAATTCGTGAATACAACAGCGAGATTATTCGTTAAGAAGCCTCTTTCTGCGGGGCAAAAGCAATTGGGGGCGCAGCACCATGACGACTACTTCGTTTGATATTTTCCGAATGGACGCCAGCGGCGCGAGTTGGCTGGAAACGGCGGCGAGCCTTGAGGAAGCCGAAGCACGGGTGCGAAAAATCGCTGAAAATATTCCCGGCCAATATCTTGTGTTAAATCAGAAGACCGGAAACAAGTTTTTCATAACGCTGAACGGCGCCAACTCGGATACGCATGGGAGTGCACGTTCATCGCGCACCGCTGGCGCCTAAACTAATTCATTCCATACAACTGCGCGGCATTCCCTCTCAGCACGTGTTGCGCAATTTCTTTTGCGCGATCCTGAGAAATTATTCCATCGTGCATCATGTCCGATAAAACCAGCGCCAGCGCGCGGCGCGCGTTCCGGGAAGCAATTAAAATTGTTTCCTCCCAGTCAAGTCCGGGACCGAAAGGGCCTGCATCCGATCCGAACATCACGTGCTCCGGCATCATTTCCAGCCATGGACGCAGAATTCGCGCCAGCTCCGTTGGCGACCAGTAAAACTCCAGGACGGAAATATCCACGTAAACATTGGGTTTTAGAATCAGCGCCGAAACACTTCGCTCTTTCGGTGGATTGCCGTGCAGCACCACGAAATTCGTTTTGCGCAAATCTGGATCGTTGAATATTCGCGAGAGCAGCATTGCGTCCGCGCCGGCATCATCGAAGAATTCGCCGCATCCGCTGCCGGTGTGGAAATGCACGGCCATTCCAAGTCTGCCTGCTTCCAGCGCAATCTGTTTGAATAAATAATCCTGAAGCGTTTTGTATTCCGCCGCGGTGGGCGTTTCTGCTGCGGATGGATTCCCTGCAGCGGCATATTTGGCGTAAATGCGCGATGCTTCGGCGCGCGAAGCCGGGGCAAAATCCAACGCGCGCAGATACGCAGCCTCAAATTTCACCGCCACGGCGCCGGCTGACTTTTGCTTTTGCAAAGTAGTCCGCACAACTTTTTCAACATATAAATCAAGCGTGACAGGCGTACGATTCATTGCCGTGTCCTGCAAATATGTGTGGAGCAAATCCTCGGCCATTCCGAAAAGCGCGCGGCGGTCCGGATTTACGGCCTTCGCGGCGCTATTGTTCAGCGGAAATAGCAGCGCGTCTTCATACGGCACCCACCGAATTTGTGGTGCGTGCATTTCCGGCGGCATGAAGGTCCGATTCGCAAACGCGGTTTCCAGTCCGGCTTTTTCCATCACCCAGGCGTAAAATCCGGCGCCGTGTTCATTCCGCGCGGTAAGCTCCATCGCGATTATTTTCTTAATTTCCGCGTCGTCGCCGCTCTTCGCGTCAAATCCGTAAAGAGTCTTGTAAGCCCACTGTTGATCGGCGTTGAATCGAAAATTCGCCGCAGGAAGCCCGGTTGCGGGAGGCAAAACATCGCAGCGGAGCTGGTCGTATCCTTTATCGTGATCCCGATCCAAAGCGGTGATGTGCGAGTGATTGTCAATCGCCTGAATAGAATTTATGTAGCGGACTAATTCGGGATCTGGTTCCTGCGCAAGTGCGGGAACCGCAATCAACAAGAACGCGGCAATTACAAAATAAGTTCGGATCATTTTTCCTTGAATCATTCCGGCCGCCGCTTTTCACATCAAGCTGCAATTCCTAAATCAAATGTTCGAGCTTCACATTCTGCGCCGCATACTCGCGGCCTACTTCGCGTAAAATTGGAATTGCGCTTACTGCGTCAAGCTTCGCCAATCCCGATCCAGCGCTCAAAAGTTTCTCGGCTTCCTTGCCCATGTAGGATCGATTGTAACGAACGTAGCTGAACCACCTTGGGCCGGGCAACTGCATACCGACCAGATCTCCGATTTCGGAATCGATTTCTTCGCCAAAGATACATTCGCCCAGGCAGCGGCAAAGATAATCCTGCTCAAGCGCAACTCCCTGCATCAGCGCCGCCGGGATTCGTGGCAGTTGATAGCCCAGCCACATCTGCTTGGCGGTAGTCTTAAATGCGGCGGAGGAAACTCGAATTGTACCAACAGAAATTAGCCTGATTTTTTCCGCGCCTGGTTCCCAATTCACGTTGTACGAAGGCAATATCGCGGTCAGAGCCGCAATCAACGCGGGATTATTGTATGGCGTGATCGCACCGTCCACAAAAATATGAAGATTGCCACCCAGCGTGATTTGCTCCGGATCAAAATAAACTGGCGCGGCGGTGCTGGCCCTCACCACTTTCCACAGCGGCACATTCAAATTGCAATCATCCAGTTTTGTATCGTTGTACATCGCCTTTGGATTATTAGTGACAGGCCAGGCCGATCCGGTCGTTTGATTACGCAGCACCAACAGCAAAAGCGTCTTCAACAATTTTGTGCTCAGCAGCGCGGGAACTTTTCCTTCGCCGTCCTCCGAAAACATCCGCTGCAGCATGTCTGAAATCGGCTGGGCCTGATAACGCGCCATGAAAACGCGCTTGAACGGACGGTACCAGGGAAAACGCTGAAACATTTTCTTGCCGTTTTCCACGTACAGGTCCATCACTTTTTCCACGTCCATGCCCCAACTGAGGCACGTGGCAATAATCGCGCCGGTGCTGGTGCCGGCGAAAAAATCGAAGTGATCGGAAAGCACCAGCGCGGGATTACCGGTATGCTCGCGAAGCATTTGCTGCATCCGCAGCAGGATCTCCAAACTGAAAACGCCCCGGATTCCCCCGCCATCGAATGTTAATATTTTCTTCATGGCTTTATTTTTGCGGCAGCTTGCGATTCCGAATCAGCGATCTCCACTCAATCACCTCGGCCAACAAAGCGCGCTCCACACGCGTCGCTGTTCGCAGCACAATCGCCCACGTGCCCGCCGAAGCGATCTGTTTATCCCACACGATAAGCAGGTCGTGCAATTCCCTGTAACGTTCGCGGCGCCGGCGCCAGTCGTTCACAATCAGCAGCGCGCCGGCCACTGTGGCGATTTGAAAGCACACTGTCCCAGCAAACGCCAGGCCCGTCAACCAATTTCCTCCAAAATACTGCTTCAGCCAGTACGTCGCTAACAACATCAAGGCATTCGCCGAAAGCGCCACGACTACCGAAAGCGTAACCGTGTGTTGATATTGATTCGTCTTTCGATTTGAATTCGTGGCGTTTCGCGAAAAATATTCGATCTGATTCTGCACTCGTTCTTCGCGGTAGGCCTTCTTGAAATCTTCCAGACTGGTGCGCCGATCGGCGCCGTCCGATATTTTCAAGTAATTCAGCGCCGCCAGCATTCCAGCAAGCTCCGGAATAATTTCCGGTCCGACTACTTCGTATGGACCCGGCGTTCGCCACAGCGCCAGCACGGATCGCGAAATTTCCGTTGCGGTGCGGATTCTCGTCCAGGTAATTTGCCGGCTGTGCAGCTTCATCACGCTGGGAAGCGCGCTGGTCATCAGTCCCAGCCCGGCGCCGATTCCCACCAGAGTGCCGCTATTATTTGCAAATGAAAACGCCGCGGTACAAATTGCTGCGCCAGCCGTGCACAAAATCGGAATGGCCGCCAACCGGCGAAGTTGCGGCGCGGCGTGGCTGGCGTTGTCGTCGATTTTCAAGAACCATGTGTGCGCCAGATCGTATGGCGTTTTTGTTTCAGGATAGGCGGCGGAATCCGGCAGGCCGTTCAGAAAATCCAATTCAGTATCGTTGGTCGATTCCTTCTCCTGGTTGAAATGCTGGATTTCTCCGGTGACGCTGTGAATCCACACCACCGGCCGTTCCTGATTTTTCGCGTATGTAAATATTTCTTCCGTTCCGCCCATTCCCTGCGAAGGTTTTCCATCCCACAGCGCCAGCAAGATTTCACTCTGCTGAACGGTTTCCGCGCCGCACTCGTAGTAGCGCTCCTCCTTCGTTTCGCCGCATCCAATCACTTCCACGGAAATCGCGCGCTGCATTACGGCTTCCGCGCGGTTCCATGTCGGCGCGTCAAAATCCTCTCGAAATTGTTCCTTCGGCGCGGGCAAAAGTATGCGGATGGGCAAGCCAAGCTGGATGCACGATTCGGCGAACAACAAATCGGCGCCCGCCGCCGCGGACGACACACCATAAACAGTTTTAGTTGTTTTTGATTTGAAGTCCTGCAGAAATTTCAGAATGCCGGCGCGGGACTTGGGTTCATCCGGCAAATGGCGATGGCCTGTAAATCCGATGGCCACCGTCGACGGCAGAATAATCGCCTGCGCGGATTTCGCCGCCGAAGATTCCGTGTTTGAAACCTGGATCGAGCCGGACATACCTGGCTTACTGCGTACGCAATTGCAGAATCTGCTGCGGCGGGAAATCTTTAATGTTCACGGTAATCAGGTTGCCAAGCAGCGTGATAATGCGAAAATTGTCGCGGTTCCACGACGACTCTTTCAAGGGATTATCCGACCGGGGATCGGCAACCATGTAGGTCTTCCCCATGTATTCCAAACTCGTGAGAACCGGCGTGAGCTCGGATTCTGCTTTTCGGTCCCAATTCAGCGTCAACAGCGGCAACTTTTCAGCCGCCGGAATTGGATCCTGCGTCTTATCTTGTGCGGCGAGGGCCATCAGCGCGTCAAATGTTTTTTGTTCTTGCGCTGCGGCCGCCATCATTCCGATCAGAGAACGCATTACGAGTTGCGCCGAACTTTGCCCGGCCTTGGCGGGCTTTGAAACATCGCCGCTATTCTCAAGGACTCCAAATCCCAGCCCGTTTGAATCCAGAATCTGCAGCGTCGGCCCCAGCGACAATACGTTCGCAAGCTCCGGCATATCAATTTCTACGTCATACGCCTTCACATTGCTCGGATGGTCTTTGTCGCCCGGTTGGTAGCTCGGCGTTAATTTAAATTTCGGCAATGTTACGAACTGCCCCAGTTGCCAGGAATCTTTGTTGACCGGATCCTGCTGCCATACTAAATTTTTCGTCCACGCGTCCACAATATCTTTTGCAGCCGGACCGGCGTTACCTGTGAACGACACTCCAGCAGTAAGCACCGGCTGAAATTTCTGGTCAGCGGAAAAAATCAAATGCCCGCGCCGCTGCAAATGATAAGCAAGCGCGCTAATCCGCAGAAACGTCAAATAATCCTTCAAGTTGGATTCGGAAGCCACGTTGCGAATCGTGTGGACAACATCACTATTTGGATCTGGCTTGTACTCGATGTGATCCACCATCAGCCGCATCAATTGATCTACACGAATTCCCTGTTGAAAAAGAACATAGAAAAGTTCCGCAGGCATCGGTTGCAGAAGCTGCCGCGCCGTGGCGTCGTCATTCACAGGCACGAACGAGAAACCTGGATCTTTCTCGTAAAGAGCGGCAGGCGTTCCGCCGCCTCCCGGTCCCGCCGGATAATTCGGCGGGCTATATGTTCCGTTGCCGTTCAGCGTGGCCTGATAGCGATAGTTCGTCGTAATTTGTCCCATCTTGAAAAAATATGTCGGGTGATGTTCGCTCAACCGAGCAAGATTCAATAACATTTGTCGATTAGAACTTTCGGCATACGCGTTTTCGTAATCTCGATAATCGGTTCGCAGCGCTCTCGCCGCGCATCCGGCGAGAAAAATCGACAGCAAACACAATAGCGCAAGACTTGAGCAAGCCGCCGGCGACATTCTTCGTGAATTGCTGCTGGCAGCACGAGCTTCGGTGCGAATTTCTATTGTGTTTTCCATGGTTTTCCGTTGGCGCGCATTCTATCGAGTCGCCCGCACGATGACAATACAAACCTTTGGCTAAATCTTAGCGGACATCGATGTTATTTTGCGGGCGCCTTCAGTAGTGCACGGATCCGCGCAATCTCAGGATTGGTCAGCCCGGCTTTTTCGAGGTCGTCGAAGTCTCCCAGAATCGCTTGTTCCCACTTTTCTTCCGAATTGGTGAAGACGTTTTCGCCGCGATGCCCTAGATAGATCGCCTCGGCTTCTTTCGTGCGGCCCAGGAAAAGTAATGCGTGCGCGCGATTCGTCTGCGCTACCAGATCCTTCGGATCCAACTTTATCGCCTCGTCGCTGGATGCGAGCGATCCCGCAAAATCCCGTATGAAAAGTTGTGCAAACGACAATCCGATATACGCGCTTGCTAAACTATTCGACCATCGAGCATCGTGATTCGTTTGCTTCTGAATGAACGCCACATAATTTTTCGCCGCGTCCACCGCATCTTGCCATCGCTCAAGCTTCAGGTACGTATCCGCGAGCTGGCTCAGCGCCTCTGCATTATTCGGATTTGCCTTCAATTCTTGCTGGTACTGCGCCAGTAAACGCTCGTTTTCCGCCTTCCGAATCGAAGTGCGGATTCGCGCCACATCGGGATTTGTAAATCCACGATTCTCCAGCGTCGTTAAATCGTCCAGAACTCCGGCGGTCCAGGATTGATCTCCGTTCATTTTCTTTCCGACGTTCGCAAGATAGATCGTCTGCGCTTCGGGCGTGCGGCCCAGGAACAGCAACGCGTGAGCGCGATTCATTGTAGCCACCAGGTCCGACGAATCCAGCTTCAGTGCTTCATCGGTGGACGCAAGCGCGCCCGCAAAATCTCCGCTCATCAGCTGGTACCAGGATTCCGAACCGTACGCGATCACCAACGCATGCGTTGAGTCGGCATCATGCTTGTTCGCAGCCACCAAATGCGCAATCCGATTTTTCCCGGCGTCCACTGCTTCCTTGTATCGCAGCAAATCAAAATACACTGCGGGCAAATAATGCAGCGCGGTGTCGTCATTCGGATTTGTTTTCAGCGCTTCCAAATACTGTCCCAGCAGCCGCTCGTATTCTGGCCGGCGCAGCAATCCGCGGATGCGCACAAGCTCGCGATTTGTTATTCCGTGATCTTCTAGCGATGTGAAGTCCGAAAGATTCGCGGCCTCCCACAGATCGTCCTTGCCCGGCTCCATCCGCCTGCCGATATTTCCGATGTACAGATCTTCCGCTTCCTGATTTCTTCCGAGAAGCATCAACGCATGGGCCCGCAGTGATTCGGTGAGCAAATGGTCTGGGTCGAGCTTCCTTGCTTCGTCGCCGGACGCAAGCGCGCCCGCGTAATCTCGCGCGAGCAATTGATACCATGCCAATACGTCGAGCGAGTCCCTCAGGCCCGCCGCGCGCGTCGCGTCAGATTCCGGCTTGGCCCGCAGCAGCGTTATATAACGCTTCTCCGTTTCGGCCGCGTCGGGATATCGCTTTTGCTTGTAATACAAATAAGGAAGCTGCCGTAGCGCGCTCTCGTCGTTCGGAGTTGTCTTCAGTGTCGCTTCGTCTTGCGTCATATTTCGCGCGTCCTGCTGCGCTGACATCAAATCGCTGACGTGTTCAGCTTCATTGCTGGTGATCCCTGCTTTCCGGAGCGCCGCGAAATCACTGCTGACAGAGTCATCCCAAATTTCGTTTGACGTTGAATCCATTTTCTTGCCTTCATTGGCCAGAAAAATTGCTTCCGCTTCTTTTTCCCGGCCCAGGAACACCAGCGCCAGCGCGCGTTCTTCTTGTCCCGACAGACTGGTAGCATTCAACTTAAGAGCCTCATCGCTGGAAGCGAGCGAACCGGAAAAATCTCGCGCAAAGAATTGATACCATCCCAGCAAAAGGTACGCGTCGGCCAGAGAAGTATTCTTCGTCGGTACCGCATCCGGCTCATCTTTGATGTACGCCACCCAATTTTTCTGCGCTTCCACCGTTTCTTTCCAGCGTTTCATCCCAAAATAAAGCGACGGAAGTTGTTTCAGCGCGGTTTCATCCTTCGGATTCTGTTTCAGAGTGCTCTGAGCCTTGGCGAGGTCTCTCGCCGGTTTTTCCTGATTCAATAATTCCATCGTGCCCGGTATGCGGATTCCGTTTTCAAAAACATCCAGAGCAGCCGGCAAGTCCTTCTCAAGTTGGCGGGATTGCTCGTACCTCGCCTCGCCGTTTCGCGACACATGGAAGCTTGCCTCAAACAGTGCGTTGCCATACTGAATTGTCCCGATTGCTTGCCACTCTTTGTCGGAACTGGGCTCCAGCACCAGCGGTTTAATCTTTTCGGAAACACTCTCGCGCAAGGCCCCGGAGGCTGAAGGGAGCCAATCAATATCCTCCGCGCGATCGATCAACCGCCAGCGTCCATGGTCGGTCTCTTCAAGCGTCCCAGCCCAGAAGCGCAAATACGAAAGCGCGAGATCGGGCGTGTCCAATTTCGGAGCAGACGTCTTGTTCAGTTGATTGATAGTCGACGTGAGCTCCAACAGAACCCACTCCGTTCCACGCTGCACGAAGGTTACAATTCCATTCTTGCCGTCGGGCAATTTCACTTCTGCTTCGTAGAGCGCCGCGTCGTCGTAGAACTCCAATGGAATTCTGCGAATCCCTTGCACCTGATCCGCATTCACCGTTTTATCGATCGCCAGCAAGTGTTGAAGCGGAGCGGCGCGCTCTGCGGCCGTTAAAATCCGCCAGACACCGGGCATCATTGTGGGCAAGTCCCAGTTCGCTTGTTTCTGGTTGCGGTCCAGCAATTTTGTTGCGTCAGTTCGCGCGGCCAGATCATCAATTCGATGCAGCAGCGCCTGTGACGCTGCCGGTGTCAACCTCGCCTGCGGAGTGGCCGTCGCCGGTTTATCCGTCACCGCTTTTCGGATTCTCGTCAGCCGGTCCTGATAAAATTTCAAATTGCTATTCAGCATGCTGCCGGAATAATCGAATTGCAGCGCTTTCCAAACGGTGTCGAACGCCTTCTCTAATTCGTTCAGCGCTTTTTCCATATCGCCGCGGTCAAACCAGATGTCCGAAACTCGGCTCTGCACCACCGCTTGTTTGCGAATCAGCTCCGTATCGTCAGGGCGAATCGCCAGCGCCTTCGCCAGCGCGTCCAGCGCAACTTTGTATTCCGCCGAGGCCTTGTCGTAGTCGTGCGTCTCTTCATATTCATCGCCCAACGAACTAACCGCGATGTCGTAGCGGCCGTAACTTGCCACATTCGGTTCCATTTTCAGCAAGCTCGTCGCTCCTAAGACGGCCTTCTCATATGCCGCGATCGCTTTCGTCGGCTCTTTCAAGCTGCGATCAATGCCACCGATGCGCTGGTACATGTCCGCTCTCTCTTGAATGATCGACGCATCGTCTTTCGCAATCACATCAAGCGGCTCCAGCGCCTTGAATGCCTGCGAATAAAATTCCAGAGCTTCATTGTCGCGCTGCACCGCTAGGTCCTGCGCCGCTTTATCTTTGCTTCCCTTTTCGCGTGCTTCGTCGGCCTGTACGGTACGCAGATATCCCTGCCGCGCGGAAGCCAGTGCAATATCATCGTTGAAGAAAAGCACTGCGGGCGCTGAAGCGCGGGCATCCTGAAAAAGTGTTCGCGCCTTAGTGTAAGTCTCGAACACGGAATTCAAATCGCTGGACGCATCCGGCGATTGCGCATGCCTCGACGCTTCAAGATCGCCCAGCGACAGCAGCACAAGTCCGCGCACCTGAGTTCCCCGAGTCCACAATTTTTGCTGATCGTTCAGTTCCTTCGACGACTCCTGCGCCTGCGTCAAATATTTCTCGGCGGACGCCAGCTCGCCCTGATCGAAATGAACCAGCCCCAACGCCCGCTGAATTCGCGCGAAATTCAAATACCATTCGCGATTATCGGCGTCGCGCTTGTGCAAATCCTCGTCCGTCACTGCCGCCTGCTCGAAAAAATTCCTCGCCGTGTCGTATTGCTCCAGTCTTAACGCCGTGAATCCTTGCGAATAGTTTATTTCCGTCGAAAGTGTTTTCCAGCGAATGTTGCCGGAATCGTGCGCCATCAATTTGCTCACCACATCATTCGCCTGCGCGATGTACGGCTGCGCCTTAACGTCGTCCTCTTCCGTCTGCCACATTCCCTTCAGCGCCAGCACTTGCCAGTAAAGATATTCATCCGCGCTCGATCCGCTCTGCTGAATGAACTTTATCGCCGTCTCATAATGATTCCGCGCTTCGCTCGACTGATAGCCATCCGTCGAAATTTCTCCCAGCCCGATGTGCGAAAGCACAAAGACACGAGCCAGTTCCTGTTTCGCGTCAGGGTCCGTCGATGCCGCAGCTAGCGTCACCGCTTCGTCGAAGCACTTTCGCGCGTCGGTGATGCTGCCGTTCGCCAGCAATCCAACTCCGCGCGCGTACAAAGCCTCGGCGCGCGTCTGGGAAAGTCCACTCTGCGAATCGCCCGGCTTCACATTTGCGGCAATCAAGTCCATCGCGCGATTCGCGTACTTCAGTCCCTCGTCATAATGTCCAACCTGATAAAGCGCTTCCGCGGCCTGCGCTAAAAATTTCGCGTGCGGCAGATCAATATCGTTCTGCGCGGTGTGTTCGCTCGAAAGTGTGATGAAGGAATTGTCCGTGATTTGAATAATATTAATCACGGTGGCCGTCGGCACGCGCATATCAAACAACGATCCCGCCGCCGCCACTTGTTCCTTGAAATTCTCCTCGTTTTTCTCCTGAACGGAATGCAGCTCATTATCTTTGGCGTGTTCGCGCTCTTGCGCCGCCACCATCGCCGTGTGCTGAGCGACTAACGCCAACTCGTTCGCTTTTGCTCGCTGGTAATAACGATACGAAACGTAGAACGCGAACAGCGCAACCACAAACAGCAATCCAAAACCAGTTCCCAGCAATTGCGATTTGCGCAGTTGCCTTCTGACCTGCGCTTCGCGTTCCGCCGCCGCCTTTTCTCTTTCCTGTGCTGCCTCCGCTTGAATGCGCTGCTCGCGCACCGCGCGGCTGCGTGACGCCGGATCCGTCAGCGAATCGTGCGTCAGCTCCAGCCAAATAACGCCGGCACGCTCTTCGCGATGCAGCAGACGCCGATTCACCAGCACATCGAAATCCGCTTCGGGCAATCCCAATCTCTTCGCGTCTTCCAGCGCCGCGCGATCGCGATAGCCGGAACTAGTCAGCAGACGGTCTTCCACCCAATCGCGCACTCGAGGATCAACTCCCTCAAATGTACGCTCGTAAAAGTCTTTCATTATTTCTTCGCGCTCGGCCGTCAACAAATCCGCGGTGATGCGCGATTTGCCGCGCGATATTCGGCTGTAGTTCAGTCCGTCGCAGACAACGCTCAGCAAAGCGGGATCAACATCGCGTTGTTCCAACGCGCTTGACGATCGCTTCAATCGCGAAGTGGAAACGAAATCAACAATGTCACGCGCCACCGACGGATCCACAACGTCCGACCCCGCGCGCTGCACAACTTCCAGTGCTTGTTGGCCCGTCATCCGTTCCAATCGGAATCGATTCGGCAGCAACGACGGCATGCGCTCGCGCCACGGATCCAGGTCCGCCAGAAAATCCTCGCGCAAAGTAATCACAAATTTTACGGATTGTTTTTTCAGATCGTAACGCAGCGCTTCATCCGGATTCGCTTCCAGCCGTTCGCGAACCGCATCCGGCGGCCGGTGTTCCAGAAGTGATTCCAGTTCCTTTTGAAATTCAGCCACGCGCGCGTTGGATTTTTCACTGCGGTGGCCCAGCGTGAAAACTTCTTCAAATTGATCCAGCACAATCACCGGCGTCAGCAGGCGATTCCGCGGCCCCCAATAATCCACATCGCGGCGGTGAAAATATTCCCACAGCGTTTCATTCGGCGCCGGGCGTGGCCCCTTAATCTGCAGCCGGTCCAATTCTTCCGCAACGGCCGCGCCGATTTGTTGCGCCAGCGGCGGCGCGTCATCGCCATGATCGAATCGCACGCGCACCGGGAAAAAATCCAACGTCTTCAGCCGCGGAAATAATCCCGCCTGCAGCAGCGACGTTTTGCCAAGCCCCGATTGCCCGTACAACACTACGACCGGCGAACGCTGTACCAGTCCGAATAATTCCGCCGCTTCGCGGTCCCGGCCGAAGAAATAATCGCGGTCGCTTTCGCCGAACGCGCGCAGCCCCGGCCACGGATTCTGTTTGGAGAGCTCTGTAGAAATAATCGTTTCGGGACTCATGAGGCCGGTGGATTCTTTCGGTAAGTCTTCTGCGCGACGTCCAGTTCCTGAACCAGCTCCGCGGGCACCACTCCATCAATCGCGCGGATGGCGCTGCGATCGCCAAAAATCTTTTTGCGATACTCCATCATTTCGCTGTTCGGCACGTCATCCACTACCACCGGAAAAAGAAATCCGCGATCCGTGCCGTAGAAAAATCCCGCGCGCTGCACCGCCTGCTCGCGTTCTTTTCGGAACCAGCGTCCCTGACCCGAATCGTCCTGCGTATTGCGCGAAATAATTCCCACAAACGCGGAGCACAACCGGATATTTCCCTCAATCACATCGCGGAAATCGTCGCCCGGTTTCAGGCGGCGATCGATCCACACCTCAAGTCCGTTGTTGGCCAACTCATCCGCAATCCGGAACGCCGCTTTCCGGTCTTCGCTCGCGTAGCTCACAAAAATAGATCCCGGCGCCATCACCGAAGGTCTTTCCGCATTTACATTCGAGCTTGTATTGGCGGCGCCGTCAGCCGGGTGCCTTTCAAAATAGCGCTTGTGCAATTCGCGCACGCAATCCATCGGCGTTCCCGCAGTGTACAAATGCGATCGTAGCGGACTGAACCGCTCCAGAAATTGCGCAAACTCCGGCTGCGCGCAATTGCCATCCGCAATAAACTCCATGAAATTGCGCGAGTCCCATAACGGCTTGTTCCGCGTAAGCCGCAAAAGGAATCGCGCCAGCCAGTCCGGAAAATCAACTCCCAGAATCAGCAAATGACTCTGCTGCAATTTCGCGATCAACTTTTTCGGACGCCCCTCGTCCGCCATGAACGCGTGCATCTGTTCCAGCATCTGCCCTTCGGTCACCGCAAACGTGGAAGAAACCGAAGCTCGCCCCAGAATTTGAAAAACTAAACTTCCGCGCTGCTCCACCAGCGCATCGTCGTAATCAATGTTGCTTGATGCCGGCGGATAAGCCACCACAGCGGGTTTGCGTTGGCGCACCTTCTCAATCGCTTCTTCCAGCAACGTGTCAAAAGTTGTGCTGATAAATAAATGGAAGTCCGGAATTTCCGTAAGCAGGCGTAGCGCCTCCGGAATCGCATTCTGATTCTGCGTCTTCAGCGAATTTAAGATTCTCAGTATTAATTGCGGCTTGACGGCCAGCGAATCACCGTGAAAATCGGAGCACGCGCACACCACATCATTGGTCCCAAAATTTGCCGGTAATTTTTCCGGGGAGATTCCCAATTCCTTCGCGAGCTGCTCCGCCAGCAAGCGATGGAACATCTTCCCGCCGCCCACTTCCAGCACATCGCGCCCCACAATGGGCACAACTTGCCCATCATCTATCAGGGGGAGAAGGTCATCCCAAAAATCTTCTGGCGAGGAGATCATCGGCCCGACTTTAGCAAAAGTAGCAAACCTTGTCACTGTGCAGACAATACCGAATTCGCAAAAATGTTACAGTGCGTTTACCGGTACATTGCCTGCGCCGGCGCGGAAACAATCTGCGGCGAAAACCTTTAACTCGGAAACACCAGCGGCTTTTCCTGGAAGTCCACGCGCCAGTCCAGCAGGTCGGCGCCCATCACTCCGGCGGCTTCTTCGGCAAACGCCGCCAGCTCATCGCTCGAAATTTCGTCGCCCGCCATTCGCAGCCGCGTCAAAATATTCGACAGCCATTTATTCATGTCCGCCGAACGCCGCGCCACGTTGCGAAAATCTCCCTGGCTATTGATCCCGTGAATCGCCGCGCCGAACGCCGGCAAAACCGCGGCCAGTTGCACCATGCGAATCTGGTGAGCAACATTCCCATCGATCAGATGCACAAAACAAACCACAAAAGTGCCGAAGAATAATCCAGTGGCCAACCATTGAAGATTTCGGTCGACACGGCCGTTCGATTGCGAATTGCGCGCGTGATATTGAATCTGCGATGTAATTTCGTATTCGATCAGCAACTTTCGATATGCCGCGCAGTAGGGATGATCGAGTTTACCGCTCAGCATTCCCGCCTCGCGCACCGCGGCCTGGAAGTGCCAGTCCACCCATGTTTTCCGCGGCGTGCCTCGCAGAGAATGTTCGGGTGCGTGATCCGTTCGGCTGAACCGGCCGATCAAAAATAGAAAACGCATTTGACGGAGTTTTTCCGCCAGCGAGCGGTAGTCAATCCATCGCTCGTGCCAGCGTTTGCGCCTCCCCATCATGGTGATCAAGATAATCGCAACGATGGAACTTAGCTCCAGTACGATCCACACATCCCGCATCGATCCAGTGGAAAAAGCGCGCATCGCGAAAAGCACCGCGACTGCCGCAAGCAGATAATTTGTTACGAAAGAACTTCGATAAAGATTCGCAAAATGATTCGCCAGCTTGTCCGCCCATGAATAATGAATCAGAAATTTCGTTTCCACTTGGTGCTTGGCGTCCACCGGCAATCCGTGCGAAACCGCCCACGCCTCGTGCCATTCTTCTCGCGTTTCTTTTTTGTAATCGCGCTGCCGGATCCGCAACGGCCACGGATTCGCTCCCACAATCAACTTTGACAATAATCGGAACACCACTCCCAGCGTCCACGTGTGCGGCTTTTCGTCGAAGTAAGTTTTTCGCCGGTCCACACTTTTCCCGCCGGACGAAGCCCCATCATCCGAAAGTTGGAAACTCAATTGCGTAATCAATTGTTTTTCCAGCTCTTCGATATTCAGTTGGCAGCGCCCGTCGGCTTCCGTGGAGATCAGCACGCAACTGTCGTGCGGCGGCACCGTCTTCAGCCACACAATCGGAATGCGAAGTTGCCCGGCCTCGGCCACAATTTGCGCCGTGCCGCCCTGGCTTCTCTCCGCTTCTCCGTCCCAAATCGCGATCAGCACGTCGCAGTGGCGCAGCACAGTTCTTCCAACACTTTCGTAAGCGCGATTTTGCGCGCCCTGATTTTCGCGAGATCCATCCAGTTCCAAAATCGCTGTCGCCTTCTTCAGCAATTCACGAAATTGTTTTTTCGATTCCGCCGCCACGAAATCTTTTTCATAGTCATCCGCGGGAAATGGCAGCGGTGACTGAAGTTCGTATCCCAGCGCCAATGCTTCTTCCGCAACCATGCGGTCCGAGCCTTCCGCCAGCGGAGAAATTACGCGGAACACTGGATCGTGCGAATCGTATCCCGCCAAACTATCGCCCGCGATTTCCGCTCCGGCATTTCGCACCGACTGCAGTACGCGATGAATTTGCTTTCGCAGCAGCGGAATATCCGAATCCTTCAAATGATTCGGCCGGTGTCCTGTCACTCCCACACGAATCGCCAAATGCGTTTTCGGCGGATGTTCTTTCGGCGAATCTGGCTTGGCGTGTTTGGGCATCGCTCGCCTTTTATTTCGGCAATACCATCAACTCAATTCCCGACGCCGCATCTTTCCGATGAAAAACTTGCTCCGTTGCTTTCTTAAAATCTTCCGGCTTCGCATCGGGAATTTCCACGAACGTTTGCGGATTTCGATCCGCCAGCGGAAACCATGAACTCTGTATCTGCACCATGATGCGATGCCCCTTGCGAAATGTGTGATTCACATCCGGCATCGCAAAATTCACTTCGGAAACTTTTCCCGGCGTCAGCGCTTCCGGCTTCTCCCAACTGTTGCGAAATTTCGCGCGCATCGGTTCGCCGCGCAAAAGTTGTTCGTATCCACCCATGCGAATTGGCGGCGCGCCAATCACGCGCGCTCCCGCATCAGTGCCCGCCGCATCGGGAAAGTCGTTCGGATAAACGTCAATCAGTTTCACCACGAAATCCGAATCGGTTCCGCTGGACGCAATACGCAATTTCGGCGAAACCGGCCCGGCAATCGTCACATCCTCACTAAGTGGATCGGTTTCGTAAACGAGTACATCAGGCCGGCGCGCAGCAAAACGCTGGTCGTCCGTCATGTAGCGCTGCGGAATATCTGTGGCGATGTAGTCGATGAACGGAACCGGATGCGCCGGATCGCTCACATATTCGTCGAAGCCTTCATTCGCGCCGGGCGGATCGAAAGATAATTTTCCGCCCGCGTGCAAATAAAGTGTTTTCGCTTTCGCGCTTGCCGGAGGCCACGAATCATATTTCTTCCAAACGTTCGTCCCTGTTTCAAACACGTACGCCTTCGGCAGCGCTGCCGTTCCCTTCCCCTTCAGATAATATTCAAAGAACGGAAATTCAATGTTCGCGCGGTAAAATAGCGACGTCTTCGCTCCAAATTCCACATCGCCCAGATGATCTCCGTCGTTGCGCGCCCATCCGCCATGCACCCACGGCCCCACGACAATTGAATTCTGGATTCCAGGATTAAATTGATCGATCGCATGAAAAGTTTTAAACGGCCCCGAAAGATCTTCGGCGTCGAACCATCCGCCGACCACCATCACCGCGCATTTAATATTTTTCAGATGACGGGAAACATCGCGCGCTTTCCAGTAATCATCGTAAGTCGTGCGCGAAAGTTGATCGTCAAAAAATGTATTCGACCCTTTCAGGTAATGCGTTTCCAAATTCCGAGTAGGCCCCACGTGAAGAAAAAACTCGTATCCGTCCGGCGTGCCAAAATCGAAAGGCGTAACCGGTGAAATCGGCGAAGGCTTCGGAAATAAATTGAAATACGATCCGTAAAATTCAAAATTCGCCGCCAGCATAAATGTGCCGCCATGGTAACCATCGTCCGTGAAAAATAAATCTGTCATCGGAGCTTGCGGTGACGCTGCCTTTATCGCCGGATGCGAATCAATAATGCTCGCCGAAGTATAAAATCCCGGATACGAAATTCCCCAGATCCCAACTTTTCCGTTATTGTTCGCCACATTCTTCAACAGAAATTCAATCGTGTCGTAGGTGTCCGTGCTGTCGTCCACATCGCTCGCGGATTTGTGCGCATCAATGTGCGGATGCATCTCCACAAATTCGCCCTCTGACATGTAGCGCCCGCGCACGTCCTGATAAACAAAAATATATGCCGCTTTTTCAAATTCATCCGAGGGCCCAAGCGTCTTCTTATATTGATTTTCACCGTACGGCGCCACGCTGTATGGCGTGCGCGTCATCATAAAGGGATGCGGCTCAGACGTATCCTTCGGCACATATACCGACGTGAACAATTTTTTACCATCGCGCATCGGAATTTTGTATTCGTATTTTGTGTAATTCGATCTGACGTAGTCTTCGTTCGTTGAGCCTTGCGCGAAAATTCGTCCCGGCGCGGCGCCGCACACAAGCAAACCAAACGCCATCACCGCGACTATCCAAAATCGCTCCGCGCCGCGTCGCGCATACTTCTGCATTTTCAGTTCTCCCCCGCATCACACTACGTTGCGACGAGAGAATACCATCACTATATATAAGGTTGGAATGCCAGCCCGCCGTTTGGCAGGAAGAATCGGGCCGAATTACGAAATGCTCACGAAATCCCCGCGGAATTCAGGAACAACGTCAAATATCGCTTCACATTGCTTGTAATCAGAAAATGCTCGCGCACGTGTTCGTGCCCCTGCTCGCCAAGTTTTTGCGCCATCTCGGGATTGGAAAGCAGAAATCGAATCTGATACGCCGTGCCTTCCACCGAATGCGCCAGTAGTCCGGTGTGCTTGTGAATCACTTGCGCTGGAATTCCTCCAACCGCGGAAGCAACCGTGGGCTTTTTCTTCCACAGCGCTTCCGTCACCGTCAGCCCGAATCCCTCGCGCAAACTTTTTTGTATGATGATCGTCGAAGCGCGTTGCAGCGCATTAATTTCCAGCGCGCTCCACGGCGGCAAATCCAGAATGAAGATATCCGGGTCTCCTGCGGCAGCTTTCTTAACTTCCTCCAGCACAACGCCGCCTTCCGGATCATCCGCCGCGCCGCCGCCCGCTAAAACCAATTGGCAATCGGCGTAGCGCTTCACAATTTGATAAGCACGCACCACTCCGACGGGATCTTTCAGCCGATCGAATCTGGAAATTTGCGTAAGGATCGGGCGCAACGGATCAATCTTGAATCGCTCCAGAACGCTGCTCACATATTCCGGATCAAGATCCTTATTCTTATCGGAAAGCGGATCAATCGACGGGTACGCAAGATATTGTGGAATCGGGAGCTGGCGCGCAAATGATGGCGAGGAAAAAAGCGCGCCGTCATACCGAAAAACAAATGGCCGCAAAAATCCCCACACGTCTTGATTCGGATGCGAAAGATCAATGTGGCAGCGCCATATCCAGTGATTTTCATGGCCCTGCCGCGCTTCAATCAAAGCAATCGGCTGCGGATCGTGAATTACCGTGAATTCGCTATCGAATTTCATGCGCTGACGGTTCTGTTCATTCGTCGCCAGAAATAACTCGAAATCTTCCTGCTTCGCTTCATACGCGCCGCCGTGAAGCGCGTTGTGAAATGATTTTGTCACTTCAAAAAATCCCTCGCCGCCGGTGATCACATCCCAGCGGATATTTAATTGCAGTTCCTGCATCAACGGTATCAGCCGGTTCAGAATTTCCGCCACTCCGCCGCCCATCGCGGTTGAATTCACCATCTGAACCGTGCGTCCCGTCAATTTCGACGCGAGCGTGCGGATCTCATCCACCTCGGCTTGCCCGAGTAGCTGCACATAATCATCCAGTTGGATTGCGGGTGTCTCCACTTTCGCTTCAGCAGTCATGCCGCCATCTCCTTGTCAATAAATTGCAGAAGCTTTGATCGCGCGCTGTCCAGCGTGTGCGTGTAGATGTCAATACTGTTTGTGCGCCGTGCAAGAGATTCCAAATCCAATTCTTTCGCAAACCACTGTGAAAAATCATTCGTGCGCAACTGCAACCGCAATCGGGACATAAGCAGATGATAGTTAATTGAGCCGTGCCCAAGATGTTCCAGTCCGTTCTTAAATTCTTCCAGCGTCCATGCGTCCGAACCTTTCGGCACCGTCACTTCAATCGATTCGCAGAAATAAAATGGCTCGAACGCTTTCCGGTCAAGTTCCCGCGGATAGGCAGCGCAGAATTCGTCGGTCATCCTCAACACATCACTCCGCAATTCGCTCAGTTCCAGATAACTCCGTATATCCAGCGCGGCCAACCGCTCCGCCAGCTCCGCGCGATTCAATGAGGCCAGCACCCACTGCGCAAAATCATTTGAGAAACCTTCCGTCAGAAAATGGTGCCGCCCCAAACTCTGAAAGGTGTGATAGAAAATCGAAGCGTCGCTGCATTTCTCCAGCCCATCGCGAAATTCCGCCAGTGTTGTCGCCACCTGATTCCCGATTCGCGTCAAATAAGAAACCGCCACAAATTGAAATGGATGCTCTGCCCGTTTCATAAAAGTTCCGCCTCCAATAGTCTTAAGAATGCATAGACTTCCTGCGGATCGCGAAGTCCATACCTCGCATGTGTTGCTCGCGGCTCGCCCACCAGCACCGAAATCCCCTTCGACACGACCTTAAATGCCGGCTCGTCGGTCACGTCATCTCCGGCATAAATCGCCAGAAATGGTTTTCGCAATCCCTTCAACACATTCCGCATCGCCGCGCCCTTTCCACGCACTTCTTTCGGCACCACATCCCAAACGTTTTTCGATCCGATCACGTGCAGATCATCTTGATATCGCCGCACAATTTTTCGCACTCGATCGTGTGCTTTCTGCTCAACGCTTTTCGATACGCCTCGAAAATGAACTGCGACGCTGATTCCCTTTTCTTCAATAAAAATTCCCGGCATCTCTTTTGCCATTTCCCCGAACAATTTCCGCGCCTCCAAAAGACTCGCCCGCGCCCGCGGCGGCAATGAAACTTTGTCCACATTTTCCCATCCGTACAGGCCCAGAAATTCCACGCTCGGCGCTTGCAATAATTTCGCCAGCTCCCCGCGCCTGCGCCCGCTTACAATCGCGACGTGCACTCGCCGGTGGTTTGCCAATCTGCGCAACGCCGACCGGGTTTTTTCGCGCAGCTTTACTTGATCGGGACGCGGCCGGTATCCCACCAGCGTCCCGTCGAAATCCAAATACAAGCGAACATCTTTCGCAGCTCGGATGCGCCTTCCAACTTCTTCCCAGCAATCAAACAAGTAGCGCATTGATTTTCATTCCTCTTTCGCAAATCGTTTCGCGCTGCAAACATAGTTCACCGCGTATGCGCAAGTTCCGGCGCATCCAACCGGATTTCCGCCAGCTCCGCGATTAAATCCGCAGCCCAGCGATATACGTTGTGTTCCTTCACTGTGCGGCGCATGCGCTGCATTCGCGCTTGCCGCTCTTCCGGCGTCATTTCCAGTCCGCGCCGAATCGTCTCCGCAAGTTGTTCGATGTCGTATGGATTCACCTGCAGTGCGTCCCGCAGTTCGCGCGATGCTCCGGTAAACTGGCTCAGCACCAGCACACCATCCTCATCGCTTCGCGAAGCCACATACTCCTTCGCCACAAGATTCATGCCGTCGTGCAACGAAGTGACCAGGCACAAATCCGCAGCCTTATAATAAGGATTAATCTCCGCATGGCTGTGATGCTGGTTTTTTAGAACGATCGGCTTCCACCCGCCGGCTTGAAAACGTTCGTTGATGCGCTTCGCTTCTTCACCGACCTCGTCGAAGAAATCCTTGTAACGTTTGATGTGCGTCCGGCTCGGCGCTCCGAACTGCACGAAAGTAAATTGTTTCAAATAGTACGGATATTTCTCGAAGAATCGTTCGATGCCGCGGAATCGCTCGATCAGTCCTTTCGTGTAGTCAACGCGATCCACTCCAACTCCGACGAAAAGCGTTTCCGGTCCCAGCTCTTTTAGAATTGCCGAACGGCTCTGCAAATCCGGCTGCGCGTTATGAGGATCATTCGTCGAATCCGGAAACGCCACGCTGATCGGATGCGGCCGCACAACAGTGAAATGATTATTTCGATTTACCGCGAATCGTTCCCACTCAATGCGGCATTCAATGGCCTGATCGACCGTCTCCAAGAAATTATTGCAGTGCGCCTGAATGTGAAATCCAATTAAATCCGCGCCCAACAATCCATCCAATAATTCTTTCTGCCACGGACAAATTGCAAACGCCTCTGGATTCGGCCATGGGATGTGCCAGAAAATCGCCACGCGCGCATCCGGCCGCGCGTTTTTAATCAATCGCGGCAGCAAACCGAAGTGGTAATCCTGAATTAAAATCACCGGCGCATCGGCGTTACCAATTTCCTGCAACAGAGCCTGCGCAAATTTCTCATTCACCTGACGATAGAATTCCCAATCGCTCGCACGAAATGTCGGCCGAGTGTGCGCGATGTGGCACAGCGGCCAAATTCCTTCATTCGCAAATCCAAAATAATATCCGTCCTCTTCTTCCTTTGTAAGCCACACGCGACGCAGCGTGTAGTGCTGCAGATTTGGCGGCACGCGCAAACGATCGTTCTCGTCAACGGTCTCGCGGTCCGCATTCGCCGATCCGTGCGCAATCCAGGTTCCGTCACATGCATTCAAAATCGGTTCCAGCGCCGTCACCAATCCGCTGGCCGGAATTTGCACTTCAATTCCCTTGCTTCCATGCACGTGCAAATAGGGTTCGCGATTTGAAACCACAAAAAGCGGACTTCCGTGCAAACGTTTTTGCACTCCTGCACGCAGGCGTTCCGCGGTCCACAACGAATCACCAGCCTCGCGCAAATGCGCTTCGTGTTTCGCCGACTCGCGCGCCTCCACAAGCGTCTGGCCGAGCTGCGCTGCCTCGGAAGTGAGCGGGCCGAGAAATTGTGCGGGAGACGACTTCGGCAGGGGCACGGATTTTCCCGCGCGCACATCTTTCATCCACTCCGAAATCTTTGTGATCGGTCCAACGATTGTCCATCGCATCACCGCGTAAGTGATCAGCACAATCAGTAGGACTTGCGCGATCACGTGCCACAAAGCATCACGCCAAATTTGCGAACTTTGCGCCTCGATGTAGGACGCATCGTGAAACGTGACTACAGCTCCCGAAAAATCGGCGCCGCGATGTAGTGGAGAAGCGTATTCATACATCGTCGCTCCGCTGAGATTCGCGAATGCGCCTGTGCCTTCGTTTGTGGACTTTGCTTCCGAGAAAATGTTGGGAGGAATATCAGCGCTGTGCGCAAGTTTGGCGCTTGCCGCCAGTACTTGCCCGTTCTGATCGTAAACGGCGATGCCGGCGAGATGTTCGCGATCGCCAAAACGATCCACAATACGTTGGAGTTGAACTGTCGAACCGCGCTGCAAACCCGGCTCAACAGTTTCCTGCAGGCTTTCGGTAAGAACTTCGGCGCGCCGCGCGAGATCAACGCGGAGTCCACGCTTTTCTCCGCGCACTTGCGTGCGCGCCACCACGAACGTAACCAAACTGATGCTGACAACCAGGCATGCGATCAAGCGCAGGCTCAGCTTCATAAATCCGCCTTCGATTTTTTGGATGCTCTGGGCTGGAAAAATGTAGCAACTTCTAAATCAAGTGCGGTGCAGATGATTTTTTCAGTTCGTTCAATCCCCCAAGTAAAGTCGAGCGGATATACTTGGAGCAACAACGGGGCCAAACGAGCGGGCGCTAAATAATTGGAAAATATAGACTTACGAGTTCACTTAAAATATTCGACGCGAAAACTTTACCCGACCGCGGAGAAAATCCCCAACATTGTTGTTACTACGTCGGGAATTTTCAATTCGTCCAACCAAAGTTTTTCTTCGCAGTTAATTCCTCGCCGGCGCAGCCGAAGAAGTTTCCTCTGAGTGATTCCAATCGGGCGGCTCGACGCCGAGCAGATTATGCACAAAAAAATCCTGCAATAAATGTTGGTAGTAAGCGCCGCCCGCGCCATGACCTCCGCCGGGGACTTCCAGCAAATCGAATTTCTTATTGTGGGTGATGAATTGATTTACGACTTGCAGCGTTGAAGAAGGGTCGACGTTGTTGTCCAATTCTCCGAGCACCAGCAAAACTTTTCCTTGCAGACGATACGCGTTATCAACATTTGACGACGCCGCATATTGCGGGCCGATGGGCCAGCCCATCCACTGCTCGTTCCACCAAATTTTATCCATGCGATTATCGTGGCAACCGCTGTTGGCAACGGCCACTTGATAAAACTCGGGATGAAATAAAACCGCGCCGAGCGCGTTTTGCCCGCCGGCGGAAGTTCCGTAAACGCCGACGCGGGAAATGTCGTACCACGGATATTTTGCGGCGACGGCTTTGTGCCAAAGGATTCGATCCGGAAATCCCGCGTCAGCAAGATTTTGCCAGGCAACATCGTGAAATGCGCGCGAACGATTATTTGTTCCCATTCCGTCGATCTGCACGACGATGAAACCGAGATCGGCAAGCGGTTGCGCGGTAGCGGAAAAAGTTTTCGGCACAAAAGAACCTTGCGGGCCGGCGTAAATTGTTTCGACGACCGGATATTTTTTTGACGCGTCAAAATTTGTGGGCCGATAAATCACGCCCCAAATATCTGTTTTGCCGTCGCGTCCTTTCGCTGTGAAAACTTCCGGCGCTTTCCATCCTGCGGATTCCAGCGCTGAAATATCTCCTTTTTCGAGATCCATCAATACTTTGCGGTCTTCCGTGCGGCGAAGCTGCGAAACCGGCGGGAGATCCACGCGAGACCATGTGTCCACATAAAATTTTCTGTCCGCGGAATAACGAACAGTGTGATCGCCATTAGCTTCGGTCAGCGGCGTAAGGCCGGTGCCGTCAAAATTGATGCGGTAATAATGCGTGAAATATGGATCTTGTCCGGGAACCATTCCGCTCGCGCGAAACCAGATCTGGCGTTTTTCTTCGTCCACAAAATCCACGTAACGAACGATCCAATTCCCTTTCGTGATTTGGTTTTTCACCCTGCCGGTTGTTCCATCATAAAGATAAAGATGTTCCCAACCGTCGCGCTCGGAGGCCCAGATAATTTCTTTGCCGTCGTCCAAATCGCCGGGAACGCGATATTTTTTCCCGGTGTCTGAACGGCTTTCAGCGAGCGAACGATAATCAATCATCGTTTTGCTTTCTTCCGTGATCAGCGCGCGAGTTTTTCCAGTTTGCGCGTCCGCTTCAATCACACGATAAATCTGGTGGCCGCGCTGGTTGTATTCAAAAGTGAATGCGCGGGAATCTTTTCGCCAAACGGGTTGCGTGATGTTGAACGCGTTTGGAAAAAGTGCGTCATCAATCACGATTTCTTTTTTCGTAGCAATCTCAAAAAGCGCTGGACGAGCAACATCGAGCGTGTCACCGGGCTTCGCATAAATTAGTGTGGAGTGCTTTGGCTGAATTTGATCCACGGGCGAAGATTCCACGTAATAAATTTCGCGCTGGTAGCCGGGAGTTGTACGAGATGCAACAAGGCGACTTGAATCTGGAGACCAGACGATTGAGCGCAACGTGTAGTAATTTCCTTCTGAGCCGTCAAGACTGAGCGGAATGGATTTTGTTTCGCCGGTTTTTCGGAGGAAAACATTGTAGTTTTCAATCAGTGCTTCCCATTTTCCGTCGGGCGAATTGCGCGTTGCGTCGGCGACGTTTCCGCCGCGGCCTCCACGGCCGGCGCCCTGCTGCGGATTTTGTTGTTGCATATATTCTGGTGACGGAATTTCGATTCCGTCCTGAATATTTACGTCCGAAATTTCGGGACTGACGAATGGATTTTCTTCGGGCGAGAGAGTTTCGTCGACGGGACCTCGTCCTCCACGGCCGCCAAAATTTGGCAGAAATTCGGCTCCGCGAATGCATTGATAGTTCGTGAGATTGCAATTCCAGCTGTAGCCCGCGAGGCCAAAAGTAATTGCTCCGTCGAAATCGATGAAGGTGAGCGCGCCGGCCCCGAAGTTTCCGCGTCCCCCACCGGGTGCGGGGGGTTCTACAAATGGCAAAGTTACGGCGGTATATTTTGTTCCGGTGACGGCGGAAAGAGCGGCGGCAAGTTTTTCGTGATCGAAGGCGGGTTTTTTCGTCAGCGTTTCCGCGTCGACGATGATGAATTCGTATCCGCCGGGAACAGATTTTCTATACCAGAAGTGATTATCGCCTTCGATCCAAGTTGGATTGCCGGGAATGTTGACAGCGAGGCCTTGAAATTTTTCGCGCAGACCTTGCGCGCGCTTATAATCCGCAGCAGTTCCCTGGGCGCGCAAAATTGCCGGCGCGAGTAAAATTAATGATGCGAGGATTAGATAGCGCGTGCGCGGAAAATTTTGAAATACGTTTCGCATAATTCCTCCGACAAACTTATGAGCGAAAATCGGCGCGACATTTTTGCCGGATGTCGCGATGGGCGGAGTTTATATTTGCTGGGGTCGGAAAACAATGATGGAGAGTCGAGAGTTGACAGTCGAGAGTCGAGAGTTTTTGAAGGGGCGGGGTAGTGGGGAAAAGTAACGAACCTGCATTATAATGCATGTTAAGGGCGGATTTTTGGAAAAAGTGCATTATAGTGCAGTTTTTGAGGAGGGAAAAAACAAGAAAAGGCCTCAACGCAGTCCCGAAGTTTCGGTAGCAGAGCCGCAGAGAAAAAATTTGATAGCGCGGAGGGAAAAACAGGAATGACTCACGTTCGGAGAACGTGATCTGCACCTTTGGG
>DASYNR010000165.1:0-6180 GCA_036008485.1 Candidatus Acidiferrales bacterium | reverse complement strand
ATTTTGTAGCCAATCACCACGGCGGGCAGCGGTGAATTCGGATAGGAATTCGAGAAACGTTTCTCTGCTGTCTGCGCGGGTTCCTGCGCAATTGCACGCACTAAAGGCTGGGCCGGCTTCGGAATTCCTCCGAAATATTTCTGCGCCCACGTGGCCGCCTGCTCCACTGTGAAATCGCCGACGATCACCATCGTCACGTTGTCTGGCCGGTAATACTGGTGAAAAAAATCACGGACGTCGGTGAGCGTTGCTTTGTTCAAATCGTCCATGCTTCCGATTGTGGTGTGGTGATACGGATGCACGTCGAATGCTTTGGCGTATAAATCTTCAATCACGCGGCCGTACGGTTGGTTGTCCACGCGGACGCGCCGCTCTTCCTTCACCACTTCGCGTTCGGATTCAAAATTTGCCTGGTCCACATTCAGACTGCCAAGCCGGTCAGCCTCAAGCCACAGCACGCGCTCCAAATAATTATTTGGAAATGTTTCCCAGAAAACGGTCATGTCGTCCGCGGTGAAGGCGTTATCAAATCCGCCGACCCCTTCGATGATGCGCGAATGTTCTTCCGCTGGAACGTGTGCCGAGCCTTTGTACATCAGGTGCTCAAACAAATGCGCAAATCCAGTGTGGCCGGTCTTCTCATCCTTTGAACCAACGTGGTACCACATCTGCAGATTGATCACCGGCGCGGCGTGATCTTCCAGCATGATGATGCGCAGGCCATTTGGAAGTTCGCGCGTAATTACATGCAGTTCGGGAGGCCGAATGGAAGGCGTTTGCGGAGCCGCAGGTTTAGCGGCGGTTGGCGCTGCCGGCTTTGGCGCAGATTGGCCTGACGGTGGCGGAGCAGTTTGTCCTCGAGCCGCTTGTCCCGAGGCCGCTGGTGCGATTACACACGCTGCCGATAAAAATAAAATCGCGCTAAGAAATTTCTTCAACACTCACCCCCGAAAATCCAGCGTGACGCTGGCACCGCTTAAATCTACCGCACCTTATGCGCAAAACGTAATTCGCCACAAAGCATGCTAGACGGCTGCGTCCCCGTCTGCAAGCTTCAGAATGTTTCGGATTGCCTGTAATACTGAAGCTGAAATCCCGGACATTCCCCGCGATTCTTTGATGCTCGCTAAGCGAGTAGTGCTGGCTAGCGTTTACCAGAATTTACGAACCCAATGTGTATCCGTATATCAATGAGCACGCAATTTGGCCCGTACTATTGCCCGCGCACTGCTACGGCGCAACAATATCTACATTATGAAACTTATCGGCGGACTCGTAAGTTTACTTGTGGCAATGGCGCTCGGTCTGGGCGTCTACTACATTTTTCTGAAGCAGGCTTCGCCGGCCGGCGGAGGCACCCCCACGCAAATCATCAGCACCACTCGAGTTGAAATGGACTTGAGCAGCATCGCAAATGCGGAGCGCTCCTATTACGCGCAGAACAGCGCCTACGGCACGATGGATCAACTCGTTTCCGGTGGCGAACTTCCCATTCCCCTCGCCGGACGCGACGGCTACACCTACACGATGGATGCGTCATCTTCCGGCTTCACGGTAACGGCGAAGTGGACGCCTCAAACCGCGGAACAACAGGCGCTGCACGCGCCTACCGTCATCGTCGACCAGACAAATCAAGTGCGCATGGTTCCATAAAGATAGATACGTAAGGGTCGCGCCTCGATCGCCAAATCTTCTACGGCACTCGGTTCTGATCCGCTACGGTCACTCCGCCTTCCGCGTAATCTGTCTTCGGCACATCCAGAAACGCTACGTGAATATTTTCCCGCTTCGCGCGTCCTTCCTTCTCCAAAGTCTGCGTAATCTGCGCCGCGATGTTTCGCTTCTGCTCCGGCGATCTTCCTTCCACCCAGGTAATTTGAACGTGTGGCATTCGCTATCCCTTCCGAATGAAATGTGGCCCGCGACGTCGCTCAGTAAATCCGCGCCCGCATGACTGTAAATCAACGCATGATGTTTTAACCTTTTTCCGCCGCTTTGTCTCCTCGGTGCTTTGCGGTATCCTTTCGATTCACATGCATGACCTGAGTTATTTCCGCGATCACTTGGAATTGTTCGAGCAAATGGCGCGCAATCGCGGCGTGACGCTCGATATCGCCGGATTCCGCGCGCTCGATCAAGAACGCCGCGAATCCATCACCGGCGTCGAACGCCTGAAAGCCGAGCGCAACAAAGCCAACGATGAAATTGCGCGCCGCAAACGCGCAGGCGAAGACGCTTCTGCAATACTGGCCGAGATGAAACGCGTGTCCGCGGAAATTTCCGTGAACGATGCGCGCGTAACAGACTTTGACGCACGCCTTCGCGATTTCATGCTCGCAGTTCCGAATTTGCCGCACAGTTCCGTGCCCGTTGGCCCCGACGCTTCCGCCAATGTGGAAGTTCGCCGCTGGGGCGCGCCACCGAAATTTGATTTCACTCCTAAGCCACACTGGGAACTCGGCGAAAATCTCGGCATCCTTGATTTCAAAGCCGCCGCGAAAATGTCTGGCGCGCGAACGACTGTGTATCGAGGCGCAGGCGCCCGGCTCGAACGCGCGCTTGCAAACTTTTTTCTGGATGTTCACACGCGCGAGCACGGCTACACCGAAATTTTGCCGCCGTTCATTGTGAACACGGCCTCTCTAGTTGCCGACGGTAAGTTGCCGAAATTCGCCGACGATATGTTTCACCTTGAAGGCACGGATCTTTGGCTCACCACTACATCCGAAACCGAGCTGACAAATCTTTATCGTGACGAAACCATTGACGCCGATGCGCTGCCAATTCGCGTTACCGCCGGCACATCTTGTTTCCGCTCCGAAGCCGGCGCGGCCGGCAAAGACACGCGCGGCATAAAGCGCCAGTATCAGTTTCAAAAAGTGGAAATTTTCAAATTTACGCGCCCGGAAGAAAGTTACGCTGAACACGAATTGCTCGTGAAAGATGCAGAAGATATTTTGCAACGTCTAGGCCTACACTATCGCGTGATTTTACTTTCCACCGGCGACATGGGATTTGCCGCCACAAAAACTTACGACATCGAAGTGTGGCTGCCCAGCACAAACGAATTCATGGAAATTTCTTCGTGTTCAAATTGCGAAGCGTTTCAAGCGCGACGCGCCAGCATCCGTTACAAACCAAAAGGCGGCAAAAGTGATTTCGCCCACACGCTTAACGGTTCCGGTTTGCCGGTCGGCCGCACATGGCTTGCAATCTTGGAAAACTATCAACAAGCTGGCGGAAGCGTGATAATCCCCGAAGTATTGCGCCCTTTTATGGGTATTGAGCGGCTGGTCCCAGGAGCGTGAATTCGTTCTGAACCAACGCTCATTTTCACCGTAAGTTGTTCATAATCAATGGCTTACATTCGGTCAAAGTTCCAAATCCCGCTCATTTTCCGCGCTATTGATCCAGGCCGCTCGAAAATCTTGTCTCTATCATCATTGACTTGTCTCCACGCCCTTGACTACACTGCGCCAACGTAACCCTAGGTATTCAAAGGGGAAGCGGCCTCAGAAATTTGCGCGGAACGCCGCTACGATGGAATTCAAGGAGACATATTAATGGCCACGTTGACAAAGGCGGCGCCGCAACCAATTGCACCGCGCATGGCGCCACGCGAAGATCTGAATCCATTTCGCATCGCGCAGCTCCAATTTGATATGGCCGCCGAATTTCTGAAGCTCGACGTCGGCCTGCGCCAGGTTCTTCGCACTCCAAAAAGAATTCTGGAAGTATCGGTTCCCGTGAAAATGGATAACGGCCAGTTGAAAGTTTTCACCGGATTTCGCGTGCAGCACAACATCGCGCGCGGTCCCGCGAAGGGCGGCATCCGTTACCATCCCGGAGTAACGCTGGACGAAGTGAAAGCGCTCGCCGCGTGGATGACCTGGAAAACGGCGACCGTGAATATTCCGTACGGCGGCGCCAAGGGCGGAATCATCTGCGATCCGAAGCGCATGTCCAAGGGCGAGCTGGAACGCATGACGCGCCGCTACGCTTCCGAAATTTTGCCGATCATCGGGCCGGAAAAAGATATTCCCGCGCCCGACGTTTATACCGATTCGCAAACGATGGCGTGGATCATGGATACATATTCCATGACGGTGGGATATTCCTCGCTCGGCGTCGTGACCGGAAAACCAGTTTCGCTTGGCGGATCCGAAGGGCGCGGCGAAGCAACCGCGCGCGGTTGCATGTACGTGATCGAAGAAGCCTGCAAAGCAAAAAAGATTTCCTTGCGCGGCGCAACCGTTGCGATTCAGGGATTTGGAAATGCCGGAGCAATCGCGGCGCGGCTGCTTTCAGAAAAGAAAGCCAAGATTGTGGCCATCAGCGATTCCCGCGGCGGCGTTTACAATTCGCGCGGCATCGACCCAACAAAAGCGCTGCGATACAAGGAACGCTCGGGCACCGTTGTAGGAATGCCCGGCGCTTCGCGCATGTCCAATGACGATTTGCTCACACTCAAGTGCGACATTCTGATTCCAGCCGCGCTTGAAAACGTGATCACTCTGCACAACGCGGAACAAATCAAAGCGAAGATCATTGCCGAAGCAGCGAACGGGCCAACCACTCCGCACGCCGACGAAGTTCTGGCACGCAAAGGAATTTTTGTCCTGCCGGATATTCTCGCGAACGCCGGCGGCGTCACCGTCAGCTATTTCGAGTGGTCGCAGGATTTGCAAGGCTACTTCTGGACGGTTGACGAAGTGAACTCGCGCATGGAAACCGTGATGCGCCGCGCGTTCCAGGGCGTCTTCGAGACCAGCCGCAAATATCGCACCCACATGCGCAACGCCGCGTACATTCTGGCAGTCGGGCGCGTTGCCGAAGCGACCACAATTCGCGGGCTGTTCCCGTAAGCCGCAGTAATTCTCCGCCGCGCTGCGCTGAACTGGTAGCCGACGCGGCGGTGTTAAAACTTTCCCGCAAACGAAATTTCCGCTTGCGCGCGGCGAATACCGCGCGTACATTTCCATTTGCCGGCATCGTCCACGCGATTCGGACGCAGCCGGCAATTTTTGCCTCTTACGGATGAATCGATGCATTCGAAGAGCGCTTACATAATTTGCGTAGAGGATAAAACGAATTGGGCAATCATCAAGCATCCGCCCCGCCAATTGTTCTCGTCATCGGCGGATTTGATCCTTCCAGCGGCGCAGGAATTTCAGCGGACCTGAAAACGCTTTCCGCGCACAACCTGTATGGCGTCGCGGCCATTACCGCGCTGACCGTGCAATCCACAAAAGGTGTCGTGAGCGTTCATCCGATTCCTTCCGCCACGCTGCGCGCGCAACTCGACGCTCTGGTGTCGGACGTAAAGCCGGTCGCCATAAAAATCGGCATGCTCGCGAATCGCGGGAACGCTCAGGTCGTCGCGGAATTTCTGGACAGCCACAAATTTACAAACATCATTCTGGATCCGGTCATTAAACCTTCATCCGGCGGTATCGACTTGCTGGACGCAGGCGGCGTGAAGTTTTTGACGGAAGAATTGCTGAAGCGCGCAAATCTTGTGACCCCGAATATTTCCGAGGCAGCGTTGATAAGCGGGCTTCCTATCAAAGACTTGGCTGGAATGGAAACGGCGGCGCGCAAAATAGTCGAACGTGGCGCGAAGGCCGTCATTGTAAAAGGCGGGCACATGGAAAAGCCCGTTGACGTGCTTTTTGACGGAACCGAGATGTTCACATTCGGCGGCGATCAGGTGAATACGCTGAACACGCACGGCTCCGGCTGCACATTTGCCTCCGCGATTGCATCAGAACTCGCCGTCGGACGCGCGCTGCGCGAAGCTGTACTGCTCGCGAAGACTTATGTGCAGAAAGCGATTGAGCACGGATACGCGATTGGCAAGGGCGCCGGTCCGCTGGATCATTTTTATCGCTCGCATCAGGAACCGGCGTTGCGCGGAATTCATGAAGTGCCACAGCACGGAATGCATCCAGCCGCCGAGCCGGGAAATCACTAAGCGTCGACGAATTAATTTGCGGTGTCGGCGCGCTAAGCTTCGGCGCTAATTCCATTTCGATTTATTCCCATCGTGCCTGTCATGAAACTCATTCTCGCTTCCGCTTCGCCGCGTCGCGCTGAAATTCTTTCCGCAGCCGGAATTCCATTTGAAGTCCGCCCGTCCAAAATTGACGAATCGCGATTGCCCGGCGAATCTCCAGAAAA
>DASYNR010000164.1:0-6922 GCA_036008485.1 Candidatus Acidiferrales bacterium | reverse complement strand
CGGCCCGGCGCCAATGCAATATCTCGAAGTACCGTATGCCGACGTTCAATACGCGCAAATGAATCCGTGCCCGGTTACGCTAAGTCCAACCATCGGAAAAATGTCTCTGCAGGATATATTTAACAGAGCGAGCCACGATCTATTTGCGATGGCGGGCCAAAACTTCCCGCTTCCACCGCGGACTTGTCATTAACGTTTACTTAAGGAACCTCAAATTTCGACGTGGCCCGCGTACGGCACCCGTAGCTTGAATTTGCCTCCCTTCGGGTGTAACGTCCAAATTCTAAGCACGAACTCATCGATTCAAATCGAAGGGAGCCTACAATGGCTACAGCCGTCACCGCACCATCCATGGATTCAGCAGTAGCAAGTTTTATCGGCCGCAAGCAAAAACTTCTGATCAACGGAAAATGGGTTGACGCCGCATCCGGCAAAACTTTCGCCAGTTATAATCCCGCCACCGGGGAAGTCCTCGCCACGATCGCCGAAGGTTCGCAAGAAGATATCAACCGCGCTGTAATCGCCGCGCGCGCCGCGTTTGAAACCGGGCCGTGGTCCAAAATGCCGCCCGCTGGACGCGCAAAATTAATTTGGAAGCTCGCCGATCTTCTCGAAAAGCACGCCGAAGAATTCGCGCAGCTCGAATCGCTCGATAACGGCAAGCCGCTCACCATCGCGCGCGTCGCCGATCTGCCGCTCTCGATCGAACACATTCGCTATCACGCCGGCTGGGCCACAAAAATTGAAGGCCGCGCTTTTTCTCTCGCCATGCAACCGAGCTCGCGATTTCACACCTATACGATGCGCGAGCCCGTCGGCGTCGTCGGCCAAATTATTCCGTGGAATTTTCCGTTGCTGATGGCCGCATGGAAACTCGGCCCCGCTCTCGCCGCTGGTTGCACCGTAATTCTGAAACCCGCTGAACAAACTCCGATGACCGCGTTGCGCCTCGGCGAACTGATTCAGGAAGCCGGTTTCCCTGAAGGTGTCGTCAATATCGTCACCGGATTCGGCGAAGCCGGAGCCGCACTTTCCGGACATCCCGATGTGGACAAAGTTGCCTTCACGGGTTCCACCGAAGTCGGCAAATCAATTGTGAACGCATCCACTGGAAATCTGAAGCGCGTTTCGCTCGAGCTCGGCGGCAAATCGCCGAACGTAGTGTTCGATGACGCTGATATTGACGCTGCAATTCCCGGCGCCGCCAGCGCCATCTTTTTCAATCACGGCCAATGCTGCTGCGCCGGTTCGCGGCTCTTCATTGAAAAGAAGAGCTTCGATAAAGTTGTGGACGGCATTTCGCAAATCGCGGAAAAAATCCAGGTCAAGCAGGGTTTCGATCCTGAAAGCGAAATGGGCCCGCTCGTTTCGGAAGAACAATTGAATCGCGTCTGCAGCTATCTTGACTCCGGTCTCGAACAGGGCGCGAAAGCAACCACTGGCGGTTCGCGTCACGGTGACAAAGGTTATTTCGTGAAGCCCACCGTGCTCGTGAACACGAACGACAAAATGAAAGTGGTTCAGGAAGAAATTTTCGGGCCGGTCGTGGTGGCAACTCCGTTCAGCGATTTGAACGAAATTGCCGCGCGCGCCAACGATTCCATCTACGGCCTCGCCGCCGGAGTTTGGACGCGTGACATCAAGAAAGCGCACGGCCTCGCCGCAAAACTCCGCGCTGGAACCGTCTGGATCAATTGCTACAACGTATTTGATCCTGCGATGGCATTCGGCGGATACAAACAATCCGGCTGGGGACGCGAAGGCGGTCACGGCGTAGTCGACCACTACACCGAATCAAAATTTGTCTGCTCTGCTCTCTGATCTCTTCACATTAAAAATCCCGCGCCGCGAAATTTTCCCGGCGCGGGATTTTTCTTTTGCGCGGAACTGCTTTGGTTTCCCACCGACTCGCAGGTATCATCAACCGATACACATTCGTTCAAATAATGCTCAGCGCGCTAAAATTTTATTGGCTCTCCACCAAAGGCTACCGCCTCCAACCATGGCGCAGCCCCTACATCCGTTGGCGGATGGAAACTTTTTTCGGTCCGGAGGCTGCTCCCACCGACGCCCGCACATTTTTCCGCCTGACCTGGCGCGAACGCACGCGCCTCCTAAAGTTTTTCCAATGGGCCGAAATCCGCCGCCGCGAAATGCACCGCAAACGTCCGGTTTAGTTCTGCTTGGCGATACGATTCGCGCTATAGAGAACCTGTTCGCAAAGTTGGCGTGTCGCAGTAATATTCTGCAGGAGGAAACGCATGGCTCCCTCGTTGGAAAACGGGCTCACTCACATTTTCAGCCCTCATTCCGTTTCAGAAACTGTGCAGCGGATCGAAACTATCTTGCGCGCGAAAAACCTTACAATATTTGCGGTTGTCGATCACAGCGGAGAAGCAGAAAAAGTTGGGCTGGCGATGCGTCCGACACAACTCATTATTTTTGGAAGCCCAAAAGCTGGAACTCCGATGATGATTGCGTCTTCGACTTTAGCAATTGATTTGCCGCTGAAAGCGCTGGTGTGGCAAGACGCTGAAGAAAAAGTGTGGGTTTCGTACAACGATCCAATCTATTTGCAGCGCCGTCACAATATCTCCGACGAGTTGCTGAAAAATATTTCCGGTATTGGCGCGCTTCTGGAAAAAGCGGGGGAATAAAAGTGGAGACACTTCTTCTGTGCGGCGAATAATCTTACTGTGCGCTTTGCTTGCAGCGGTTATTTTTGGATTCTGGCTGGTGTGGCGAAGTTCGTCATCGCACGGGCAGTCTGGCGCGGGGGAGGCTCCAACAATTACAAAACAGCCGGTTAACTTTGCGAGCCGCACTTTTGATCCGGAAAATCCGCCGTCCGATATGCCGCAACTTGCGCCCGGAGAACTGGCCGTGTGCGATTCAAATTTTCTGTCGAATGCGAATGTCGGCGGCGAAGCGCACGAAACAGATTCGACGCACGCAATCGTTACGGTTACCAGCGTCAACGTAAATTTGCAGCTGAACGTCACGATCTGGGTGCCGGCCAATTCATCACAACATGTGATGGAGCATGAACAAGGGCATCGCGAAATCTCGGAGCATTTTTATAGGGATGCTGACAAGCTGGCCGCGAAAATCGCGGATAAATATATGGGCCGGAAGTTTTCAATTTCCGGAACGGATTTGCAAAGCGAGTTGAGCAAGGAACTTCAAAAAATGGGCGATGAAATTACCGCGGAATACAGCCGGGAATTAAATCCGAATCCAACACAACTTCGCTACGACGCGATCACGGATCACAGTCGGAATGATGTGTCCGCGAAGGACGCCGTGGCCCGGGCTTTGAGTGATAATGGGAATAGCTGATCTACTTTCGGGCGGCGCAAAGTCTATTTTGCGATCTTCCGATTGCACCAAAATAGGGCAGAATACGTCGAAAAACTGCATTATAGTGCATGTTTTGGGGCGGATTCGGGAAAAAGTGCATTATAATGCAGTTTTTGGCGTGGAAATTTTAGTGGGGAAAATGGAGATAAATTGTGGATTGCGAGGAGGGATCGCGAAAAAACAAGAGGTCTGAACGCAGAGACGCCGAGAACGCAGAGAAAGAGTAGAGGAAAATCTGGAGGTGGGTACCCGGCAGTATCCTCGCAAACCGCGAATCATTAACCCTTGAAGGATTCCGCTAAGTCCTTTATTAGCATATACATCACCCACAGATCGCTGTAAGTCCTTTATTAGCATACACATCGCAAAATAGGGTGGGGTGGGGGGTACGCATTTTTTGGATAATCGATGATTGGTGGAAGGACGGAAAGTTGGCTAACGGCAAGGAAACAAAGGGAATAGCGATCGACGGGTGGAAGTCGGGTGACGTTTGGTACATGCGATGTTGAAATGTCGTTGCGGGAATTTGGAACCCGGAACGGTGGTCCGGTGACGGAGATTGTTTTTGCTGGATGATGCATGGAGGAGAAGAACACGAAGCGGTCGGGTGGGAAATTAGGGCGAGCCAGAACAACTAAGAAATCGCGAGACAGGTACGAGGGCATCCAGGTTCGTTTGTCCCGTACGAATTTCAATCCTCAATCGCGAAGTTTCTGAATCGGAATCGGGATGAGAGAAACGCGGAGTTCACGATATCGATTGATGAGCGGCGGACAGGTCGGTGAGTATTCGGAAGGATTTTTCTGAATATCGGAGCGGGGCAAAAGGCGGCCCGTACGAAATGATTGACAGTGCTGGGTTGATGCAAGGACACTTAGCGCAACAAGACCAACAGGGGGTTTCCGTGACAGTGACGCGCGATTTTTTTGGTCGTTGTGCCATGTTTGCATTTGCTGTGCTGATCGCCAGTGGCCTGATGGTGACGGCTGTTGGAAATTCGTCTGCTGCAAATGAGGAGTACGACGTGGTGATCGCGAACGGACGCGTGATGGATCCGGAAACGGGCTTGGACGCGACGAGGAATGTGGGTATCAATGTTGGGGATGAGGGCGGCAAGATTGCCGCGATTTCCGCGGCGCCGCTGAAAGGCAAGACGATTATCGACGCGAAAGGGCTGGTGGTTGCGCCCGGATTCATTGATTTGCACGAACACGGAGCAGAACCGCGCAACTATCAGTTTCAGGCGCATGACGGAGTGACCACTTCGCTGGAATTGGAAGCGGGAACGGGCGACATCAACAAGTGGTACGCGGCGCGGGAAGGGAAATCACTGATCAATTTCGGCGCGAGCATCGGGCACATTCCGGTGCGCATGGGGGTGATGCATGATTCGGGAGATTTTCTGCCCACTGGAGATGCAGCCCGGCGCGCGGCCAGTCCGGAAGAACTGGCGCGGATGCGCAGCGAAATGGAAAAAGGATTTCGTGAAGGCGCGCTGGCTGAAGGGATGGGAGTGAATTACACGCCGGTCGCGTCGCATGCGGAAATTGTGGAAATGTTTAAAGTTGCCGCGAAGTACGGCGCGTCCGTGCACGTGCACCTTCGCTACGCGGGAGTGAAGGAGCCTTTTACAGGACTTGCTGCGCTGGAAGAAGTTCTTGCGGCGGCGGCTTCGACCGGCGCGCCGCTTCACGTTGTGCATATTACGAGCATGGGACTGGCGGACACGCCGGAATTAATCGCGATGATTGAAGGCGCGCGGCGGCGTGGGATTGACGTGACGACGGAGAGCTATCCCTACACCGCGGCCAGCACGGAATTGCAATCCACAATTTTCGATCCGGGCTGGCAGGAGAGCATGGGCATCACGTACAAGGATTTGCAGTGGGCGGAAACCGGCGAGCGGCTGACCGCGGAAACATTTGCGAAATATCGGAAGCAGGGCGGAGTTGTGGTGATTCATTCGATCCCCGAAGATGTTGCGCGGTTAGCCGTTGCGAATCCGAATGTGATGGTGGCGAGTGACGGAATGAGGATTACCGGGCCGAAGGTTCATCCGCGTGGACAGGGAACTTTTTCGCGCGTTCTGGGCCATTACGTTCGCGAAGAAAAGGCGCTGGACCTGATGACCGCGTTGCGCAAGATGACGCTAATGCCGGCACAACGGCTGGAAAAACGCGCGCCTGTTTTTAAGAACAAAGGAAGAATTCGCGTCGGCGCGGATGCGGACATTACCGTGTTTGATCCGGCGCGCGTGATTGACAAGGCGACGTTTGAGGAGCCGTTGCAATACTCGGAGGGAATTGAATTTGTTTTGGTGAATGGCGTGAGTGTGGTGAAGGACGGGAAACTGGTGGACGGAGTATTTCCGGGGCGCGCGGCGCGGGCGCCAGGTTCAAAGTGATGTAAAATGTGTAGTGAATTGGAAATTCCGTGACGCAAGATTTGAAAATACTGCAGAAAACTGAGGCGCTGCATGAGGCGCGGTGGTGGGAGTCCATGCCGGATGGGCGGGTGCATTGCTATTTGTGTCCGCGGCACTGCCATATTGGAGAGGGGCAGAGCGGATTTTGTTTTATCCGCGTGAATGAGGGCGGGAAACTTTTTAGTTTGGGCTATGCGTCGCCGGCCGCGATGCAGATTGATCCGATTGAGAAAAAACCGCTGAACCATTTTTTGCCCGGCACAAAAGTTTTTTCGATGGGCACAGCCGGATGCAACATGGGCTGCTTTTTTTGCCAGAACTGGGACATTTCCAAGTCGCGTCAGGATCAAGTGCGGTCGACGCTGGTGATGCCGGAGGATGTGCCGGCGCTGGCGCGGAGGAATGGATGCGCGAGCATTGCGTTCACTTACAACGAGCCGACGATTTGGGGCGAATATGTGGTGGATATTTGCGCCGCCGCGCGGGAGCAGCGAATTGCGACGGTGATGGTGACGAACGGATACATCACGCGCGAAGCCTTTCACGATATTTACGATCACATTGACGCGGCGAATGTGGATCTGAAAGCGTTTACGGAAAAGTTTTACGGGCGGATTACATTGACGGAATTGCAGCCGGTGCTGGATGTTATCAAGTGGCTGAAGAATGAGACGAATGTTTGGTTCGAGTTGACGAATTTACTGATTCCAACTTTGAATGACGATCCGGGAGAGATTCGGCGGTTGGCGGATTGGGTCCTGGATAATGTTGGAGCGGATGTGCCGGTACATTTCACGGCGTTCCATCCGGATTTTAAGTTGAGGGATAAGCCAGCGACACCACCAGAGACTTTGCACATGGCTTGCGGAATTGCGCGCGAGGCTGGGTTGAATTTTGTTTATGAAGGAAATATTCATGGCGGCGCGAAGGACACGATTTGTCCGGCGTGCGAGGCGAAGGTGATACGGCGGTCATGGCATAACGTGATTGAGAATAATTTGAGGGATGGGAAATGCGGGAAGTGCGGAGTCCTAATTGCGGGGCGGTGGAAATTTGCGGGGACGACGGGGGTTATTGGAAAGAGGGAAAATAATTTGGAGCAGTATGATGAGATTAACTTGTAGAAGTTATCTTGCG
>DASYNR010000163.1:0-5516 GCA_036008485.1 Candidatus Acidiferrales bacterium | reverse complement strand
AGTTATAAAAATATAACTAGGGGGTACTGTTGGGCGGAATGAATCAAGGATAGGTAACTGAAGCCTGCGGCTTTGCCGCTATCATTAATGATAGCGGAAAGCCGCAGACCTGCAAGAAGTGTGAATTAGATATACAAATCGAACTACGCGTTCACCGGTTTTTTCAACGCGAGCGCAGCCAGCACCAGAGCGCAAAGTCCCAGCACGTAAATTCCAGCGCCGAACGAGTACGGACTTTCCGCGCCCGCCATTCCGCCCATCGCTTCGTGCACTGACCACATGAACCTGACCATTTCGATCACGATGATCGCCAGCGGCAGCACATTCAAATATCGCGAATAGGGATGCTTCCAGAACGGCGATGCAAACGGAGCGGCGATGCATAGCAGTCCGAGGAACGAAAAAAATCCAAAGGAACCACCGCCCATCATTGACATCGCATTGCTGAAATCAAATCCGAGAAGATCCCAAAATGTGAGCGACATGATCGGAGCCATGCTGATCGCAGGAAGAAAAAACCACGCGATCCAAAGCAACACTGTCGCGCCAAGTGCTACGATTCCCATTCGCGCCACTAATGCTCCGAAACCTTTTTTTGCAAGCTCCGCCGCATGTTTGCCCTGTTCCTGCGCGACGGCACCGGCATGACTCAACTGTTCCTTCCGCGCTTGAGAATTATCCACGGGCGTGATCGCCGCTACGGAATTTGAAGCGTCCAGTTGCACGTCAACAATCATATTCGGCGCAGGCGCAGTTGGACACTGCCACACGCCTCCGAGAGTGAAAGATTTCTGCTCGCCATTTACAAAAAGCAATCCCGGACTCGCATCCGGTACCTTAATAATGGTCCCTCTGGACTTGCCGCTATTTTCGGTTGGCATTTTCTCGCTCCTTCTGTGGATGTGTGCATCCGTTGCCTGCACGCGCGCCCAGGTGCTAGCATTCCGCTCTCGGCTGGCGCGTTGTTCTTCGGTCCCTGAAAGCCGGGCTACTCAATACGCAATGCGCAAAGGCACGGAGAAAACCGTCATGGCAATTCGAGATTCCGAAGACGCGCCGGGCCGTGAGCGGGATAGTACCGCAATCACGCGACAGCAGCGAAGGGCTTTGGACGAGCTTTTCAGCGTGACGTATGAGGAACTGCGCCGCCTCGCGTCTGTCGTAAGCCGCGGTGATCCCAGCGCCACAATGAATCCCACGGCGCTGGTGAACGAAGCGTGGCTGAAATTATCGAAGTCGCCGAATCTGGCGGCAACTTCGCGTTTGCATTTCAAAAGAATCGCCGCTCGCGCGATGCGTCAACTTCTTGTGGAAGCTGCGCGCAGACGAAATTCGCAAAAGCGCGGCGCGGGAGAGTTAACAATTTCCTTCGACGATTCTTTCGACGAAAAACCGTCCTCTGGAAAAGAATTGCTGTCGCTGGATTCGGCATTGGACGAGCTGGCAAAAATGCAGCCTCGGCAGGCGCTCATGGTCGAGGCGCGATTTTTCGGCGGACTGGACATCGCAGAAACGGCGGCAATGCTGGAAGTTTCTGAGGCCACAATTTTGCGGGATTGGCGCGCGGCGAAAGCATGGCTGGCGCGGGAGTTGCATAGAGGGCGTTGAGGATCACGCGAGATAATTATGGACAGCAATCGCTGGACGCAAATCCAATCGCTGTTTCATGACGCGGCGGATCTGCCGAAATCCGAGCAGCGTGCTTTTCTCGAATCGGCCTGCGGCAGCGACGATATTTTGCTAGCCGATGTTCTTGCGCTGCTTGAAGAAGACGCACGAAGTTCTTCACTTCTGGATCGCGACGTCGCGCATGTGGCGAATCAAATCCTGAACGACAAATCTCCTCAGCCCGCTTCATTTCAGGAATTCGGCCATTACAAAATTAAACATGTGCTGGGCGAAGGCGGAATGGGAGTTGTGTATCTTGCGGAGCGCGAGGATCTCCACAGTCTTGTAGCGATTAAACTTCTGCGTGATGCGTGGCTTTCGCCTGCGCGCCGCGAACGTTTCGCCGTCGAGCAGCGCACGCTCGCGCAATTGAATCATCCGTGCATCGCGCGGCTTTATGACGCCGGAATTCTCGCAGACGGAACTCCGTGGTTCGTAATGGAATATGTGGACGGACTTCCTCTCACCGAATATTGCCGCCAGCGAAATTGTTCGATTGACCAGCGTTTGCGTTTATTTCATGCGGTTTGCGAAGCTGTTCTTTACGCGCATCAGAATGCCGTAATTCATCGCGATCTGAAACCTTCCAACATTCTGGTGAAAAATGATGGCTCGGTTCGGCTGCTCGATTTCGGCATCGCGAAGCAAATTGATGGCACCGACGCGTCCGTGGATCAAACGCGCACGGCGTTGCGATTAATGACGCCAGCTTACGCTTCGCCGGAACAAATTCGCGGCGAGCGCGTCGGAATTCAAACCGACGTCTATTCACTGGGCGTAATCCTTTATGAGTTGCTCGCCGACCGGTTGCCGTTCGATCTATCCAGCAAAACGCCGGCCGAAGCCGAAACTCTGATTGCGCAAACCGAGCCGCAAAAACCGTCTACGCCGTTTAGAGGAAAAATTGATCGACAAACCACCGGCACAGCGTGGGCAGATCTCGACGTGATTTGCCTAACCGCGATGCACAAAGATCCTCAGCGCAGATACCGTTCCGTGGAAGCGCTGATTCGCGATGTGGATCACTATTTAAGCGGCGAGCCGCTTGAAGCGCGGCCGGACACATTTCGCTATCGCATGGGAAAATTCGTTAAGCGAAACCGCCGCGCCGTCACTGCTGCCACGCTGGCATTTGCCGCGGTTGTAGCGCTGGTGATTTTTTTCCTGGTGCGCTTAACCAGAGAGCGCGATAACGCCGACCGCCAAACGGCCATCGCGGATTCGATTAACCGTTTTCTATCGAATGATTTGCTGGCACGAAGCAATCCTTTGCAAAGCGGCAAGGCTTCCGAAACTCTTCTCGACGCCGTCGTGCAGGCCTCGGCGAATATCGATCGCCAATTCCAGCGCGAGCCGCAAGTTGCCGCGCGGCTTCATCAAACCATCGCGCGATCTTTGGATAGCCGCACAGATTATCCAGTTGCGCGCACGGAATACGATCGCGCCGCCGCTTTATTTAATTCGGTTGACGGGCCGCTTTCACAGGACGCCATCATCACGCAATTGCAGCGCGCCAGCATGGAAGCAAGAACATACGAAGCAGGTTCGCTTCCCTTGTCGAAAAAAATTCTTGCAGACCAGGAAGCTTTGCTCACAAAGATTACCAAGCCGCGCGCCGATCTGAATGTGTGGCTGCTTTCCGCGCGCGGCATGATCGCGTTAATTGGGAATGACGCAAAATCGGCAGTGCAGAATTTTCAAGCGGCGCAGGATGCCGCGCAAAAATTGCCGTCGTTCGATCAGCGCACGCGATTGGATTTGAAGCAACGGTTGGTGTTCGCCTACATTCGCTTCGGCGATCCGGCAAAGGCCGAACAGCTCGCGCGCGAACTGATTGCAGAATATTCGAGTGTTGCAGGCGCGGATAGCCCGAATGTTCTGCGCGTGCGGCTGAATCTGACACAAGCTTTGATGAACGAAAGTAAATTTGCCGAAGCAGTTCAGGAAGCGAATAAAATTTATCCGTCATTTGTGACCATGCTTGGCGAAGATCATGAATTGACGATGCAGTTGCTGGCCACGCGCGCGCAATCGGAAGGAAGTCTGGGAGATTGGGACGGCACAATTCGAGACGATCTGACGATTTACCGGATTGCTTCGCAAAAACAGGGCCCGCTTTCATTTTTTCCGATTGCTACGCTTTCCGATGCGTCGATGGCTCAATGCCGTGCTGGCCGTCTTGACGAGGGCGCAGCGAACGCGCGTAAGGCGACGGAGGATTCTCAGAAAGCATTTGGCGAACGCGCTGGATTAACGGATGGCGCGCGCTTCGGCCTTGCGGATTGTCTGATTAGCCTTGGAAAATTGGACGAAGCCTCGGCGTTGCTTCAAAAAGTTGATGCGAAAGCGGTGACGCAACTTTCCGGCGATCCGAATTGGAGCGCCAACCTAGATTTGGCGCTGGCCGAAATCGCATTTCGCCACGGAGATTTCGCGACCGCGCGAAAGTATGCGGACTCGGCAAAGCCTGTTTTCACGCGGCCCGATGCGGAGCCGTATCAAAAACACGCGCTCGAAGTATTAACTGCGGCAATTGAAAAACATCCTGCGCCAGCCAATTGAAACTCACACTGTTCATTTCTATGGCGTCTTTCCTTACCACTCGAATTCAATGCAATAATCCCATATGCTAATCCTCGTCATGGGCGTTACCGGCTCGGGCAAAACTACCGTCGGTAAATTACTCGCGCGGCGCCTGAAATGTAATTTTCTAGACGCCGATGATTTTCATTCCGCCGCCAATCGCGAAAAAATGCATCAAGGCATTCCGCTCACCGACGCCGATCGCGCGCCGTGGCTTGCAGCTCTTCACAGCGAGTTAGTCCGCGCGAAGAGCGCCGGCCAAGGCGTTGTCCTTGCGTGCTCCGCGCTGAAGCAGGAATATCGCAACACGCTTGCCGCCGGATTGAATCTGAATATTGTTTTTCTTCGCGGAACCGTTGACCAACTTCACCGGAATCTGGCAACGCGCGCCAATCATTTTGCGGGAGAATCGCTGGTGCCAAGCCAGCTTGCTACGCTGGAAGAGCCGGTTGGTGTTATCGTCGAAGATATTGCTGTGACGCCCAGGGAAATTGTTGAAGATATTTGCGCTCGTCTAAAGATGTAAAATGCGATTTGAAGGGCGCGCAGCACAGAATTCTGATTTGGAACAGGAGTCGACGAAACTTATGCGACGTTTCAATCGAATAGAATTCGCAGTTTTTTTCGTCATCGCGTGCATCGCCCTTGTAAAGCCGTTGCACGCGGCGCCGCAAACTGGAAAGTCACTGGAAATTTATTTCGTCGACGTGGAAGGCGGGCAAGCCACGCTTTTCGTAACGCCCGATCGCCAATCACTGCTGATTGATACCGGCTGGCCCGACTTTGACGGACGCGACGCAGATCGCATCGTCGCCGCAGCAAAGAAGGCCGGCTTATCCAAAATTGATTTCGTTCTGATTACGCATTACCACGCGGATCACGTCGGCGGCGTGCCGCAACTCGCGGCGAAAATTCCGATTGGAGCATTTATTGATCACGGACCGAATCGCGAACCGGACGATAAAAACACGGAGGATGGATGGCGGGCGTATCAGAAACTTCTCGCGGATAAACAAATCAAACGCATCATCGCGAAGGCAGGCGACGTGCTGCCAATTCCCGGAATACACGCGGAAATTGTTAGCGCTGATGGAGCACTAATCGCAAAACCACTGCCCGGTGCCGGCGCACAAAATCCGATATGCTCCACCGCTGAGAAAAAGCCGGCCGACGAAACTGAAAATGCCCGCTCGCTCGGCACCGTCATCAGCTTCGGTAAAACTCGCATCCTGGATTTGGGCGATCTCACCTGGGACAAGGAGATG
>DASYNR010000162.1:0-14345 GCA_036008485.1 Candidatus Acidiferrales bacterium | reverse complement strand
ATTCAAACTTGCAGCGCACGCACTACCAATTCCCATCGAAGCCGAAGTCTCTCTAACGCTCCTCCACGTTGCCGACCTGCTTCTCCGCCCGCTCGAAGAAACTCTCAAGACAGCCGAACTCACTCACACTCAATATAATGTGCTGCGAATTTTGCGCGGCGCGCACAGGGACGCGGAACAGCGCGGCGCCCGGCGCGACGGCGAAAGTGACGCCGATTACCACGGTCTGCCCTGCGGCGAAATTGCCGCGCGGATGATTACCCGCGATCCGGACATCACGCGTCTGCTTGACCGTCTCGAAGCGCGCGGACTCGTTGCGCGTTCGCGTCAGAAAAAGGATCGCCGCGTGGTGCAGGCCTGCATCACCGCCGAGGGAATTCAGCTTCTGAAAAAATTAGACAAGCCCGTGGAAGAGATGCACCACAAACAGTTTGCGCACGTGCCCGCCGCGAATCTTCGGCAGTTGCTGACGCATCTGAAGGAAATACGCAGCGCCGTAGCGCAGATAAAAGCCTGCGCGGGTGACGAGGTGAAAACAAACTAATGCGAGCGCTCACCGATCCTCTGGCAAGAATTCTGATTAGCGCGATATTTCTGAACGCCGGAATCACCAAGCTGATGCACTTTGATTCCACCGCCCATGTGCTCGCCGCAAGAGGAATTCCGCTAGCAACAGTTGCCGCTGCCATCGCGATTCTGATTGAACTTGGCGGTGCGATCATGATCATCATCGGCTGGCAAACGAAACTGGCTGCCGCCGTGCAATTCGTTTATTTGATTCCCGTTACGGTCATGTATCACAACTTTTGGGCCGCGCCGCCGCAGATGCATGAAATGCAATTACTTAATTTTCTGAAAAATTTGGGAATCATGGGTGGACTCTTAATACTCGCAACTCGCGGAGCTGGAGCGTCCTCAGTAGACGGCGCGTCTTCGCATCACTAGGCCACATGCCTAATTCGCGTTCCAGAGACGTTTTTCGCATAATATAAGCATCCGAATGAGCCACAGTCTTGAATTCCTGATTCACTACGGTTACGTGCTGATTTTCGGCTGGGTGTTTACCGAACAGATTGGCATTCCCATCCCTGCGATTCCGGTATTACTCGCTGCGGGCGCGCTGGCCGGCATGCATCGCATAAATCCAGTGGCCGTATTAGCGCTCGCGATTGTTGCCGCGGTCAGCGCGGATCTGATGTGGTACGAGCTTGGCCGGCGCAAAGGCATCCGCGTGCTGCAATTCCTGTGCAAAATTTCTCTCGAACCGGATTCCTGTGTGCGCCGCACGGAAAATGTTTTCGCGCGTAGCGGAGCGAAATCTTTGCTGATCGCGAAATTTGTTCCGGGTCTAAACACCGCCGCGCAACCGCTGGCCGGAATCTTCCGTATGAAATACTGGCGATTTCTGATATTTGATACCGCCGGCGCGACGCTTTACGTCGGAACATTTTTTGCCCTTGGCTACATTTTCCGCACGGAACTGGAAAGTGTCGCGGGAGCCGCTTTGAAACTTGGCACCAGCCTGGTGATTCTCGTAATCGCCGCGCTGGTCGGTTGGCTGGGCTACAAATATTACCGTCGCCAGAAATTTATCCGTCAGTTGCGGATCGATCGCATCACCGCGGAAGAATTGAAGCGCAAGATGGACGCCGGAGAAGAAGTGGTGATCGTGGATCTGCGCGGCTCGCTGGATTTTGAAGCCGAGCCGGCCATGATTCCCGGCGCCGTACATTTGGACTACGCAGATCTCGAAGAAGTCTCCGACGAACTCGCCAAAGCCGCCGAGGTCGTGCTCTACTGCAATTGTCCAAACGAAGTCACCAGCGCGAAAATGGCGCTCATGCTGCGGCGCAAAGGCGTGCAGAAAATTCGCCCGCTGCAAAATGGATTGACTGGCTGGCGCGAGCTTGGCTATCCGGTGTCGGAATCGCAGGAGCCGGCGGCAGAGAAGCATTCGTAGAAACTAAACGCGCCCTCTGGAAAATGTGGCTGGCGCAGACCTTTCTTTCCAGGTCTGCGAATCTCAGATACGCGACACGGGCGATTCGCGGCGGCTGGCGCAGACCTTTCTTTTCAGGTCTGCGAAACTCGCCGTTGCAAACGTCACTGCACTTAGAAAACTAAAATGGCCATCTCCGAAGAATCGCGCGAGAAAAAATTAGAACGCGGCCTCACCACCAACCGCATCGAATCGCTTTCCGATGGCGTCTTCGCAATCGTGCTCACCCTGATGGTCTTCCAGATTCGCGTCCCGGACACTCCGGCCGATCAGCCGCACGAACTTTGGGCGCGCCTCATACATCAAGCGCCTGAGTTTTACAGTTATGCGGTGAGTTTCATTTTGGTCGGCATTTATTGGGTGGCGCACCACAACATGTATCACCTCGTGAAGCGATCCACGCGCCTGCTGCTGTGGATGAACCTGTTGTTTCTAATGTTCGTGGGGTTCGTGCCGTATTCGGTCGCGCTGGTGGGCCGCTACGCAGATTTTCAGCGAGTAATGATTATTTACGGCGTACACCTGATGATCATCAGCGGACTGCTGTTTCTGCAATGGTGGTACGTGACGCGACACAAAGAACTGCTGGTCGCCACGCTGAATCCGCAATTCGTTCGCAGCGTAGATATGAAAATTTTGCAGGCGCCCGTCGTCTGCGTCCTCGCAATTCTCACCTCATTTATTTCTGTGCGCGGGAGCTACCTGCTCTATCTGCTAACTATCGTGATGTATTTGCTCCCCACGCGCATGGATAAGTACTGGACGGAGATGTAGCGCCTGCGTGTTAGCTGAGATTCCTATTCCCTCAAAATCCGATTCGGATCCAATCTAGTAGCTCGCAAAACCGGCGCTACACACGCAACTAGAGACACAACTATCAGCAGCCCGGAACTCGCGGAGATAGAAAGGCTGTCCGTCGCGCTCACTCCGAACAATTTCGCGCGCATCGAAAATGCCGCGAGGATTCCCGCCAGCACGCCGGCGAATTCTCCCAGCACAACCCAGCTTAAAGTCGATCGCAACACGGCTCGCACGATTGCGCCGGGCTGCGCACCGAGAACCACGCGAATCCCAAATTCCTTTGTGCGCATCACGACCATGTCGGAAACAACTCCATAAACGCCGATCGCCGCCAGCAGCAGCGCTCCTGCCGCAAAAAACAAAAGCAGTTCCCCGTAGAAACGATCTTGCGAAAGCGCCCGGTCTACAAGTTCCGTCATCGTCGCTTCTCTACTGTCGGCTTGCGTGCCATCGATTTGTGAAATCGCATGTCGCACAATCGCGCCCATCGCAGAGGGATTATTTCTCGAACGCACGACCAGATAACGCTCCGGCAGATTCGATTGTTCATACGAAACAAAGATATCGCCAGTCGCTTGATTCAGGCCGCGATACCGGCCGTCCGCTACCACACCCACGATTTGCGTCGGGACGGAATCTTCCGAAAATTTGAATGTTCGTCCGAGCGCCTGAGAAGTTGAGCCGTACATGTTGCGCGCAACGCTCTCACTAATTATCGCAACGGGCGGCTTGCTTTTATCTTCCCCGGCTTGGAACGATCGCCCCTGCAGAATCGGCGTGCCGATGGCCTGGAAATAATTTGGCGTCACCGCTTCCAGATTCGCGATTGGATTATTCTTCGCCGTCTCCTCATCCTGTCCGGGAAGAATGTAGTGACCTTCCCATCCAATGGGACCTTCCAGCGGCCGGATCAGAACGGCTCCGGCAGCGACAACTTCAGGACGAGCCTGCAAATTATCGATGAGCGCTTTGTAAAAAGCTTGGCTGGCGGCGGGAGTTGCGTACTTCGTGCCGCTCAATGAAAGGAAGCACGTAAAAACGTGATCGGGATCGAATCCGAGCCTCGCGTTTTGAAGATTGTGAACACTCTTCCCGACCGTCCCGGCCAGCACCAGCAGCGCGAGACTCGCTGATACTTGCGCGATCAGAAACACGGGCCCCAGTCTGCGGCTGCGCATTCCACCCGCGACGGTGTTACCAAGATTCCTGAGTGACTTCTGCAAATTCCTATCGCGAATCAGAACGAGAGGCGCTAATGCGAAAACGCAAGTCGTCAAGACCAGGCAAATTAATGCGAATACGAGCGCCCATCCATTTAGAGATACGGATTCGATTCTAGGAATATCGCGCGGCGAAATGTATTTAATGATGGGGATCAGTCCTGCGGCAACGGCGATGCCAATTGCCGCGCCAAATGTAGAAAGAATCAAACCCTCGGCAAGAAACTGGCTGAAGAGTTGTTTTCTGCTCGCTCCCAACGCAACACGAATTGCAATTTCTCCTTCGCGTGCGACCGATTTCGTTACCAACAAACTAGCCAGATTAACTGACGCGATCAGCAGCAAAATAAGTGATCCAAGAAAAAGTAAGTACACGACAGTCTTGTTCGCGCCGGTAATGAATTCTGGCAGTGGCTGCAAAAACGCAATTTGCCCATTGCTTTCGGTTTCAGGATGCGCTGCGGCAACTCGCGTCTGAATCGCATTCAGTTCAACATTCGCCTGCGAAATCGAAACACCGGGCTTGAGCCTTCCAAGTACTTGTAGAAATGTCGCGTCCCGGCGCGTGGTCCATAGTCCGTTCGTCGCAAGAGGAGTGAATATGTCCACGCCCTGCGGAAACATAAATCCTGCGGGCAAAACTCCTACCACAGTGAAGGTGGTTCCGCTCAAAGTAATTCCAGAGCCAATTATGTTTGGATCTGAACTGAACTCGCTTTCCCAAAAATGATGGGTGAGTATCACCACGGGATTTGCGTTCACACGATCTTCATCCGCATTGAAAGCGCGCCCGAGCGAAGGCTGTATTCCCAAAACTGAAAAGAAATTCGCCGCAACACGCGCGCTTTCTATTTGCTTCGATTCCCCTCTCCCACTCAGGACGTAGCTGTACCCGTAAACAGTCGTCGGCATGGCGGCCAGGTCTTGAAAACTCTTGGACTGATCGCGCCAGTCTTTATAGTCAAGATAAGAAAGCTCTACAAATTTGACTCCGTTCTTCGGGTCGGCTTTCCATCCGACAACAATTCTGTTTTGGTCAGGAAATGGAAACGGCTGCAGCACGACAGCATGGAGCACGCTGAACATTGCCGTGCTCACACCAACGCCGAGCGCAAGCGCGAGCAGACACACGCAAGCTAAGCTGCGATCTCGAAGCAGCATGCGCACTCCACCTTTAATGTGAAGCAGAAAAGAGTTCATAGACGACTCCAAGTACCGCACGGAAATGCAGCGCGCTCACCCGCTCGATAAATCGAATGTGACATCGAGGCGGATCGCGGCGCCCTCTACGTTACGCCGCTGACGCCCGTTTCGTTACGCACTAATGCAAATCGCGTCCCAATGGACTCTGGCCGTCCACAGTTTCGTGTAACTCCAAGCTTGTCAGACGTTTAGCTCCGTGGCACCGCTCAGAAAAATGCCAAAATTCATTTTTTCTCGCACCCCCACCCCCACCCTATTTTGCGATGTATATGCTAATAAAGGACTTACAGCGATCTGTGGGTGATCGTTATGCAAATAAAGGACTTAGCGAAACCATGGTATCGTCGGTTACTCGTTCAGATAGGCCGGAGCGTTGATTTTTTTCTGCGCTTCCTCCGCGCGTTCTGCGTCTCTGCGTTGAGAGCTATGCTTTTCCTATCTTTTTCCATCCCCAAAAAGTGCATTATAATGCAGTTTTCCCCGAAATCCGTCCTCAACATGCATTATAGTGCACTTTTTAACCTCTTCCCCGGCCCGTTCCTCTTTACAACCTCGGCAGCACGATCCCCTGCTGCGACTGATACTTCCCCTTTTTATCCTTGTACGAAATTTCGCAATCTGAATCGGCCTTCAGGAAAATTACCTGACACAATCCTTCGTTCGCGTAAATTTTCGCCGGCAAAGGAGTCGTGTTGCTAATTTCGAGCGTCACGAATCCTTCCCATTCAGGTTCAAATGGTGTGACGTTCACAATAATTCCGCATCGCGCGTATGTTGATTTTCCGACGCAAATCGTGAGCACGTTGCGCGGAATGCGAAAATATTCCATTGAACGGCCGAGCGCAAAAGAATTCGGCGGCACAATGCAAACGTCGCCTTTGAATTCCACGAACGACCGCTTATCAAAATGTTTCGGATCCACAATGCTCGAATTCACGTTGGTAAAAATATTGAACTCGTCCGCCACGCGCAAATCGTATCCGTAAGAACTGACGCCGTAACTGATCACGCCGTCGCGCACCTGGCGATCTTCAAACGGCTCGATCATTTTGTGTTCAATCGCCATGCGGCGAATCCAGTGGTCGGGCATTACGCTCATTCGGCTCTCCGGAAATTAAATTTAGTTTTTGAAAATTGAAAACGCAGTTTAGTACGCTGTCGCTCGCTTGACAACCCGCAACTCGCTGACTAGCATAAGCTCGCACTCGAAATTCCGGAGGCCAGCGTGATCAAGGTTGACATCGTGAAGGCCGTTGTAGCGGCAACTGGCGTGAGCAACACAAAGGCGGAAGACGCCGTGGAAACTGTGATCCAGTCACTGAAAGACGCGATGCGCCGCGGCGATCGCATCGAGCTGCGCCGCTTCGGAGTTTTCACCGTGCGTTCGCGCAAAACCGGAATGGGCCGCAATCCGCGCACCGGACAAGAAGTGATGATTCCTCCAGGCCGAGTTGTGAGATTTAAACCCGGCAAAGAATTGCAGCAGCTTGAGGCGTAAGAACGTATTTTTGAAAATCCATTTCCTCAGTTAGTCGGTACCTTCGCATTCCGCTGCCGCGCAAAAACACGCTAAACTGGCTTGCTCATGTCCCTCGGAAATGGAAACGGAAATGGACGCGTACCAGTTGAAATAATCTCGCTGGAAGCGCCGCCGCGCGATTTATCTCCGCGCAAAATACCGAAGCCTCCCCGGCCGTATCGACGCGGAAGATCACTGGCGATTGCGCTGATTTTATTTCTGATCACGATTATTTCCACCCTCGCCGCCGGCGTGGATTTTTCTTTGTCATACGCGCGAGGACAAATGCCTTCGTTCGATGATTTCTTCCATGTTTATTTTTTGGCGCTGCGCGATCCGCACGTCCTGCTCGCGGGTCTTCCGTTCGCGTTCACTCTGATGGGAATTTTGCTGGCACACGAGCTGGGACATTATTTTACTTGCCGCTACTACGGCATGACCGCCAGCTATCCTTACTTCATTCCGTTCCCGTCGCTGTTCGGCACGATGGGCGCGTTCATTCGGATTCGTTCGGCAATCACAAATCGCAAAGCGCTTTTTGATGTGGGACTTTCCGGACCGGTCGTAGGTTTTTTATTTACAGTTCCCGCGCTGATTTTCGCCGTCGCCCATTCCAAAATAGTTCCGGGCGTTGCCGCCGCAACCAATTCGCAAATAGCATTTGGCGAACCGATGTTGATGCGCATGTTGATGGCGCTGCTGCGTCCCCGTGTGCTGGCGCAGGATTTGCTTTTGCATCCAGTCGGACGCGCAGCGTGGATCGGATTGTTCGTCACATCCCTAAATCTTTTGCCAGCGGGCCAACTCGACGGCGGACATATTCTTTACGCGCTTGCACATCGGATTCACAAACGCACCACGTTAATTGTGGCGGCCGCGCTGGGTTTGCTCGCATTTCAGTGGCTCGGATGGATTGTGTGGGCCGTGCTGCTGCTCGCAATTGGATACCGGCATCCGCCGTTGATCGATCGCTACGACCCGTTGGATCGCAAGCGATTGATTTGGGCCGCGGTGGGACTGGCAATTTTCGTGCTGTCGTTTATGCCCGTGCCGATTATTGTACCCAAGCCGTGGTTCTAATTTCGCAGGTTCACCCCGGATCGCACTTTTCTCGCGGCTAGACAATCCGAAAAATCAAACCACGGCGAACACCGGCGAAAAAGGTATGATGCGCGTCAGCATGAGCAACCTGATTCGCACGTTAGGCCTGCGCGATATTTACTTGCTGACGATAGGGTCGGTGATCGGCTCCGGAATTTTCTTGGTTCCCGCCACGATTCTGATGCAAGTGCATCTTTCCGTTGCGCTGGCATTGTTGGTGTGGATTGCGGGTGGAATACTTTCTTTGCTGGGTGCATTGACGTACGGCGAACTTGGCGCGATGAATCCCGCGGCCGGCGGACTTTATGTTTATATTCGCGATGCGTTCGGCCCTCTTCCCGCATTTCTTTATGGCTGGACGCTTTTTCTTGTGATCGCCAGCGGCACAAACGCCGCGCTCGCCGTCGCGTTCAGCACATATTTGAGCGAAATTATTCCCCTTTCACATCTTGGCGGGCAGCTTGCCGGATTAACGATGCTTGCGTTGCTTACCTTGCTGAATGTTTTGGGCACTCGAAAAAGCGCGGACGTGCAGAATTGGTCGACGCTCGTGAAAATGGCGGGCATTGTTGTGATGAGCGGCATTTTATTCGCGTGCGGACACGAATATGCCGCAACTCGCGCTTCACTATGGCCCGCGCATTTTGATGGTAGCATCGCCGCGGGATTTGGACTGGCGATGATCGGCGTCATGTGGGCGTACGAAGGCTGGCAGTGGATCAGCTTCAGCGCCGCCGAAATGATCGATCCAGTGCGCGATTTTCCTAGAGCGTCATTGGCCGCGGGACTTACGCTCATCGTGATTTATATTCTTCCGGTGTGCGGATACTTTGTAGTTTTGGGCCCCGTGCAGTCCGCCAATTCTCCGAGAATTGCGACGGCGGCTGTTTCCGCGGTCGCCGGTCCCTGGGCCGCAAAATTTTTGGCAGTGATTATTTTGGTTTCGGTTTTCAGCAATGTGAATAGCGCAATTCTCACCGTGCCACGTGTTTTTTATGCGATGGCAAAAGACAAACTATTTTTCAAGCAGCTCGCGAATGTGCATCCGCGTTTTCACACTCCCGCGGTTGCAATTGTCGCGAGTGGAATTTGGTCTGCCGTGTTGGCATGGACAGGCACCTTCAACCAGTTGCTCACGTACGTAGTTTTTGCGGCTTGGATTTTTTATGGATTGGCGGGCGCGAGCCTTTTTGTTTTCCGTCGGCGAATTCCCGCGGCATCTCTTCCTTATCGAGTGCCCGGATATCCATGGACGCCACTGCTTTTCGTGCTGGCTTCAGTAGCGCTTGTAGTCAACACCATCGTATCCGATTGGAAAGATTCCGCGTTTGGAGTAGCGATCATACTGCTGGGATTGCCTGCATATTTATTTTGGCGGAAGCGCGGCGGAGCAACAGCTTCGCCGGATGCGATTTCAGAATAAACTGAGCGGATCTACATCCAACACGATCGCGGTTTCCGGAATTTGTTTCTTCACGCAGAAATCAAGACATCCGGCCAATGCTTCGTGAAGCGATGCGCGGCTTGGCGACTTCAACAAAAATTGGAAACGGTGCTCTTCCTTCAAACGCGCGAGCGGCGCTACAGCGGGGCCGAGCACGCGCACTCCGCGTTTTTCAAATGGCGCGAAATATTCGCCAAGCTGACGCGACCATCGAATCGCGTTTTCTATTTTGCGGTCGCGCACCAAAACATTTGCGAGCGCGGCGAAGGGTGGGTAGTGCATCGCGCGGCGGTAGCGCGCTTCGCGATCGAAAAATCCCTCGAAGTCCTGACGCGCGGCGTCTTGAATTGCGTAGTGCTCCGGATAAAACGATTCGACGAAAACTTCTCCGGCCATTTCGCCGCGTCCGGCGCGTCCTGCAACTTGAGTGAGTAATTGAAACGTGCGCTCGGCGGCGCGGAAATCCGGCACGCCCAATCGCAAGTCGGCGGAGATAACTCCGACAAGTGTGACGCGCTGAAAATCGTGTCCCTTGGCGACCATTTGCGTTCCGACGAGGATGTCCAGTTTTCCAGAAGCAAATGCTCCGAGAATTTTCTGATATTCGCGTTTGGTGCGGACCGTGTCGCGATCAAGCCGGCCGATTCGCGCGTCCGGAAAAAGTTCGCGCAATGATTCTTCCAATCTTTCGGCGCCTTCGCCGACAAAATAGACGAATTCCGAATGGCACTTTGGGCAAGTTTTCACGACGGCGGTATTGAATCCGCAGTAGTGGCACACCATGCGCTGGCGTTTTTTGTGATAGGTAAGGGAGATGCTGCAATTTTCGCATTGAATCGAAGCGCCGCAACTTCGGCACATCGCGAGAAAAGAATAGCCGCGCCTGTTAATAAGGATGAGAGATTGCGCGCCGCCCACGAGACGCTCGGCAATCGCTTCACGTAGACGCGAGGAAATTGCCGCCGCTCGATGAGTCTTTTTAAAATCCTGACGCATGTCCACAATTTCCACGCGGGCCATTTCGCGATTTGCAACGCGCGATTCCAATTTCAGCAGCGTGTACTTCCCTTCGCGCGCGTGGTGATAACTTTCGAGCGAAGGTGTGGCCGAACCGAGCAGCACTGAGGCGTTTTCCAGTTTTGCACGCATCACAGCAGTATCGCGTCCATGATAGCGGGGTGATTCTTCCTGCTTGTAGCTGGCTTCGTGCTCCTCATCCACGATGATGAGTCCGAGATTCGCAACCGGCGCGAAAACGGCTGAGCGTGTGCCAACGACAATTTTTGCTTCGCCGCGTCGCACACGCCACCATTCGCGCGAACGCTCGGCATCTGGCAGCGCGCTGTGAAGCACGGCAACTTCGTCTCCAAACCACGCGCGGAAAATACGTCCCATCCACAAAGTGAGCGCGATTTCAGGAACCAGCACTATTGCAGTTTTCCCGAGGCGCAACGATTCGGCGACGGCGCGCAAGTAAACTTCTGTCTTCCCGCTGCCAGTAACACCGTGCAGCAAGCCGACGGTGAATTCGGCGCGATCGAGCCACACGCGCAATTCAGAAACAGCGCGTTCCTGGTCGAGATTTAAAATATTTGCGGGAGCTTTGTAGCCGGTATCGAAGAAATCTTCTTCGTCGGCGATGGCGGCTTCATCCCAGGATGTGAGTTTTCCGTCGCGCAACATTTTATCGATAACGGTGCGTGACGCGATCGCTCGCACCATCAATAATTTCAGCGGTAGCGGGCCGGATTCTTCCGCGAGCACATGGCGCACGCGCTCCTCGGCTTCAAGAACCTTCACTGGTATTTTCTTCGGCTTAACGACTTTGCCAGCCGGCGCGGATACTTCCTGCACGGCACTTATGTGCGCGAGATTCCAAGCGATAATTTTCTGGGTACGCGTAGTTCTTGATTTGTGAATCTGTTCGGCCTGCAAATATCCTCGACGTAGCAAACGCGCGGATGCATCTTCTCCACCGGGCAATTTCTTCAATCGCTTCGCGGCGAGCGGCGCACCTTCGATATCAATTAATTCAAGCAGCGCGTATTCCGTAATTTCATCTTCGCTGCGGTTCTGCATCGCCTTCAATGTCGCGAGACGATCGATTCCGGCGGGGGTGATTCGCAGCACGCGCTCGGCGCGCAGTTCAGTGAGCGGAGGAAGCATGGCGCGAAAAACATCGCCGGGAGTTGCCAGATAGTAGGAGCCAACCCAGCGGCCGAGTTCGATCATCGAATGAGGCAGCGCAGGAATTGAATCGAGCGCGCGCGAAACTTTTTTTATTTTGACGAGCGCGCTTTTTTCGTGCGCGAAGTCAGGCGGCTTATCGGTAAGCTCCAGCACAACGCCGACCATTACTTTGTTGCGAAATGGCACGGCGACGCGCGAGCCTGGCTCGATCACTCCGATCAGCGATTCGGGCAGCTCGTACGTAAAAGTTGTGCGCAGAGGAACTGCAAGCGCGACTTCGCAGTATGTCGGCATAGGCCGACGAATAGTTTAGCAGGCGCGGGAGATTCGTCGAGCCGGAGTGTCGCGGGAAAGATGTGCGGGCTTCGCTGCGCCCTTGCGAAGCTCCGAAATGAGTTCGATTACTTCGCGTTTTTAGGTATTTTGATGAGAGGTTGGTCGTGCGTAAAGTCGCTTCGCCACTGATTACCCTGACGTTGCTTGCGTTTCCGTTTGCGCTTCGCGCGCGTCAGAACGACGTCTCTCAACGGGCGGAACCGCGACGCTTACTGCTGGAAGCCAGCCTCTTGATTAAAGACATTCCAGATTTTCAGCAATATAGCGCGACGGCAAATATAGCCGGCCAACTGGTGCGAGCCGGTGATTTGGCTGATGCGCTAGCAATTGTTAGCACATTGAAAAAACCGGAAGATCAGACGCGCGGCATTGGAATAATTGCCTGGCAGGTCGCGCACGCGGGAAATTTCGCTCAGGCCTTAGCGCTGATTGAAAACTCGCCAGATAACGTTGAGAAAGAAGTCTCGTACGAAACTCTGGCTCAACTCCGAGCGGTCAGCGGCGATTTTGTGACAGCCCTTCAAATTGCCCATCGAATTCGCAATGATCCGAACCGTCTCGCAGAAACACTCGCTCGGCTGGCGAGCTTGCAGGCCAAAGCCGGAGATTCTGCCGGCGCGCGCGAGATTATCGTAGAGGCACTCACTATTGCTGAGGAGGCAACGCACGAGAACATTGGCCACGCGACAATATTCCCTCAGATCGCAACGACCCAAGCGGAAATCGGCGATGTCTCGGGCGCTTACAACACTCTCGATCGATTCTCGGGCATTGCACATCAGGCCAGCAACAAGGACGAATTCCTTAGATGGCTCGCGGAGGCCCAGGCGCAAATCGGCGACAATGCGGACGCGGAACGAACCGAGGGGGAAATCCACGGTGGAAACTATGACATCGCATTACTGCGGACTGCCCAGACCCAAGCCGCCCACGGACTTATTGATGAAGCGACGAAAGGTGTCGCTCGGATGTCGACTTCGGCGTGGAAAAACTCGGCGCTCCGAGAGATAGCGATGATTCAGGGAACTCACGGAACACTGAACGAAGCGCTTGCGACGATCAATCTTATCGCCGAACCGACCGCGCGTATGGAAGCTCTGGCGACGCTCGCTTTGGAACAAGCCGATAATAAAAATCCTGAAGCGGGTTTCACGCTTCAAGCGGCAACAGAAATGGCAAGCGAGATGGGTGCAAACACTCCTGAGAACGTGCTTGGGACAATCGCAGTCACCCACGGAATTCTTGGGGAGTTCGCTGCCGCTGAACGAATCGTAAACGGCCTGAGCAAACCCGAGTCACGAACTTGGCCCCTGTGGAATATCACAGAATATCTCGCCAGTGCCGGACGCGTGCAAGAAGCTGTGGAACTCGCAGAGAGTCAGGATGAACCTGAGGCCAAGGCCTATGCGCTACTGGGAACCAGCACGGGCATCATGGATCGAATCGCGGACGAAGAAAAAGCGCGCACGGGAAAGAAATAAATCTCAGCCGGCGCTACAGCTGGATGATTTTAACCGAATTAATTTTTTGCAACTGCCTTCGGAACTTTCAATCCGAGAACGCCCATCACCTTTTGTAAATCCTTCCACACGTCTCCTTTTGCGGCCGGATTGCGCAACAAATACGCAGGATGATAGGTGGCCATAAGTTGCATGCCGCGGAAATCGAACCATTGTCCGCGGAAATGCGAAATGGATTTGATGGTGCCCAGCAAATTTTGCGCGGCGGTGCTGCCGAGACAGACGATTACTTTCGGATGAATTACTTCGAGCTGGCGCAGCAGGAATGGAATACAGGTGGCCACTTCATCTTTTTCCGGCGGACGATTATTCGGCGGACGGCATTTCACTACGTTTGCGATATAAACTTTGTCGCGCGTGAGTCCCATCGCTTCGATCATTTGCGTTAACAATTTTCCGGCGCGTCCGACGAACGGAAGTCCTTGCATGTCTTCATCGCGGCCGGGGCCTTCGCCGACGAAAACCAATTCCGCCTTTGCGTTACCTGAGCCGAAAACGATTTTGTTGCGTTGCTCGCACAGGCGGCACCGGGTGCAATCGCCGATGTCGGCGCGGATGCGTTCGAGCGTGTCACCTTTTACTTTTTCCAGCTCGGTGAATAGAGACGCATCGCGTCCGATCGCTTGCAGGTCAAACTTTGCGGCAGGTGCATTATTAGTTTCCGGAACCAGTTTCGGATTGAGCGGAAAGCCAATGTAGGATCCAGCGGGCAGCGGTGGTGCTGCAGCTTTCGATTTTGCCATTTGGGCTTTCAGTTCTGAGAGTTCAGGATTTTCTTCGACGAGCGGAGCTAGCGCGGCTCCGCGATCACGATAGAAACTGCCGATGCGCAGATCGTGAAAATATTGGAGCCAAGCTGCAAGATTTTCTATGTTAGGCGGAACGGCTGCGCGGGTCATCGGCCGGGCCATCGTATCATTTGCGGACGGGTACTGAAACTATCGAGCGCAGTCGCACAAGTTCGTCCAGAACTCGGCCCGCGACGTCGAATTTGGTCATCTTCGGCAGGCGA
>DASYNR010000161.1:0-5717 GCA_036008485.1 Candidatus Acidiferrales bacterium | reverse complement strand
GTGAGCCTGGAAACCGTCCAGGCGTATGAACAGGCCGACGTCGTGCAGTTCCGCACCGCTGCGGTCGTAACGGACTTCATTCAGTTGATCGTAGAAGATGTATTGGTTTGCCGCTGAAACGCGGTCCGCTAAGTGCACGCGGCCTTGTGAAGGGCCTGCCGCCAGATTCACTGCAATTATTTTCCACGCTCCGCTCGAACGCCACTCATACACGAGAAGTCCAGCGGGAGAAGTGTATCCTTCCGCGGCTACTTCCAGCATGGCCCATTTTCCATCGTGAAAAACATTTTCGTGGGCGAGGCTGAGAATTTTATGGAAGAAGGCCCTGCTGAAGAGGTCAACTGGTTCGTCTGCGGCCTTGCGCAAAGTGATGGGCAAACGGATTCTGCGGCCTTCTACTTCGCCTTGTTGGTAGAAGCGCATGCCCGGCAGAGTTCCCATTAGCGTTCCTATTGCCGCCAGGTGGTCGTTGGGAAACGCTTCGGCGCGTCGGGGCTCGTCGTGATTTTCCAGGAAGCGCGCGTAATGATTTTGTTCCTGCTGATCACCGCATAGGCGCGCCCGGATCGCGCCAACATCTGTGTTGCGAACTGCGTCGTAGAGAGTTTTGTCGTACGCAAACGAAAAGCCCAGATCGATGAGGCGAGGTTCGGTTCCCCAATAAGCCTCGGCGAGCAGAACCAGGTTAGGCACGGCTTCCTGCACTTCAGTCCAAAATTCTTTTTGAGGTGGTGGAATATTTCCCAGGAGATGACGCCAGTTCCTTTCGAAAATGTCATTCAATTGCAGCATGGCCATGTCGCAGCGGACGCCGTCAGCATGTTGTGCGATGACGCGCAATTCGGCGAGATGGGCGGCGCGCATTTCGGGTTGGAAATGATTTAGCTGGGCGACGTCGGTCCAGGGAGGGAAGTAAGGATCTTTGGCCAGTGCGATATAGCACGGGCCTTGCGCCGTGTTCGCTTGAAAAAAGAGAGAAGGATTGTTTTCGAAATCCTGCTGTGAGCCCTGCACGTAAAATTCCGGATGATCATGGACCCATGAATTATCGCGGGCAGTATGATTTCCGACAAAATCCACGAGGAGAGCCATTTTTCGCGCGTGCAATTTCTCGCGAGTGCGATCGAGCGCCTCCCAGGTTCCGATGCGAGGATCCGGAACGTATTGGACCACGGAATATGGGGAACCGATTACGTCTGCCGGCGCCCAGCCCGGTAAAGCGAGTTCGAAAGTTGAAAAGTTTGCGGGGTCCTGGAGAGTGATATTGCGTGATATTGGACTTCGCTGCCAAATTCCCATGAGCCAGACCGAGTCGAATCCGAGCTGAGCGATTGCGTCCCATTCCGAGTCAGGGACGGTGGAAAGATTGATCTGGCGGCCAAGATTAGTGGAAAGCCGTTCGAGCCAAGCCCAGGCGTTTATTTCGTACAGATGTGGTTGGGGGCGAAGCGAGAACTGCGGTGAGGAAATTGGCGCGACGGGCATGGAACACGAGGGTAATTTGGGAAGCCTGGTATGTCAATCGAATCGCGCCTAGGGATTGTGGCAAGCGCTTTTACAATGTATCGAGTGCGGAAGGACAAGATGCCTTTAACAATACGGCCGGCGGAAATTCGCGACGCGATTGCGATGGCGGCGATTCGAGCGCGAAATTGGGAGACTCAGGAATATTGAGAGGCGAGGATTGCGCGTTATCTGAACGTAGAACAGTCGCCCAAAGAGGCACTGAGTGATCGGGCGGCGTTTGTGGCGGTGGAAGGCAAGACAATGGTGGGGTTCGTGGCTGGGCACCGCACGCGTCGCTATGGATGCTCAGGGGAATTGCAGTGGATCGATGTTGTAGCAGAGCAACGGCGGCACGGGATTGCCGGCCTTTTGCTTGTCGCGATGGCTGAGTGGTTTGCGGAGCAGAAAGCGCTGCGAGTTTGCGTGAATGTTAAGCCGGGGAATGCTGTCGCGGGTGAGTTGTACGAGAAATATGGCGCGCGGACGTTTTACGAATACTGGATGGTTTGGGAAGATATCCGCGAGATCTTCAGGCGTTCGTGACCGGTTTATTGTTCAGCGAAGACTTCCATACAGGTACTCTGATAACAAGCGCGGGGAAAGTCTGGAAGTCAGCTGAAAACAAGTCTAGATTCTCCAGACCATTCGGCGGCGGGTTCTGTATACTACGCGTCGAATGTTGGGCAAATTCCTTCGAAAGCAGGGCCGGCTATGAGGTTTAGATTCGCATTTTTGATTGTGATTGCTCTGTTTGCCAGTCCGGCTTGGATTGTGAGACCGGCTGCGGCGCAGGATTCGTCCTCGGTATCGCAGACAAATTCCAGTGCACCGGAAAAAACGGCGGCGACGCGAAATTTGAAAGTGGACGATTATTTTAGAATTTTGGAAGTGGAAGACGCGCACATCAGCCCAGAGGGGAAGTGGGTCTGTTACACGGTGACCACTCATGATTTGAAAGAAGACAAAGATAAAACGCGCATCTGGATGATCTCAACATCGGGCGGCCCTCCGATTCCGCTGACGACGGAAACCGTTTCTTCCGAGCATGCGCGTTGGAGTCCGGACGGAAAATATTTGGCATTTTTATCGGGACGAGGCGGGACCAAGAGCGATAAGGAAAATGAAGACAAGAAGAAAGAGATATGGATATTGAATCGCGAAGGTGGAGAAGCGCAAAAGCTGACGGAGACGATTCAGGATGTGGATGCATACGCATGGTCGCCGTCGGGGGACCGTATTGTTTTGGAGTTGCAAGACCCTTCGATCAACGAACTTGAGGCTGCCAAGGACAAAGACAAAGCCGACGCAAAGCCGAAGGCGCATCCCTGGGTGATCGACCGGCTGCATTTTAAAGAAGATGAAATCGGCTATCTCGACCGGCGACGGAAGCATCTTTACGTTTACGAGCTTGCCAGCCACAAAACGACGCAGATTACTTCGGGCGATTATGACGATAGCGCGCCGGCTTGGTCGCCGGACGGGAGTTCGATCGCGTTCGTGAGCAATCGATCGGATTTTGAAGATCCCGATCACAACTACAACACCGATATTTGGACAGTGGCGGCGGACAACTCGGATAAAGGCAAGTCGGTGGTGCATGTGACGACGCATCCGGGCACCGAGGGAGCGCCTGCATGGTCGCCCGACGGGAAATGGATCGCATTCACTATTCAACTGGAAGCAAAACTCTATCAATACGCGACGTTTCGCATTGCCGTTGCGCCCGCCACGGGCGGTGAAATGAAAGTGTTGACGCAACAGCTCGACCGCAACGCGAGCGAGCCGCGCTTTTCGCCGGACGGGAAATGGATTTACTTCATCGCGGATGATGATGGAACGCAGAACTTAATGCGGGTTCCAGCGATGGGAGGGGAAATCACGCGACCGATCGGCGGAAGGCGGATGGTGGAATCGTACTCGCTGGGCAAAGATGGCGCGGCGGTTGCGGTGATCGGAGAGTTGACGCATCCTAATGAAATTTATTTTCTGCCTGTGGACGGCGGAGATTTACGGCGTTTGACGACGACAAACGATGCTTTGATGGCGCAAATTCGTCTGCCGCATGTGGAGTATGTCCACTTTAAAAGCAAGGATGGAACCAACGTGGCGGGATATCTTTACGAGCCGCCGGACTACACACCGGGAACGCGCTATCCGACGATATTGCGGCCGCACGGCGGGCCAGTGTGGGCCTATTACGCGGAATTTAATTTTGATCCGCAACTTTTTGCGGCCAACGGATATGTGGTGCTGACTCCGAATCCGCGGGGATCGTCAGGGTACGGGCAGGATTTCTGCAAAGCGATATGGGCGGACTGGGGCCACAAAGATTACGAAGATGATATGGCCATGGTGGATTATGCGATTGCGCAGGGAATCGCGGACCCGGACAAACTTGGCGTTGGCGGATGGTCTTACGGCGGAATCTCAACGAATTTTATTATCACGCAGACAACGCGATTCAAGGCCGCGATCTCCGGCGCCGGAGATTTCCTTTACATCACAAATTGGGGGCACGATTTATATTCGCGCGACTGGGAACTTGAATTGGGTTTGCCGTGGGAAAATCGCGAGCTGTGGGAAAAGCTTTCGCCGTTCAATCGCGTGACGAAAATTAAAACGCCAACACTGATCATGGGTGGCGAGATTGATTGGAATGTCCCGATTATTAATGGCGAGCAAATGTATCAGAGCTTGAAACGGCTGGGCGTGCCGACTTTGTTGGTGGTTTATCCCGGCGAATACCACGAATTTTCGCGGCCGTCATTTATCGAAGATCGCTACCATCGTTATCTGGATTGGTACGGACACTACGTAAAGGGTGAAGGCCCGGCTATCTCTCCACCGGCGAAGGCTGCCGAGTAACTTCCGCTGGAAAATTGAAATCCCTGGTCCAGACGGAAACAGCTATGCTCGTCAATTGCAGCTCGGTCTCAAGTACATATTTTGAGAACTCAGCGGGCCGGACAATAGCTGGGCGAAAACCAAAACAGGGCCTGGTGGTGACCGGCGCCTAAGGAAACTCGCATTCAGGCTAATGATTATCGCAAGCTACGGAGGGGAAGGTCAGCGAGATGTCGTTTGTTTCGGTGTCGGCGCCGTCGATGGTGACAGGTTCTGCGTCGATGCGGGCGGGGATGTTGCACGATTCTTTGCCGCGGCGCTGGCTGAGATGCTGCGGGTCCAAATCTTCCCACGCAGAAATTGTGTAATGCGTGGACTGCAGAAGCGTGAAATCGTAGATGCCCTCGGCCATTCGTTGCGCTGCCGGATTTTCACCTTGGTCGGCTTTGGCCATGATGGTGACTTCGCCGGGAGGGCGGCCGTCCTTCCATTTCAACTGCACGCGAATCCGGCGAGTGGGATATCCATCAGCGACTTGCATATCGGCTTTCAAAAGTTGTTCGCCGTCTTTTAGCGTGATTATGCTGGTTTCGTTTTGATTCGCTACGCCGGGATAGAACGCGCGAGGGTACGGTGAGTTCGGATCCAAACGATTCAGGCGATTGAAAACCAAAATGTAGTCGCCTGGACCAATGTGATCGAACTCAAAATCTCCCTTGGAGCCCTGAAATCCCCAGAGGCCGGGTTCAGTGTCTTTATACTTCTCTGCACGATAAAGCTCCACGGAAGCAATCTTCAAAGGTTTGCCATCAGGGCCTAGAACGGCGCCGCGAATTTTGCCGAGAGGAAGGGCGTCCACGTTGTATTCGTAGCAGGCGCCATTCGGAATTTTGAAAGGTGGCAAAGCGCCGGGCAAAGTTCTCTCGGATAGTTCCATGCGAGCCGGCAGGCTGGCAGAAAAATGATATTCGCCGGAGTGAACGTCATAGAAAGAATAGACACCGTTTGGTCCGGTGCTGGTGGCAAAGCGATCGTATTTGGAGCGGAGTTTTAGTTTGATGTGAGGAAGAGGATCATCCGGGTCGTCTGCGGGAGCAAGAAGAGGCGGATCGGCGCGGCGAAGAACTCCAAAGACGGAAGCGATTTGCTGATGGTTGCGCATAGCGCGCAATTGTGGGATCAAAGCACGGCCATCGGCGACGGGACGCGTGCCGCTACAAATCGTAGCGAAAAGGCGGCCTTCCGTTTCCTGCTGGGTGAAAACGATATACTGGTCGCCCTTGCGAAAATGGTAGCCGCAATCTCCGTCATCGCCGCCGGAAAAAACGTCAATTTCCGCGGTGTCGGGGCCGGCGAACTTTTCATCA
>DASYNR010000160.1:0-5186 GCA_036008485.1 Candidatus Acidiferrales bacterium | reverse complement strand
CGGAGCTTCACTCCACCGGCGCTGGCATTTTTCGCGCTGCTCGACGGCAATACGAAAACACGTGCGCCATAAATGTGGCCCTTCTGCAATCCGAGCGTGCACGGACGCTGATTAAATTTTTCGTAAACATTTTTACCGTTGAAGGCCACGACGCGCGGAGCGAATTGTTCCAGCTTTTGCGAAAGCACCACTCGTCCTTCCGCAAATTCTTCGCGCGAAAGTTCTTCTTCAGTGCGCGTAGGGCGCTTCACAATATCCGTGAGGCCCACGCCAAATTCGATCAGGCGGCGATCTTCGTTGTGCGTCAGTTCCTCGCCAACGATGCCCGATTCGTAAAGCAAATTCCAGAAAGCATTGTTGCGGCCGGCGTAATAATGGCCAACGCGGGCGGATTGTTCGCCGGGATTGCAGCCCACAATTACCAGCCGCATTCCACGGCGCAAATAGTCAGGCAGAGTGCGCATTCGTCCTTTCCAAAACTAAGTGGCCTTTCTAAAACCAGGTGGCCTTTCCAAATTCACTTCAATTCTACGCGAGATTCACCCAGACGCTCTTTAGTTGTGTGTAATGTTCCAGCGCGGCCGCGCCCAATTCGCGCCCGTACCCACTCTTTTTATAACCGCCAAATGAAGCAGCAGGGTCGTAATTATTATAAGTGTTGACCCAAACTGTACCTGCCTGCAAGCGCCGCGCAACTTTGTGCGCTTTGGCGATATCGCGCGTCCAGACGGCAGCGGCCAATCCGTAAGGATTGTCATTGGCCTGGCGAATCGCGTCTTCCACATCGTCGAACGCAATTGTTGCCAGCACCGGGCCGAAAATTTCTTCGCGCGCGATGGTCATGTTATTTGTGACGCCATCGAAAACAGTTGGCTGCACAAAACATCCTTTGCCATTGCCTACGTTTGTGACGCGGCTCCCGCCTGCGAGGAGCTTCGCGCCTTCGGCAGTACCTTTCTCGATATAACCCAGAACCGTGTACATTTGTTGCTCGCTGACCAGCGAACCGAAGCGCGTTTTCGGATCCATGGGATCGCCGGGCTGCATTTTTTTCACACGATCCAGAAGCTTTTCCATGAAGGCATCTTTGATGCTGCGCTCCACAAACAATCGCGAGCCTGCCGCGCAGACTTCACCTTTGCCGTAGAAGATTCCGATGGTTGCGCCGCGGACGGCGGCTTCCAAATCGGCGTCAGCAAAAACAATATTTGGAGATTTCCCGCCGAGTTCGAGCGTTACGTGCTTCAGCGAATCAATCGCGTTGCGCGCGATTTCCTGTCCGACGGATGTTGAGCCGGTGAAAGCAACCTTATCAACGCCGGGATGCGTGACGAGCGCGCGGCCCAAAACTTTTCCGGAGCCGGTGAGAATATTCAGCGCGCCATCGGGCAGTCCGGCTTCCTGGCAAATTTCGCCGAGGCGCAACGCGGAAAGTGATGTAAGTTGCGCGGGTTTCAAGACGACCGTATTTCCCGCGGCAAGCGCCGGTGCAATTTTCCACGACGCCAACAGCAGCGGAAAATTCCACGGAGTGATTGCAGCGACGACTCCGATTGGTTCGCGCAATGTGTAATTCAAAAATGGGCCGCGCACAGGAACTGTATCGCCCATAATTTTCGTGGCCCATCCCGCGAAATAGCGGAAGACCTCGGCAACCATGGGCATATCCACGTAGCGCGATTCAAAAATTGGCTTGCCGTTATCCAGAGTTTCGAGCGTGCCGATTTCTTCGACATACTTGTCGACGAGATCGCCGATTTTCCACAAAATTTTCGCGCGGTCGGCGGCGGCCATTTCCGCCCAGGGGCCGGAAGTGAAAGCGGCGCGTGCGGCTTGTACTGCGGCGTCGGCATCAGCTTCGGCGGCTTCGGCGAGCATGGTGAGCGTTTCGCCGGTGGCGGGATTTGTAGTGGCGAAAGTTTTGCCGGATGCGGCGTCAACCCATTTGCCGCCGATGAATAATTTTCCGGGCTTGATTTGAACTGGAGGCGCGCTGGCCATTTTTTCTTCGATTCCCTTCGTGGATACTATTTCCCCTTAAATTGCGGCGGGCGCTTTTCGATGTACGCCGCCAACCCTTCTTTAGCGTCTTCGCTGGTGAAAAGTTGTTGCTGCAATTCGCGCTCAAGCGCGAGCGAATCCGCAAAACTCATTTCCGAACCAGACTGAACCGCGCGCTTAATTCTTCCGACTGCGAGTGATGCATTGTTAGGCGGACAGAATTGCCGCGCATAGGCCAGCACGTCAGGCCAGAAATTTTCAGCTTTGAAAACTTGATTCACTAATCCCATTTGCAAAGCTTCGTCGAATCCGAATGTGCGGCCGGTAGCCATCAATTCCAGCGCACGGCCTTTGCCTAGCAGACGGGTCAGCCGCTGAGTGCCGCCGGTTCCCGGAAGCACGCCGAGATTCACTTCGGGCAAGCCAATTTTGCCGCCATTTTCTTTTGCGATGCGAATGTCGCACGCGAGGGCAACTTCCAGTCCGCCGCCAACGGTGTGACCATTCAGCGCGGCGATGACGAGCTTGGAAGTTTGCTCCAGGCGGCACATGGTTTCATTTGCGTGCAGACAGAAATAATATTTGAACGTGGGCGTTACAGTCGTGAGCATTGAAATGCTCGCGCCGGCGCAGAAAAATTTATCGCCCGCGCCACAAAGAATAATTACGTGAGCGGATTCGTCCATGCGCGCGTTCAGAATGGCTGCGTCGAGCTGGCGCATCATTTCGTAGCTGTAAGTATTTGCGGGCGGGTCGGATAGCTCAATGATGGCCAAACCGGCGTCAACCGTGTAGCGCACCAATTCCTTCTGTTCTGCTGTTGTAGGGGTCATATTTGCGTCAATCCGAATGTGTAAATATACACCAATACGGATGCGGCTGTTTGGCTGCGGCCCATCTGGGCTTTTTGGAGTAGTGGGTGATTATGCTACGCTTAAGTTTGGACGGAATGCGGGTGGGTCGCAGATCCGCCCCACGTCCGGGGAATAACTTACGGGCATACCCGGTCTAATGTACGAGAGCTAAATTGAGCGTTTCAGGATCAAAACCGCTGCCTTCTACGATCGTGAAAGACGACGAAGCCGCGCTGGTGGCTTCCGCGAAAGCGGGAGACGCTCGCGCGTTTGAGGAACTCGTCAATCGATACGAGCGGAAGATTTTCCGTCTGACCAAGCACATCACGCAAAATGACGCCGACGCGGAAGACGCGATGCAGGATGCTTTTCTGAAAGCGTTCCGTCATCTTGGCGATTTCGAGGGCGGCTCGCGATTTTATACCTGGCTGGTGCGCATCGCAGTGAATGAATCGTTGATGCGGCTTCGGAAGCGGCGGCCGAATCACTTTTCGCTGGACGAGCCGGTAAAGGGCGAAGAGGAAGATATTCCGCGCGATCTGAAAGATTGGGGCCCTTCGCCGGAACAGCGATACGAGAAAAAAGAAATGGGCTCGATACTTTCACGAGTGATTGAGCAACTCGAGCCGATTTATCGCGCCGTGTTTGTGCTGCGCGACGTGGAAGATATTTCCACCGAGGATACGGCCGAGATGCTCGGAATCAGCATTTCCGCGGTAAAATCAAGACTGCTGCGGGCGCGCCTGAAATTGCGCGAAATGCTGCATCCCTATTTTCAAGGGAGTACCGCACATTGAACTGCCAGGGACTAATTGCCGAGCTGACGGAATATCTGGATGGCGATCTGGGCGCCGGGATTCGCGTCGAGCTGGAACAGCATCTTGCGAAGTGCGAGAACTGCCGCATCGTGGTGAACACCACGCGAAAGACGATTGAGATTTATTGTAATGCCGAGCCTGCGCCGCTTCCGGAAGATGTCCGCGAGCGATTGCATGACGCGCTTGTGAAGCGCCTGGAACATAACCGCCCGCACAAAATTTAGTTCCTGGGATTTAATTCCCGCGATTTACTTTTGCTCCCACAGTGGGATTTTCGTTCCGCGCCCTTTTGCAACGGCTAGTTCATAAACTTTCATTGCAACGGCTACATCCCAAATTGCAATTCCACTGGATTTAAATAGCGTGACTTCGGTTTCATTTTCGCGGCCGGGAATTTTTCCGGCGATGACTTGCGAAAGCTCGACGACGGAATTCCATCTGGATGCGTCCGCTGCAAATGCCTGGATCAAATCGCCCGCTTCCATTTTTGCCTGCTCGATAAAATCGACGGCGATTTGGGAAGCGCGCGCGATTGCAGCGTCGTCCAATTCGCGCTTCTGCGGAAAATTTGCGCCGATAGCATTGATGTGCGTTCCCGGAGCGATCCATGCGCCTTCGACGACGGCTTTGTGCGCGGTGGTTGCGGTGACGATGATGTCAGCGTTGTGAACGGCGGCTTCTGCTGAGTCCACCGGAGTGACGGGAATTTCCAGTTTGTCTTCCATTTCATTTGCGAATCGCGCGCGGTGATCGGCATTGCGGCTGAAAACACGGACGGCGGTGAGATTTCGCACGGCGGCGATGGCTTCGACTTGTCCGCGCGCCTGAAGACCGGAGCCGATGACGCCGAGAGTTTGCGAATTTTCGCGGGCCATGTGACGAGTGGCAACTCCGCTGGCGGCGCCGGTACGAATCATGCTGAGGTGCTCAGCTTCGATGAGCGCGAGAAGTTCTCCGGTGGCGGAGCGATAGAGCGGCACGAGAAATCGCAGCGCGCCGTGAACGCTGGTGTAGAGCTTCATGCCGACGATGCCGGCTGTTACGTCCGCGCCAGCCATGTAATGCAGAAAACCTTTGTCAGGTAATTCGAGACGGTGGCGCGGCTGGACGATGGCTTGTGCGGTGGCCTGACGGCGCATCACTTCTTCCACGGCGGCGATGGCGTCATGCATGGTGAGCAGTTCACGAACGTCTTTTTCGGAGATGAGCAGAGTCATGGCGCTCTTTCTACTTGCGGTACGAACTAATTCAGGCGAAAGCGTAGGACGCGCGGGGCGGTGGCGTCAAGGATGAGCAAATCGCCGTCTTGAGTTGCGGCCATGCCTTTGATGTTTAGGTTCGTGAGTGAGGGATCAATTTCCGAAAGCAGCTTGGACAATTTTTCGTGTTTCTCGGCAACGGCGAAAATGCGAAGAACCGGCGCGCTGGGAACATTCGCAAGTAAGGCGATATATTTTTGCGAGGCGGCGAGGAAGCAAGTGTCATTTTCGGCTGCGCCTGAGACGGCGGTGTT
>DASYNR010000159.1:0-7718 GCA_036008485.1 Candidatus Acidiferrales bacterium | reverse complement strand
GGAAGTCTCCCGGAGCGACGATGATTAAGAGAACAAGCAATGCGGCCACGGCCCCGCCAATCACCCACGACTCACGCCGCTTGGAATACCATGCCAGCGCCAATAATCCCATCAGGGGCACTGTGGCGATCAAATCGCCTATTGTCGGCGGTGGGAAATCCGCCATCCTCAAGCGTTGAAACGGAGTCACGAAGACACCTTCATAAATGCTGCGCAACGAGTGTGATACCGCGTAGGGAATCAGAAATAGCGCGATCGGCGCGACAACTCCGGCCGCGAAGGGAAGTGCCAGCCGAAACAGATTGCGAAATCGAGCGCCACTTCCCAGCGAGGCCGGCGAAGATTCTCGCGCCAGCAGTAGCAGTCCGAGCGCGAGCCCGGGAAGCACAAATTGATAAACGCGAGGCAGCGTTGCGATCGACCGGACCAGAAGCGTCAGACATGCAACCAACGCCATCACCGAAGCTGTGAGGAAAATACGATACAGGTTTGACGAGTGGGTGGGGGGCGCCGGTACCGTTCCTGCATTCTCGCGCGCCTCAGATTGTTCCAGATACACAAAGAACAACAGTGCCGCGGCTACGAAATAGATGCCGGGGCTTTTGATGAGGCACGACAATCCGCCGCAAAGCCCTGCCACAAATAGCCACCGAGTCGCGCGGGTATCCAAATACTCCAGGAGCGCGGCGACACCGAACGTCGCGAAGAACAAGTTATACCAGGAGGGCATTCCGGCCGGATAATTCGGAACACTCCACGCGACGCTCAGCAGTGTGACCAGTCCCGCCGCCAGCGGGCTTGCAAATCGAGAAGCGCAAAAATAAACCGCAGGGACCCACATAGCAAAGAAAACCAGCAGCATGATCCTGAGCGACATCAAATTCATGCCGAATATCTTAAATGCCGCGGCGTTTAAATAGCTCAATCCGCCGGTATAGACGTCATCGAAATCGCGATGGGGAAGTTGCCCACTCAGAACGCGCTCGCCGGTCTGCGCAAGCATGCCGTCGTCATGCGGAACCCATCCACGATTCAAGTGAATGCCCAGCCACCCGACGCTCAGTACCCACGTCAACAGAAGTACCGCGATTGATTTGCTGAAGCTAGATTTCCGCGCGGAGTCATTCACTCTGCTACATTCCGGTGTGCCGGTACTATTTCTTCCCAAAACGGTATCTTGAGGAATTTGATCGGCTTGTTGTTCTGCGATGGATGCCATATAAGCCACTTCGGAAGCCACTCTGATGAATTCTCACGATGTCTGCATTCCGTATTTGCGCGGCAATTTCAGTATAGTGTGGTGCACGCCCGTGGACGTGGACTGGTTCAACTTGACGTGTGCTAGCGATTAACATTCATTTGCACAATTGCGCGCTGCCGGCCGTTTCTGGATCGAGATTTTCGTGCGGGTCTTCGCATATTTCATTCGCGATTAGAAATTTTATTTTCAAAAATGTCATTCTTGTCTTGACAAACTCTGCATAAGGATTTAACTACGATGACGAGGTTTCATCGCTCGAATGATTTACCCTGAAGAAAAGGAGCCCCCGTCGCGTCCGATTTACCCGGAGGGGGTGGTTGGTTTGGCGGTCACGACGCTTTTTGAACGTCGCGCCGCCGGCTTGAGCTGGATTTTCGAGGCTCGGCCTGTGTCACCAGGAGTTCGGTCCAAATAGCCGCAACACAAGTGGGGTTCCATTCCACCCGCGGCCGGGCTCGATTCCTGGCGGCGGGTTTTTTGTGCGCGAACGGCGAAATTTTGCCACCATCGCATCGTTAAAACATTTAAAGGGAAGGAGGTTGAATCATGCTGCACGCCACAGAACTGCTCGGCGCCGCAACTTATGACGTTCTCGGAAATTATGTCGGCCGCGTGCGCGAGCTATTCATCGAGCCTGCCGACCAGCCGAATCGCGTGGCGCGATTTTTGCTGGCGCGCGGCAAATTCCAACCTCTCGTGGCGAGATACGACCAGGTGGCGTTCGCCGTGCCGGGAAGCATGAAGTTAAATGTTGGCGAAAAATCGCTCGAGGAATATCACGCCAATGAGGGCTGGCTCGCGGTACAGAAGGATCTGCTGGACCAGCAAATTATTGACACCGGCGGGCGGAAGGTTGTCCGCGTAAACGATCTGGAGCTTGCCGAGCATCACATTAATGACTGCGTTGAACTGCGCGTCAGTCAGGCCGATGTGGGCGTGACCGGCGCTGTTGGGCGTTTGCTGCAGGGAATTGTTTCGCCTGCGCTCATCCGCCGTATACAGGACAGGCTACCTGCGCGAATGATTCGCTGGGAATTTGTAAATTTAATTGAGCCCGATCCGCTGCGTCGCATCAAGCTACGCGTTTCGCACCAGAAGCTGGCGCATTTGCACCCCGCGGACTTGGCCGACATTTTGGAAGCGCTTTCCTCCGAAGAGCGGCAATCCATTATCGATTCGCTCGACGAAACAAGTGCCGCGGAAACACTGGCGGAGCTCGACTCGCGTCTGCGGCAGCAAATCGTTGAGAAGCTCGATCCGGAAAAAGCGGCGGACATCATTGAAGAAATGGATCCCGACCAGGCCGCCGACTTGCTCGCGGGACTGTCACCCGAAACGTCGAAGGAATTGCTGGAAGAAATGCCGCATCACGAAGCCAGCGACGTCCGTGCGCTGATGAAGTTTGAACAGAATACGGCCGGCGGCATGATGAACACGCAATTTATGCTGGTCGGCGAAACTGCCACGCGCGAAGAAGTGATCGACTTTATTCGTTCCAATGAATCCGATCTCGAACAATTGGACGCCGTCTTCCTCACCGATCTGGATGCGAAGTTTACCGGGCTAGTCCCGACAGGAAAGCTTCTGCTTGCAACGAACGGGCAGACGATGAACTCACTGAAGTCCGAGCCGCTGCTCTTTCTACCGCCCGACGCGAATGAAAAGGAAGTTTTTGAGTTGTTCGACAAATACAATTTGCGCGTACTCGGCGTGGTTGATGAAAGTGGGGTGCCCATCGGCGCGATCACTGTGGACGACGTAGTCACGCGGCTCGCCGCAAAAGTGTAGTGGTACAAATTTAAGGAGCACTTTTTCCCGTAAAACAGTTTTGTCATGGATCTAAAGACACTCATTCCGCGAATGGAAGCGCTGCGAAAGAAGCTGAATCGCTGGCCGCGCAGCACGCGTGTGCTCTGGCGACGGCTGGCGCTTTTCATGGCGGTTGTCGGCCCGGGATTTATCACGTCAAACGTAGATAACGATGCTGGCGGAATTTCCACGTACTCGATTGCAGGCGCGAAATACGGTTACGCGCTGCTGTGGTCATTGATTCCCATGACCATCGCGCTCTACGTGACGGAAGAAATGTGCGCGCGGCTGGGAGTCATCACCGGTAAAGGCCTTTCGGATTTAATCCGCGAAGAATTCGGATTCCGCTCAACGTTCTTCGTAATGGTCACGGGCTTCGTGGTCGATTTGATGAACGTCGTCGCCGAATTTGCAGGCGTCGCCGCCGCCATGGAGATTTTTCACATCAGCAAATATATTGCCGTTCCTGTCGCGGCGATCATGGTCTGGATTTTGGTAATGCGCGGTACCGCGCGGCAGGTCGAAAAAATATTTTTGATCGCGTGCTTGTTTTATGTGGCCTACATTGTCTCAGCCGTACTCGCCAAGCCCGATTGGTTGCTTGCGGCGAAGAGTCTTGTGGTTCCGACTTTCCAATTTAATGCGCCGTACCTTCTAACTTTGATTGGACTCATCGGCACAACCATCGCGCCATGGCAGTTCTTTTATTTGCAGGCGGGATTCGTCGAAAAGCGCGTCGGGCCTCGTCAATATCCGCAAGCGCGGGCAGACGTGCTGGTCGGCAGCATCAGTTGCATGGTCATCGTGTTTTTCATCATTGTCTGCACCGCGGCAACTTTGTGGGTGTCAGGACATCATGACATCGCCGACGCGAAAGAAGCCGCGCAGGCTCTAGGCCCGATGGCCGGGCGTTGGGCAAGTTTACTTTTTGCATTCGGCCTGCTGAACGCGTCGCTGTTTGCCGCGTCGATCCTCCCACTCTCCACGGCTCACGTAATCTGCGAAGGTTTGGGATTTGAAGCCGGAATCGATCATAAATTTAAGGACGCGCCAATTTTTTACTGGCTCTACACAATCCTGATCGTTGTCGGCGCAGGCTTGATTTTGATTCCCGGCGCGCCGCTGCTGAAAATTTTATTCTTCTCACAAGTTGGAAATGGAATCTGGCTGCCGATTGTTTTGATATTTATCGTGCTGCTCTCCAGCCGCAAAGATTTAATGGGAACGTACGCAAATACCACAACTTTCAGCGTGATCGCGTGGACTACCAGCATCATCATGATCGCCCTCACGCTAGTGCTCATCTACGCTTCCTTTTTCCTGGGTGGCGTCCCGGGACTTTGACGTTACATATTGAAACTCTCTGCATTGCGCACGTCGAAATCGTGTGCTAACTTTGCCGTGTAAAGAAGCTTCCGTTTTGTAACGGTTTTGTAATGTCGACACTACTTCTGGAATCGCAACAACGCGACGAAACTGACCTGCTTGCGCAGATCGACCCCACTCGTTTGCCCCGCCACGTCGCAGTCATCATGGACGGCAATGGCCGCTGGGCGAAGAAGCGTCACCTGCCTCGCATCGCGGGACATCGCGCCGGCGCAAATTCGGCGCGCCAGGTAATCGAAACCTGCGCCCGAATGGGAATTCCCGCGCTCACTCTCTATGCGTTCTCTCTCGAAAATTGGCGCCGTCCGCAGCACGAAGTTGATTTCCTGATGCGCCTCCTGCGCGAATATCTGAAACAGGAATTGCCCGAAATCCATCGCAACAATATCCGCATGTTGGTGATCGGACGCGTCGATCAACTTCCCGAAGCTGTGCGGAATGACGTTCGCGACGCCATGGAAATGACTGCCGGAAATACGGGAATGAAGTTGGCCGTCGCTTTGAATTATGGTGGCCGCGCGGAACTGGTTGACGCCTTCAATGCAATTCTCGATCGCGCGCGAAGTAACGGCGCCACGCACGCTCCCGTCGACGAACAGATGATCTCCGATAATTTGTACACCGCCGGCCTTCCCGATCCCGACTTGCTAATCCGCACCAGCGGGGAAATGCGCGTCAGCAATTTCCTCCTGTGGCAAATCGCCTACGCGGAAATCTACGTAACGGAAACTTTGTGGCCGGACTTTTCGCGTCCGCGCCTGTTGGAAGCGCTCGTGGAATTCCAGAAGCGCGAACGCCGCTACGGCGGTCTAGCCTCCGATGAATCCGAAGAAGATGCCACATAGCTTGCCTTGCCAAACTAGCAATCCGAATTTATTTCGCCGCTTCTCGCATTCCGAATTTAGCGCGCTCTCGTGATACATTCCCTCGGAACAGAAATTCACTCCATATTTAACGAACAGCTTGATGACTCTGTGAAGATACCGATTATGATTCGGCGCGCTCAATGACGTTCAAACGTGTCCTGACCGCCGCTGTCCTGATTCCCGCCGTTGTTGCCACGGTTTGGTGGGCGCACACGTCCGTCCTTACCGTTGCGGCCACCATGGTTGCATTGCTCGCGCTTCTGGAATTTTTCGCGCTCGGCGAGCACGCCGGCCTGCGCGGCTACCGCGTCTGGACCGGTTTCTGCGCCATCGCGATTTTCTTCATGCAATGGCTTACTTCCGTTGAACAATCGCGCGCGCTTTCTCGCGGATTTTTTGGCACGCGCACTCCCGAAGCGTTCGCAGCATCTTCGATTGAGCTGATCCTTCTCGTGTTTGTCGTCGGCGCCACCGGCATAGTTCTGTTTGGCCGCCAACCAGTGGAAGAAGCACTGGGCGGACTTTCCGTGAGTTCCGCTGCGCTTATCTTTCTTGTGCTTCCACTTTCAACGATAATCCGCCTGCACGGTGTCGGCACAAGCGGCCGCAAGCTTCTCCTATTCACGCTCGTTCTGGTGTGGGCTGGCGACACGGCCGCTTATTTCGTTGGCCGCGCCGTTGGACGCTTGCGAATGGCCCCGAAGCTCAGTCCCAAGAAGACATGGGAAGGAGCCTTCGCCAATCTGATTGGTTCTGTGCTCGTAGCGTTGGTTGCGCAGCGATGGATTACCGACGTGCCGCTGGAGCATCTAATTGGCATGGCCGCGCTTGCGAATATCGCAGGCCAGGCGGGCGATCTTCTTGAGTCCGCCTACAAGCGCAGCGCAGGCATGAAGGATTCCGGCACGCTTCTACCGGGCCACGGCGGAATGCTGGACCGTATTGACGCTTTGGTGCTGGCCGCTCCAGTCGTTTGGTATTATTTCAGTTGGCTGACCGACCGTACGCATTAAACTGTATTCACTCGATCGGAGAATCTACGCACCGCGCATGAAAAGCATTTCTATCCTCGGCTCGACCGGCTCCATCGGCCGCCAGTGCTTGAATGTCGTCGAGTCACTTCCGGATCGCCTTCAAATCGTCGCCCTCGCCGCCGGCGGGAATCTGGAGGAGTTGACCGGCCAGATCGCGCGCCATCATCCCAAAATTGTTTCCGTGGCGGATTCTCAACGCGCCACCGAACTGCTTTCGCGATTGCGCGAAGCCGAAATTTATCCATTGCCTGAAATTGAATTCGGCGCGGCAGGGAATAAGAGCGTCGCCACAATTCCAGAAGCGCAGGTCGTAGTTTCCGCGGCGGTCGGCGTCGTCGGACTCGAAGCCACCTACGCAGCCGTCGTCGCCGGCAAGCAGGTAGCGCTCTCCAACAAAGAAGTCCTCGTCGCCGCCGGAGAAATCGTAATGGCCGCCGTGCATCGCGCCGGAGTGCCTCTGCTTCCCGTCGATAGCGAGCACAACGCCATCCATCAATGTCTGCGCGGCGGCAAGCACAGCGAAGTCCGCCGGCTCGTCCTCACCGCCTCAGGCGGGCCATTTCGCAAAACGCCGCTCGCCCAAATCGCTCAGGCAACTCCGGAGCAGGCTTTGGCGCATCCTAATTGGCGAATGGGGAATCGAATTAGTATAGATTCCGCGACGATGGTCAATAAGGGATTTGAAGTCATCGAAGCGCGCTGGCTCTTTGACATCCCGCTTAAGCAAATTGAGGTGGTCATCCACCCTCAGTCCACAATTCATTCGATGGTGGAATTTGTGGACGGTTCAGTTCTGGCACAACTCGGCCCAACCGATATGCGTCTGCCGATTCAATATGCGTTAACCTATCCGGAGCGCGTCGAAGCAAAAGAAATGCATCTGGATTGGGCGCGGTTAAAGAGATTGGACTTTGCCAAAGTATCCGCGCGCCGCTATCCGTGTTTGAAGCTGGCGCGCGAAGCAGCAAAACGCGGCGGAGTTTTACCGGCTGCGCTGAATGCAGCGGATGAAGTTGCTATCGCCGCATTTCTTGCTGGCGAATTGACGTTCGGAGGCATCGCGCAGGTAATTGAAAAAGTTCTTGACCGCATGACGCGCTCGAAACCCGGCAGCATTGCTGATATTCTGGCAGCAGACGCGGAAGCTCGGAGCCTGGCGATGGAAGAAATTCACAAGGTGCGGCGAGCGGCATGAAGTAGAAGTGCCCAAAAAATCGTACGTCGGAGAAGCATAGAAAATGTTCGGCACAGTTCTCTCAATTTGCGGCGCGCTCATCGCACTGGGATTCATGGTGCTCATCCATGAGTTCGGACATTTCCTCGTAGCGCGCTACTTCGACGTCCGCGTTGACGTCTTCTCCA
>DASYNR010000158.1:0-12067 GCA_036008485.1 Candidatus Acidiferrales bacterium | reverse complement strand
TGACGGTGCCTTGAACGCGCGCGTCAATTGCCGCCTTGGGATAGACAGGCGGAACTTTGCTGATGAGGTACGCCATTTCCACGTCGCCGCCTTTGGCGATGCGCTTCGGTGGCTGTTTGGGTGCCGCGGCCGGCGGTGGAGGAGGTGGCGGAGGAGGTGCAGCACTTTGCGCTTGGACCTGTGCGGAAACTCCGACTATGCAAGTGATGCCGAGAAGAACTGCGAAGCGAGATTTCATCATGTGTCCTTTGTCGTTCCGATGTCCAATTTCCGCCTAATTATACTCACCATTTTTCGCGAATAGCCTGCTTAATATCGGACCACGTCGGAATCCGAAACGTGCTTCGACGCGTACTCCCAATGGGAGCACAAACTTTGTCCGCTCGAACGGGAGAAACGCAAATGATTCGCGAGTTCGACCTTGAAAAATATCTGAAGCATTCCAAACATGTGGACATCAGCGATTTGGATTTATCGCAAGCAGCGAAATATCCGCTGACGGACGACGAAATTCGCTGCCTGACCTACATGATGGATATCGAATCGCACACGATCGTTTATTTGCGCAGCATATTGGGCACCTGCGCCATAGAAGATCCGGAGACAACCGCGTTTCTGAGTTGCTGGGCCTATGAGGAATTCTTCCATGGCCGAACGATGGGACAATTTCTTTCCGCGTGCGGAATTCCTTATTCCGGGAACCGCGCTGCGGAAGTGCAGAAGGGAACTTCGTGGAAAGAATGGCTGAAGGATGTGGCCGCGTCGCTGATTTGCCAGTGTTCGCGGCATTTTCACGGCGCATATCTGACCTACGGTGCGATCTCAGAACTTTCAACTCTGGAAGGTTATGGAGTGCTCGCAGCACGCACTGCAAATCCAATTTTGGCGGAAATTATGAGGCGACTTGCAAAAGATGAGCGGCGGCACTTTTCATTTTATTACAATAAAGCGTTCACACAGCTCCAGAAACCTGCCGCACAAAAGTTGACCAGTTTTATTATCCGCCATTTCTGGTTGCCCGTCGGCGGCGGAGTGAAGCCCGATCAGGAAGTGGATTGGATTTTGAATTACATTCTCGCCGACGCGTCGGGCGCGCAGGTGGCGCGCCGCATTGACGCAACCATCGCGAAGTTGCCGGGAATGGAGTGGTTCGATCGCATGACTCGCAGCCGCGAAGCCAGTCTTGCGCAATCGTGCGCATTGCGCCGTCGAAATTCCGCATCACTTGCTCGCGCGCAGTGAAAATGCTAGAAGGGAACCAGAACTTACTTCGCGCCAGCCGCGTAACTTTCGTGACTCCGCGTCGTTCATACCATTGAGGAGAACAACCATGCCGAATGTGAAACCGATTCCCGATGGATTTCATGCCATAACTCCATATCTGGTCGTGGAGGACGCCGGCAAACTTGCCGATTTTCTGATCGCCGCTTTTGGCGCGAAGGAACAACACCGCACAGCGGCTCCGGACGGCACCGTGATGCACGCCGATCTGATGATTGCCGATTCGCATGTGATGCTGGGCGGGGCGCCGGGGCAGAAGCCCGTTCCGTGCATGTTGTATTTGTATGTGACCGACACCGACGCCGTTTACGCGCGCGCTCTGGAAGCCGGCGCGGTTTCGGTGATGGCGCCAGTGAATCAATTTTACGGCGACCGCAACGCGATGGTGAAGGATCCCGGCGGAAATTCCTGGTGCATCGCCACGCACGTCGAAGATGTTTCGCCGGCGGATTTGGAACGGCTCGGCCAGGAAGCATTCAAAAAGCGAGCTGCCCAGAAGTCCGCGTAAGCAGTGACGGAAAACGTGGCAAATACTACGGACGCGCGGTTAATTCGCAATATATCGGATACGGCGCGCTGGGTGGCGTCGTATCGCGCGGCGGAAACGGCGCGTCCTGACGCGGTTTTCCGCGATCCCTTCGCGGAAAAATTAGCCGGCGAGCGCGGAAAACAGATTGCCGCGGCCATGCCATATCAAGAAAAAAATAGCTGGCCGTTTGTGGCGCGGACATTTTTGTTTGACGCCGTTATCACCGAACAAATTCAGTCCGGCGTCGATACCGTGATTAATTTAGCCGCCGGATTGGACGCGCGTCCTTATCGCATGGCTTTACCCGCTTCGCTGAAATGGATCGAAGTGGACTTGCCGGAAATTCTCGATTACAAAGAAGAAATTCTGGCGAATGAAAAGCCGACATGTTCATTGCAGCGAATTCGCGCGGATCTTGCAAACGTGGATGTGCGCCGCAAATTGTTCGCGCAACTCGGCAGCAACGCAACTAAAGCGTTGCTTGTCACGGAAGGCCTGATTGCATATTTGTCGCCCCAAGAAGTCGGCGTGTTCTCGCGTGATCTAGCCGCGCCGCAAAGCTTTCAGCGATGGGCAAATGATTTCGGTTCGCCTGGACTGCTCAAGATGATTCAAAAACAAGTCGGCGATCATTTAACGAATGCGAGCGCGCCGCTGAAATTCGGTCCGGCGGAAGGCCCTGCATTTTTCGAGCCATTCGGATGGAAGCCGATTGAAGTGCGTTCGCTTTTCAAGGCTGCCGCGCGATTGAAGCGTCTGCCGCCATTGCTAAGATTGATGTCGATATTTCCGGAATCAAATGGAAAACAGGGACGCGCGCCTTGGTCGGCGGTTTGTTTATTCGCGAAGCAGTAGGCGCCCGCAGAGGCTACCCATGAAAAAGAAGCGCAAGAAATTTTCGGCCTCAAAGGAAGCTCGGCGGCGCGCGCGGCTGAGCGCTGGAAGTCCTCCGCCCGCGCGCGTGATTCCCGATAAGCGCCTGAAGCCGCCGAAACATAAATTGAAGATTGTGGATGACGTAATTTAATCCGCGCCTCGCTTCCGCAAAACACAATTTGCAAAACGAAATTCGTCAATTCGTCTCGCTCCATAGGATAATTCCGCCATGTCATTCGTGGATGTTCTTCTCGGCCGCCGCTTGTCGTCCGACGAAGCGCGCGCCGAACAAATCGGCGTCCGCGCTGGTATTCCAATATTTGGTCTGGACGCGCTCAGCTCCGCGGCGTACGGCCCGGAAGCGGCGTTAACATTATTGATTCCGCTCGGCATGGCGGGCGTCCGCTACATCGTGCCCATCAGCGGCAGCATCATCATTCTTCTCACCATTGTTTATTTTTCATATCGCCAAACAATCGCCGCCTATCCGGGCGGCGGAGGTTCTTACACGGTCGCTCGCCGGAATCTCGGCGCGACTTCAGGATTGTTAGCCGCGTCTGCATTGATGATTGACTACGTTCTGACCGTCGCTGTCGGAATTTCCGCGGGGGTTGGCGCGTTGATTTCCGCCGTTCCTAAACTTCAGCCCGAAACCGTCTGGATATGTCTTGGAATTTTACTGCTCATCACCATTATTAATCTTCGCGGCGTTCGACAAGCCGGTCTTTTCTTCATGCTCCCGACATATTTATTTCTCGCGACGCTTCTGATCGCCATCGGAATTGGAATTGCCAAAACGCTCCTGGCCGGCGGCCAGCCTGTTCCCATTATCGCTCCTCCAAGACTTCCGCTCATCGCCGCCGTCCCCAGCACCTGGCTGATATTGAAAGTATTCTCGAGCGGCTGCACCGCCATGACCGGCGTCGAAGCCGTCAGCAACGGAACGAAAGCATTTCGCGAGCCGGTCGTTACCACCGCGCGCCGCACGCTCACCGTAATTATTGCGCTGTTGATCGTGCTGCTCGCGGGAATCGCGTTTCTCGTTCGCGCCTACGGAATTGGTGCAACCGATCCCGGCGCGCCCGGATATCAAAGCGTCCTTTCCATGCTGCTTCTCGCCGTGACCGGGAAAAATATTTTTTATTACGTTTCAATCTCCTCGATTTTGTTGGTGCTCGCGCTTTCAGCGAACACAGCCTTTGCCGATTTCCCGCGCTTGTGCCGAGCCATCGCGCAGAATAATTATCTGCCGCACACCTTTGCGATGCGCGGCAGAAGACTCGTTTACTCGCTGGGAATATATGTGCTCGCGGGGCTCTCTGCGCTGCTGCTGATTATATTTGGCGGAGTCACCGACCGCCTGATTCCTCTCTACGCAGTGGGCGCATTTCTGGCATTCACGCTTTCGCAAGCAGGAATGGTCGCGCATTGGCGCCGCGTTGGCGGCAAAGGCTCCACGCGCAGCATGATCATCAACGGCGTGGGCGCCGTGGCAACTGGAATCACCGTGCTTGTCGTTCTCGCTGCGAAATTTCTGGAAGGTGCCTGGATGACGGCGCTGCTGATCCCCGTGATGCTCGTTGCCATGGGAATGGTGCGGCGCCACTATCACCGCGTGGCAATGGAGACGGGCATGGCGCCCGCGCTTGAGTTGAGTAAAGTTTCCGCTCCCATCGTCATCGTGTCCGTTCAGGATTGGAGCACGGTTACGCGGAAAGCTTTGCTCTTCGCATTTGGAATCTCTAAAGAAGTAAGAGGTGTGCACGTGGAAACCGGCGCGGGAGCAGAGAACCTGATCGCGGAATGGGAGCGATTTGTTCAAGAACCTGCCCAGCGCGCCGGACTTACTCCGCCGCGGCTCGAAATTCTTTCCTCCGAATTTCGTTTAGTGGTCCGGCCGATAGTGGATTATGTTTTGGAAGTCGAGCGCGCAAATCCGGACCGCGAAATTGCGGTACTGATTCCAGAATTGGTTGAGCTTCACTGGTATCACCATTTGTTGCACAACAAGCGGGCGTCAATTTTGAAGGCTGTTTTGTTGTTGAAGGGAAATCGGCACATTGTGGTGATCAACGTGCCTTGGTATCTCGAGTCGTGATGCTATAAATTCCCGCCGGAACGCTTGTTGCCGACTTAACTATCTCACGAACAAGTGTACTTAATCGCACAGACGGTGCGCCTCCGCACCTGTATGATTTCAAGCCTATTAGAATCAGTGATTAGTTAAAGGGCCGGGCTCCTGGAGAAGTGTCGGAAGTCTCCAGGTTTCCCGGCCCGCTTTTTCGTTCGTATCAACTTCTCGGCCTATGCCAATTTACAATACCACGCTGATTTCCAATCGCTGGCCGGGATGCATGCGGTCAAACAAATAGTAATTTCCGTCGTACATGTCCACGTAAACGTCGTCCGTGTCATACCATCCATACGGCCACGGGTCGTACATTCCGAACCAGAATCCGCCATACTGGAAGCGCGAATATCCGCCGAACGCGAATTGCGTTTGGAAACGGAACGCGTGGCTGCTGCCGAAATTCGCGCTGAAATTTGCTTCGGGGATCCGACTGTTGTTGTGCGCGAATCGCCCGGACTGGCTTTGCGTTGCCGCAAAACCACCGTGATACGACGATCGGCTCTGCTGCGCGGCTTGTAATTGCGCCGGTGATCGCGTCTCACGCTGCTGCGATTGCGCCTTCTGCGCCTGCGGCTGCGATTTTACGGGCGTGGTCTGTTGTTTCGGTTGCTGTTGAGCGTGCTGCGCCGGTTGCTGAGTCTTAGCCGGCTGCGCTTGCTGTTTTGCCGGCGTGGGCTGTGAATGTTCAGCCTGCTGTGCCGGTTTTGCGGGCGGAGCTTGCTGCTTTTCCGTTTGCTGTTTAGGCGCCGGCTGCGAATGCTCTGCAGGTTGCGTGTGCTGCGCTGGCGCTGCCTTGGCTGGCGGAGCTTTTTGTTGTTCTTGCTTCGGCGGCGGTTTCTCTTCCTGCTTCTTTTCTTCCTGCGCGCGGGAAACTGCGCAAGCGCCGAGCATCAAAATCATTAGTACGGACGTTCCGAAAATTTTATTTAACTTCAAAGTGGGTTGCCTCCATCACGACTCATGCTATCGAGTGCCGTGATGGATTACTGTCCACAATAGGACAGTATGAAAACGCGCGATCTGTGGAGGTGAATCGAGTCTTGCCGATAGGCTCGCACGGAGCCTAGTTTTTCGAGCCTCAGCCGGGCTTGAAGCTCGGCACAACTTCGCCGGCACGGAACAACGCGGCCGGTGGACGCTTCGTAATCGCAGCCAACTCCGTAGAAATTGTCTCCAGATTCGCCTTGTCAAAGCCAATCGACGCAACCTTTACAATTCCGTCCGCGCTGATCAGAAAAATCGACGGAACATTCGTCAGTCCGTAGAGATTAGAAACTGTGTAGCTCTCGTCATCCAGCAGGGCGGGGAAGGTGATGCCGTATTCGACGCAAAATTCGCGTGTGTCCAGCGCATCGTCCTGCGAAATCGCAAGGAAAGTGGCGGCGTTTGCGCCGTACGTCTTGAACAATCGCTCCAGAAATGGAAATGTGAATTGGCACACCGGACAGGAAATTTTGAAGAACGCCGCGACCGCCGGTCCCTTGCGCAATTCTTCGGCCAGAGAATAATGATTTCCCGCGGCGTCACGCAAATTGAAAAGCGGAGCCTTATCGCCGACCTGAAATGTAATTTTACCGTCTCGTGATTTAGCCAAGCCGCGCCTCGCAGTTGCAATACTGTCGCGCTTCAAATGTTACAGCAGCGCGCTAGCCCGCGCCAGCGCACCCGCCTGTAACTTGCACGCCGAATCGCGCTGGTATTTGCGCCAGGTATTGATTATGCTCGCGCAATCGTTGCAGCCGTCAGGTAAATAAGTGCCAAACTGGATCGAAGTCCAAGATTACAATTCCCCACAAGGCTTCACGGCAGATGCTCGCGTCCGCTCGCGATGGTATTGCGGACAACTCGAAGCGAATCGCGTGATTTATTTTTCGCGTCCCCCATTTGAATTTTCAGACGCCGACCGGGAATTCCTCGTCTCCCAGCGCCGCGCCGACTCCGCCGTTCACAAAAATGTTTCTTATCGCCCTTCGGAAAATAAAATCCGCGGATTTGAAGGTTCTCCCGAAGTTCTCGAACGCCTCACCAGCGTCTTGCAAAATTATTCCCGCGCAGTCGTCGCGTTCGTGCGCCAATTTCTTTCGCCGTATGAAAATGGATTCAAACTCGATTTCGCCAGCTTCCGTCCCATCGAAGAAGAAGGCCGCGCGCTGCCGATTCACAAGCGCAACGATCTGCTTCACGTGGACGCGTTTCCCACCCGCCCCACGCACGGTGGAAGAATTTTGCGCGTGTTCACAAATATTCATCCCACGAAGCCGCGTGTGTGGAATGTTGGCGAAGATTTTCCCGTGCTTGCTGAACATCTCGCGCAGAATGCCGGACTCGCCCGCTTCGCCGCCGCCGGTGACACTTCGCGTTGGGCCGCAATTCCGCGTGCATTCGGCGCGCCGATTCCGCATCGCTCGGCGTACGACCGTTTCATGCTGCACTTCCACGACTACCTGAAAGAAAATGCCACGTACCAAATGGACTCGCCGAAGATACGCATGGAATTTCCGCCGATGGCTACCTGGCTTGTCTACACGGATGGAGTGCCCCATTCCGTTCTTGGCGGCCAGCACGCGCTCGAACAAACTTTTATTATTTCGCGCGCGGCTCTCGTCGCGCCGGAAATTTCCCCCATCGGCGTGCTGGAAAAAATCTGCGGACGCCCGCTGGCCGCCGCAGCTCGCGCGTAATAAAACGTTCATCCTGCATTCACAGAAACCACGCGCACTTTTGTTGACGCGCCGCATCAAACTGACGCAGAATTCGTTTCCGCGTCCACCACGCGAATTTCAGGAGGTCGTTATGTCAGCCACAGTTAAAGGAACACCGGAAGGCACTCGCACCGTTACGCCCAGTTTGGTTTTCAACGAAGCTTCGCGCGCGATTGAGTTTTACAAGAAAGTTTTCGGCGCAATCGAACTCGCTCGCATGCCCGGACCACACAACAAAGTCATGCACGCCGCAATCCGAATCGGCGACTCCACAATTTTTCTCGCCGATACCATGACGAATAAAGTTGCCGCCACCTCCACCGAATCTACTTTCGTGCCGGCATATCTACATATTTATGTGGACGACGTCGACGCAACGTTCAACCTTGCCGTCGAAAATGGCGCGAAGGTTGACATGCCTCTCGATGACATGTTCTGGGGCGATCGCTACGGAAAAATCACCGACCCGTTCGGCCACCAGTGGAGCCTCGCGACACACAAAGAAGACGTGGCTCCCGACGAAATGGAACGCCGCGCGCAAGCGATATTCTCGAAGTCAGCAGGACAAAGCTAAACAAGTTTTCGCATGGCACGAAACGCCCGGTAGGGGCGGGTCCGCGACCCGCCCGCCTCCAATTGCGGGAATCTATCGCTCTGTCGGGATTGGTGTGGCGTGTTCTAGTGAATGTGTTTCGTCTTGCGGGACATGAAATCCATCAGCAGATATTGCCCAATATTGTATGGCGTCGTGAAGTACGCTTTTCCGCGGCACATCTGCGCCACCTTCTGCACAAATTGCACCAACGCATAATCGCTCGCCAGCATGAACGTATTAATAAGGATGCCCGATTTCCGGCATTTTCCGACTTCTTCCAGCGTTTGCGTTACAACCAGCGGATCCATCCCAAATGGATTTTTGTAAATGCGGCCGTCTTCAAGAGTCAATGCAGTCGGCTTGCCGTCGGTGATCATCACAATTTGCTTCATGTCTTTTTTCTGGCGCGACAAGATTCTTCGCGCAAGCCGCAATCCTTCGCGCGTGTTCGTGTAGTGCGGACCAACCTGCACGCGCGCCAATTCGCCCAGCGGAACTTCCTCCGCACTATCGTGAAATAAAACCAGGTTCAGCGAGTCGCCCGGATACTGCGTACGAATCAAATGCGCCAGCGCCATGGCCACGCGTTTCGCCGGAGTGAACCGATCTTCGCCATATAAAATCATGCTATGCGAACAGTCCAGCATCACCACCGTCGCGCAGGAACTTTGATATTCGCACTGGTGCACCATCAAATCTTTGTAGTCAATTTCGATGGGCACGCGCGCGCCGTCGCGCCGCACCGCGTTAAATAATGTAGCGCTCACGTCCAGATTTAGCGTGTCGCCAAATTCGTACTCACGCGAAACACCGCCGGATTCAACGCCGGTGGACATGTCCCGCGTGTCATGCCGTCCAAAACTGCTGCGGCCCAGCGAGCCAAGCAATTCCTGTAAAGCTTTGAATCCGAGAAAATCAATCGCCTTATCGGTGATTTCAAATCGCGCGTTTGTTTCTCTTTCGTGCGGATCGCCGGCCTGTCCTCGCGGAGTTTTTTCCGGCGGATCGGTAATCTGCGGCGGCTGCGAATTAATGTAGCCTTCGTCAGTCAGCCGCTCGATCAGCCGGTCCAGCATTTTCTGAACTTCTTCGCTTTCCGAACCCTGCTCCATCATTTTTTCCATCAAATCTTCGGGCAGCAGGCCGCCTTCTTCCAGCGCGCGCAAAATCGCCTGACGCAATTGCTCCATCGTTTTCTGCGGATCCATTTCGGAAATTCCGTAGAATTGCGAATCGTATCCGCTTTGCAGAAGGAAATCCGAAAGCTTGTTGACCAGTTCGTCTAGGTCAACGTCATCCGCCGGTTCCCCCGTATATTTGGAATACTTTGTGTATTTCATTTTGTGCGTTCCATAGTGATTCACCGCTGCACAGTCGCAAGAATTGCATTCGACGAACGGTTCGTATCAGGGCACGGCTTCAGTCGTGCCAATCAGATTCCAAACATCAGGGGTTTTAACCCCTGATCGATTCCTAGTTAAACTGGCGTCGCGGCGGCCGGTTCTGCGGCTCGCGCGGCTCCGGTGCCTTTGGACGCTCCGCGAAAAATCCTCGTTCTTCGCTTCGGCTCACGCGTTTGTGCGCCCACAATCCTTCCAAAATAAATTCGCCCGCCGCGGCCACAAGTCCCGCGCCATCTTTGCCGTTCACTCCGACGCGATCAATATTTTCCAGCAGGCCTTGAATTTTCCGAAGCTGACGAACTACTTCTTCCGCTGAAGACGTATCCGAAACTTTCAGTTCACCGCCCATTTCAAACCACTTAATCACATTCTGAAAATCCGCATCCTTCATATGACGCGAAAAAACTCGCCCAACCGCGCCGCGCACAATATCCCGCGCAATTGTTTCCGCGCCCTTCAGCTCGCCCTCATATTCCAATTCAAGTTTGCCCGTAAGCGCAGGCAGCGCCGAATAAACATCGGAAACTCGTGCCACCGCCGGATCCTCCCCATTGCGAACCGCGCGCTGCTCCGAATTACTCACCACAGTTTCAAGGCACGCAATCGGAAGCCGTTGACTGACGCCCGAACGCTTGTCGATTCGTTTGTCTTCGCGCGCAAGAAACGCGATCTCTTCCACAACTTCACTCAGATAATTCGGAACAATCGTTTTTCGGCCGTGGCGTTCCACCCACGCTTCCTGCGCGGTGATCGCCATTCCTTCTTCCACTGTCGCCGGATAGTGCGTGCGAATTTCCGCGCCCACGCGATCCTTAAGCGGCGTCACAATTTTTCCACGTGCGGTGTAATCCTCAGGATTCGCAGTGAATACGAGCAACACATCCAGCGGAAGACGAACCGGATATCCTTTAATCTGAATATCGCCTTCCTGCATGATGTTAAATAGTCCTACCTGAATTTTTCCGGAAAGATCGGGCAGCTCGTTGATCGCAAAAATTCCGCGATTCGCACGCGGCAAAAGTCCATAGTGAATCGTAAGTTCATCGCCCAAATCGCGTCCGGCTCGCGCGGCCTTAATTGGATCCACATCGCCGATAATGTCCGCGATGGTCACATCAGGCGTTGCAAGTTTTTCCACGAAGCGTTGCTCGCGCCCAAGCCATGCGATTGGAGTTTCGTCGCCAGACGCGGCAACAAGTTCGCGGCATGTGCGGCACAACGGACGCAGCGGATGATCGTGAATTTCGCAGCCCGCGATGTAAGGAATTTCCGCGTCCAACAGTTGTACGAGCCCGCGAAGAATTCGGCTCTTCGCTTGTCCGCGCAAACCCAGCAAAATAAAATTGTGCCGAGAAAGAATCGCGTTCACCACTTGCGGAATCACCGTCTCTTCATAGCCGTGAATTCCCGCGAACAAAGGCTGTTTGCGTTCGATCATGCACAGCAAATTCTCGCGCATTTCTTCTTTCACAGAACGGGCGGCTTTGCGTGCGTCAAATTGAGGACTGCGGCGAAGCTGGCCAAGATTTTCAGGTTTTACGGTATTGGAAGTCATCGGGCCCCAAGGTTGTGGAATGTTTCAACGCTGAATGCGCCTACATCCATTATAGATGATCCGTGCCCATCAGAAGTTACCTGCGCGAATTACACTCCAAAAATCTGGCGCCGAGCGAATTCTGATTACGACGGCAATTCCGCCAGCGCTTGAGACATTTCTCCCGCCGCATGTTGATCGCCCGTTCGCGCCGCCGCGTCAATTCCTGCGGTCAGAACTCTTCGCGCATCCGCGGGACGCATCAGCTTCGCGTAAAGCTGGCCGAGTTGAAAATATCCCGTCACATAGTCGGGGTGCTTCGCGAGCAGCGCATCAAAATTCGTGAGCGCAGCGTCCGTGTCGCCGAGGTTTGCGCATTCCAGCGCGAGCCCGTATTGTGCGAACGCATCATTCGGGTGCGCCGCAAGAAATGCTTCCAATTTCTGCCGTCGTGAACTCGTAGGTTGGGTCATAGTAGGTGTCGCGGTATTATATGCGCTTGGCGCGCCGACGCCAATTCTAGTCGACGCAAATTCTGATGGTTTTGAAATATCAATCTGGCGAAGAGATAAAGAACTGCGACCGCGTACTATTACACGGCGAACCAGCGGAAGTCGTTTTCGTTTCAAGTGCTTCGGATGACCCAAGTATTGATCTGTTTTATCGAGAGCACGGCGAGGGAATAATGCTTTCTGAGCCAAAGGTTTTTGGGCACGCATTCATTCCCGCGAATCAACTCGATGAAGCTGAATATTTGAAATATGTGTCGAGAGCTGATTCGCTGTCGCGAGATTCAAAGAAATCAATGATACAAGGAGTCGTCGAATGGCTAAAGCAACTCCCCAAAAAGATCCGGAGCAAGTAGAGGAAATTCCTCGCCCCGGAAAACCCGTCAGCGCATCGCGCTCGGAAATGACGGAAGTCGTATTGCCGCAGGACGCCAATCCGCTCGGAAATATTCTTGGCGGTCGCGTGATGCACTTGATGGACATCGCCGCGGCAATCGCCGCGCATCG
>DASYNR010000157.1:0-4353 GCA_036008485.1 Candidatus Acidiferrales bacterium | reverse complement strand
ACTGATGCTTGCTGTGAGCACGCTTTCTGGATGGAAACCAGTATCGACATTTGTAAGACGCCAAAAACTTTTTATGAGAAGACCGGCGCCGGCCAACAGCACAAGAGCCATTGCGATTTCAGAGATCGCCAGCCAGCTTCGTGTGCGGCCGAGAAACGAATGGTGAGCGGAGGAGCCGTAGGCGGATTCTTTGAGCGGTTCGTTCAAATCCATTCGCAGGGCGTGAAGGACGGGAAAAATACCGAAGACGAAGCCGCTTAAGATCGAGACACCCATTAGAAAAAGCAGGACACGAACGTCCATCGTGATTCGCTGAACGAAAAGCATCCCTGCGGGAATGAAACTGCGGACTGCCTCAAGGGCGCCGTATGCCAGCCCGAGGCCGCAGATCCCTCCGATGGACGAAAGTAGAACGCTCTCCGTAAGGCCCTGGCGAACGAGGCGTAAACGACTGGCGCCAAGCGCGGCGCGCAGCGCGATTTCGCGCTGGCGTTGAACGGCGCGCGCAAGAAGCAAGTTGGCCACGTCGGCGCAAGCAATGAGCAGAACGAATCCGACCGCGCCCAGCAAAAGTAGTAGCGCAGGTTTCGACGAACCTGCCAACTGATCGTGCAACGAAATGATTGAAACTTTCGGCATGTTCGCGAAATCCGCGTCGGGCCTGGATTTCTTTATTTCTTCAAATGAGTGCACTTGAATTGCAGCGAGTTCTTCTCGTGCAAGCGCCGGGGAAATAGATTGTCTGAGACGCCCGATCGTGGAATAGAAGATCGCTTGCCTCAAAAGCATCTCATCGTTGTAATTCCACGCCATCGGAAGCCATACCATGGTTTTTTCCGGGTACTCAAATCCTTTTGGCATCACGCCAACCACAACTGTTTGCTTTCCGTTCATCAGAAACGTTTTTCCAATGATGTCAAGCGGCGAGCCCAAGCGACGAAATAGCGTAGCGCTGATGATTGCAACAGACGCGTGTGCGGGAACTTCCTCTGACGACAGAAATAAACGGCCAGCAATCGGTCCAATGCCAAACGTCGAAAAGAAATCTTGAGAGACTTCCGTTCCTGCAACTCGTTCCGGCTCTGATCCTGCCGCAGCGAAATTTAGGTCGCCAGTTTCGTATGTAGCTAGATAATCGAACGAGCGCGTGGTATTGGCCCACCCGTTCCAAACCCAATGAAAGTCAGGAACCGGGACAAACGACATCGGAGATGCGCCGTGGACTGCGACAATTCGCTCCGGCGATGGATAGGGAAGCGGACGCAAAAGCACCGCGTTGACGACACTGAAAATTGCGGCGTTCGCTCCGATGCCGAGAGCGAGCGTAAGAATGGCGATTGCCGAGAAGCCCGGATTCTTGCGCAGCATTCGCGCGCCATAACGAATATCCTGCACGAAATCGAGCAGCAGATTTACTTTGCGAGCGTCGCGGCAATTTTCTTTGGATTGTTCCACGCCGCGAAATTCGCGTAGCGCTGCGTAGCGAGCGTTTTTCTCGTCAAGGCCCTTCGCGATAAATTCCTGCATCTTCTGCTCGATATGAAATTGAAGCTCCTCTTCCAGATCGTTATCGGCCGCGCGACGATTGAAAAGCGAACGAATGCGCAGCGGAATTGTGTGAAGCCAGCTTTGTGGACGCATGGACTATGCCTCCTTCAATTTCACAACGTGCGAAATCGCGCCGGATAGTCGGCTCCAATTCGCGGATTCCTTTTCCAGATGTTTCCTGCCGAGCCGCGTCAGCGAATAAAACTTCGCGCGGCGATTATTTTCGCTGGCCTTCCATTCAGCGGTGATCCAGCCTTCCTGCTCGAGCTTATGAAGCGCCGGATAAAGCGAACCGTCACTGACTTGCAGAATTTCACCGGAAACTTGCTTTAGGCGTTGGCTGACCGCGAAACCATTCAGCGGCTCAAGTGCCAGAATTTTCAACAGCAACAAATCAAGAGTGCCTTGGACTAAATCAGTTGGTTTGCTCATGCTCTCCTCGCTTACCGAGGGCAGAGTACACCTTCTCCTCTCGGTAAGCAAGGGGAAAATGAATGGGTGGCACCGACACTCATGCCTGCCCTGAGCCTGCGAAGGGTCGGTGCCAGCGCTACATAATCCCGAACATCAATAATCACTCGAATTCCGCAGGGTCTGTGGTAACTTTTTGGGATTGAAATCGGTACTTGGGCGCGTAATTGCAGTACTTCTTCACGTGAAATTCTGGAAATGAGGAGAACTCACATGATCCGTCAGAACTGGATGCGGTTTGCGATTTGTGTGGTAACGGTAATTTTGACCACGGGATTCTCCATTGCGCAGACTGGAGCGCAGCAAAAAACGGCCACGCTTTCCGGCATCAACATCAAATACGAGAAATACACTTTGCCAAATGGCCTGGACGTCATCCTCTCTGAAGATCACCGCCTGCCGATGGTGGCCGTAAATATTTGGTATCACGTGGGACCCGCGAACGAATTGCCGGGACGCACCGGATTCGCGCATTTATTTGAGCACATGATGTTTGAAGGCTCGAAGCATGTCCCGGGCAGCACTCACTTCAGATTGCTGGAAGCGGCGGGCGCGTCGTTAATTAATGGCACCACGGATTTCGACCGCACAAATTATTTTGAAACTCTGCCCTCAAATCAATTGGAGTTGGCGCTGTGGCTGGAATCGGATCGCATGGGATTTCTGCCGGATAAATTAGATCAGGCGAGTTTGACGAATCAGCAGGACGTTGTGCGAAACGAACGCCGGCAGAGCGTGGAAAACACGCCGTATGGAATTGTTGAAGAATCGTTGTTCCATCAACTGTTTCCGAAGCAGCATCCGTATTACGGAGTCGTGATGGGATCGCACGCGGATATTCAAGCGGCGAAATTGGAAGACGTCCGGAATTTTTTCAAACAATATTACACGCCGAATAATGCGAGCCTGGCGATCGTCGGCGATTTTGATTCCGCTCAAGTAAAAAAGCTCGTCGAGAAATATTTTGGGCCGCTGAAGCGCGGACCGGATGTGCCGAAAATTGTGGCGGAGACTCCCGCAATCACAAGCGAGCGCCGGCAGACAGTGCAGGATCAAGTTCAATTGCCGCGGGTTTATGAGGGATGGCTTACATCGAAAGTTTTCTCCGCGGGCGATGCTGACGCGGATTTGACTGCGAATATTCTTGGCGGCGGAAAATCCAGCCGGCTGTACAAGAAACTTGTTTACGAACAGCAAATCGCGTTGAACGTGCAAGCGAGTCAGGAATCGTTGCTGCTCGGTTCCATATTTGAAATCACGGTGACGGCGCGTCCGGGACACACCGCGGCAGAAATTGAAAAGGCAATCAACGAAGAAGTGGAAGCGTTGCGGAAGGATGGTCCAACGCCCGCCGAATTAGACCGCGCACGAAATGGAATTGAAACGCGCAAAGTCGAGGGATTGGAATCGCTGGGCGGATTTGGCGGAGTTGCTGATCAATTGAATTATTTCAATCACTACCTGCACAATCCCGGATATTTTCCGGACGATATCGCGCGATACGACAATGCCACTGTGCAATCCGTGAAGAATTTTGCAGAACAACAATTGAAACCGACTGCGCGGGCAGTGGTGTACGGAATTCCGGGAAAACCGGATTTGGGCCCTGAAGTTCCCACGCCGCCGAATCAAGAAAAAGGAAAATCCACTGGCGGAGAATCAATTAATGCCGATGCTGCGTGGCGAGAAAATCCGCCGGCGGCAGGACCAGCGCGTCCGCTTAATTTGCCAGTGCCGCAAACATTTAAATTGAACAATGGACTGACCGTGATTTACACGCATCGTCCAGGATTGCCGGTGGTCTCCGCGGAATTGGTTTTGAAGTGCGGGAACGAAGCAAATCCAATTGAGAAGCCCGGACTCGCCGCGTTCACCGCAAATATGTTGCAGCAGGGAACCGCAAAACGAGATGCGACGCAGATCGCGGATGAGGCGGCTTTACTTGGCGCATCATTAACAACCGGATCAAATTCAGATTCGTCGGACGCGAGCACAGCTTCGCTGGCGAAGAATTTTTCCGGCGCTCTGGATTTGCTCGCGGATATTGTTTTGCATCCCGCGTTTCCGCAAGAAGAAGTCGAGCGTCGCCGTTCGAGCCGGCTGGCCTCGTTGTTGAATGAAGATAGCGATCCGAACACTGTGGCGTTCCGCCTGGTTGACCGGCTTATTTTCGGGGCGAATCATCCTTACGGTTACGAATCGATCGGAACGGAAGCTTCACTGAAAGCGATATCGCGCGACGATATGAATTCTTTTTGGAAACAGAATTACATTCCAGCGAATGCAGCGCTTGTAGTTGCCGGAAGCATCACGATGGATGAACTGAGGCCGCTG
>DASYNR010000156.1:0-2674 GCA_036008485.1 Candidatus Acidiferrales bacterium | reverse complement strand
GGATTTGCGCCTTCCCGGTCTTGGCTCTTATCTCCAAACTGCCGCAAGCGCGAACAACACACGCGCGAGCATTTGGGGAGTTGTGACCATGGTTGGAGTGATCGTGCTCATGGACCAGTTGATCTGGCGGCCGATTATCGCCTGGGCTGAAAAATTTAAATTTGAGCAGGTTGAGGCGCTCGAAGCGCCACAATCACCAGTGCTGGATTTTCTACGTCGCTCGAAAGTTATCCCGCTCGTCGCTCATGCGCTGGTTCAACCGATGGGCGAACGCTTGAACAAATATTTTGCCGCGCGTTCGGAATCGCGAAACAAAACCGTCCGCGAAACAAACTCGCGAAATTGGATCAGGCGGGTTGCGCTCGCTCTCGTACTGCTTGGAATCGGATATGCGCTCGTCAAAATGATTTACCTGCTTGGAACGGTCACGACGCCGGAGGTCCGCACGATTTTTGTTGGAGCGGGCGCGACGTTTCTCCGCGTTGAAGCAGTCCTGTTGCTCGCGGCGCTTTGGACAATTCCCGCCGGGGTGATCATCGGATTAAATCCGCGTCTTTCAGCAGTGATGCAGCCGCTCGCGCAGATCGCGGCGTCTGTTCCGGCGACGGCGCTTTTTCCGATTATTCTTTTGTTTCTGATTCGCGCCGGTGGCCTGGGAATTTGTTCGATGGTTTTGCTTTTATTGGGCACGCAGTGGTACATCCTTTTCAACGTGATCGCAGGTGCGTCGGCGATTCCGTCAGACTTGAAAGAAGTTTGCGCAGTTTTCCAGTTCGGAAAAATCGAGAAGTGGCGCGAACTTCTGCTGCCCGCAATTTTTCCTTATTTAATCACCGGGCTCGTCACCGCCTCGGGCGGCGCCTGGAACGCAAGCATCGTGGCTGAATATTTTCATTTTCACGGCCAAACGTATTCGATCACTGGCTTGGGCGCGGTGATCAGCGCCGCGTCTGACCACGGAAATTCGCGCGTACTGATTGCGGCCACACTTGTGATGGCCGCAATGGTTGTCACCATCAATCGGCTGGTCTGGCGGAAGCTCTATGTTCTTTCGGCGAATAAATATAAGCTCGAAGCGTAGTCACTTTTATGAACATCATCCGAATCGGCATTTGTTTACTCATCGCGTTCGCCGTGCTCGCGTTCGGCGCGGTTGAGCCGTGGTCTCAGTCGATTCTACAAATTGGCGCCACAATTCTTTTCGCGTTTTGGGGATTTCTGTTTGCCACGGACCGCGCAGAAGAAATTCGCTGGGCTCCCGTCTTTTGGCCGCTGCTGGGATTGGAATTGCTCGCACTTTTGCAATTCATCATTCCGCTTTCCGTCTATCCTTTTCTGACGAAACTCGAACTGCTCCGCTTCTCCAGCTACTTAGTTTTGCTCTTCTTAATGACGCAAGCTTTTCGCACTCCGCGTCAGTGGCGGATTTTTACATGGTTTCTAGTGTTATTTGGATTTGCCGTCGCCCTTTTCGGAGTTCTGCAGGATTTAACGCACAACGGCAAAATCTATTGGGTGAAAGAATTGCGTTACGGCGGAAACGCGTTCGGTCCTTACGTAAATCGAAACCATTTCGCAGGATTGATGGAGCTTTTAATTCCCATAGGTCTCGCCATGCTCGCTGTTCCTGGCGTTCGCCGCCAACAAATGCCGCTCGTTGCGCTGCTCGCCGCGATTCCTGTCGGCGCGCTTTTAATGTCCGGCTCGCGCGGCGGAATCGTTGGATTCGCGTGCGAAGTTGCTTTGCTCATTCTGCTGCTTTGGATTCGCGGCGGCCAAAGAAAACAACTCGTAACTTTTCTTGCGGTTCTCGTACTCGCGGGCGGACTTGTCGCATGGCTTGGCATGGGCGACGTAATCCATCGCTTTTCACTCATGCGCAATGCCGAAGTTTCCGAAGGCCAACGACTCTCGATGTCTCGCGGCGCTTATCACATTTTTCGCGATTATCCGTTGACCGGAATCGGCGTCGGTACGATTGTTTCAGTTTATCCCGCGTATGAAACTTCCTACGACGCGTCCATCGTTGACCATGTACACAACGATCATTTTGAGTTGCTCGCCGAAACCGGAAGTGTCGGCGCAATTTGCTGGCTGACGTTTATTGGCGTGCTGATCGCATATGGATTGAAAAATTTGTGGACGCAACGCGATGCTGGAGTCCGCGCGCTTCAAGTTGGCGCTCTTGTGGGATGTGTGGGACTTTTAATTCACAGCTTCGCGGATTTTAATTTGCATATTCCGGCCAACGCTCTTTTGTTCTATTTGCTGGCGGGCATGGCTTCGATCAAACCGACCTCCGAGCCGGCCGATTGATATCAAAAGTATTTATGGAAAGGCCTGCGGCGCGAGGTGAAAAGTTATAAAAGTGCACTATAATGCATGTTGAGGGCGGATTTTGGCGAAAAGTGCATTATAATGCACTTTTTGGAGGTGGAAAAAGACAGGAAAAACTCTCCACGCAGAGGGCGGAGGGACATAGGGAAAAGATTTGAGAAAAGACAAGACAACCGCGTACCACCCGGAGGTGGCCTCCCAACTAAAAACGTCACGACGCACAGTGCGCGCCTACGAAGTCAGTTCTCCTCTAAGTCCTTTATTTGCATAACGATCAACCACAGAACGCTGTAAGTCCTTTATTAGCATACACATCGCAAAATAGGGTGGGGGGGTG
>DASYNR010000155.1:0-9673 GCA_036008485.1 Candidatus Acidiferrales bacterium | reverse complement strand
AGTCCTGCAGCACATCATCTACGTGATAGGGAAAGAATGCACGGCCGCCGGTCTCATCGGCGAATTTCTGAAGCACCTGATCACCATCCGTGTATCCCCACTTGCGGTCGAATTTCTGCTTGGGATCGTTCGATTCTTCCGGCGTGATCCACTGAACACTCGTGCTGATTGTATAGACTTGGATTCCTGCGCGCGCCAGTGCGTCAATCGCATCGGTCCGGGTGTGCGAACTTAAATTGTCGTCACCGTCGCTGATTACCACCAGTACGCGGTGAACTTCCTGCGGCCCGCTCTTCGGTGGCGGCGCGTTGGCCAGCAAGTCAGATGCTTTCAGCATCGCGTCATATAGCGCCGTGCCGCCGCCGGCATGTTGCGCGTCAATCGTCAGGCGCAGTTTCTCCGCGTCATTCGTGTAATTCATCACCACTTGCGGCTCGCTATCGAAAGTCATAATGAACATCTCGTCGCGATCTTTGCGCAACGTATTGGAAACGAAATTCGTTGCCGCTTCTTTCTCAAATTGCAGGCGCGGACGGATGCTATTCGACGTATCCATCAAAAGCCCCAGCCGCAAAGGCAAATCAAGCTGGCGGCTGAAGAACTTAATCTCTTGTTCGTGATTGTCTTCCAGTAACCGGAAATCTTTCTGTTCCAGATCCACAATGAATTTCTGCTTGCGGTTCACTACGGACAGCAGCATGTCCACTTCAGCCACGCGCACGCGCTGAGTCGTGGTCGCGTTTTGACCGGCGGCCTGATCTGTGGCCTTTGTCGCGGGCGTAGTGGGAGGAGGAGGCGCTTGCTGTTGACGTGGAAACGCAACTGCACCCGCCAATCCTACCAATGCAAATAAGGAAAGTACTCCGAGTGTGTGGCGCATAAGGTACCCCCGACCTGCTCTATACCTTCAATTATAGGTATGCCTTCAAAGCATCGTCAATGGATGCTTCTGACGTTCCAACCGCCGCTGCTATCTCCGCCAAATATGTTCGCAGTCCCGGATCCAGCGGCGCTCGGAAGGTCATTCGCTTCCCTTTAGTAGGATGCAAAAATCCAATCCGCGCGGCGTGCAAAAAAGGCCGTCCCAATTTTGAAAACTTCTTGCCCTGCACAATCGGCTCGCGCGGCGCTCCATACACCGCATCCCCAACAACTGGATGTCCAACCGCCGAAAGGTGCACACGTATCTGATGCGTGCGTCCCGTGTGGAGCTGTATCTCAAGCAACGTGAATTGCCCTACTCTCGCAATCACTCGCCAGTCGGTGCGCGCCTCGCGCCCTTCGCGCCGCTTCGTCGTCATCCGCGTACGCCGCAACAAATCACGCGCAACCGGCAGAGTGATCGATCCGCTCTCTTCCGCCATTCGCCCATGCACTAACGTCAAATAAATTTTTTCAACTTCACGCGCGCCAAATTGCTCGGAAAGCGAACGATGCGCCGCATCATTTCGCGCCACCACCAACGTGCCCGACGTTCCTCGATCCAATCTATGAACAATTCCCGGACGAATCGGCCCGGCAGTCGTCGAAAGCGTTCCCAGTCGATGCAGCAGCGCGTTCACCAGAGTTCCGCGCGATTGCCCCGCGCCAGAATGCACGATCATTCCCGCCGGCTTATTCACCACTACAATATCTTCATCTTCAAAGAGCAGTTCGATCGGAATATCTTCCGCTTCCGCGGCAAGTGCCGGACGCGAAAGCACTTCAATCTGCACGCTTTCACCTTCCGCAACTCGATGCGACGCGCGCGCCGGATGTCCCGCCACGAGCACTCGCTCTTGCGAAATTAATTCCTGAATTCGCGTGCGGCTCAGGTCCGGCAATTGCGCCACCAGATAGCGATCCAGCCGCTCGCCCGCATCTTCGCCAGTCACACGAAGATGCGAAGTGTGCGGAGCCAAATCAGCCCTCAACGAATTTTCATTTCGTGGATTTGCAGGCATGGTGAAAACCGTCTAAATCAATCGCAATCTTACGAATGCTCTTCCGCCGCAGCGTGCTTCTGCAAAAATAAAAGTTCAATTCCCAAAATCACAGCGCCAATCATAATGGCGGAATCTGCCACATTGAATGCGGGCCAGTGATAATTTCCAAATTGAAAATCCAGAAAATCCGTCACCTTGGAATAAAGCAGCCGGTCAAATAAATTTCCCGCCGCGCCGCCAAGAATCAGCGCAACTCCCACTTGCCCGGCAGTTCCGCCGGCCCGCTGCGTAACCAGCAGCCAAACCAGCAGCGCGCAAATAATCATCGTCCCGATCGAAAGTATCGCCGTCATTTTCGGCGACGGCGAGTCCGCGAAAATTCCAAACGCCAGTCCCGGATTTCTCGCGTGAACAAATGTAAAAAAATGCTGAATCAACACTTTGCGATATCCCGGCGGCGTCCGAACTTCCACGGCGTACTTGGTGACGCGATCCAACGCGAACGCGAAAAGTGTCACCCAGATCCAGCGTGTGCGTGAGGTTTCCATTTGAGCTTACGAGGATGCAGCTACCTTACCGCCCAGCAGGTCTGTCACGACGGGCAAGCATCGCTCGCACACAGTCGGGAACATGGCACTCGCGCCCACCTGCACTGAATAATTCCAACAGCGCTCGCACTTCGCGCCGTCCGCGCGCTTGATCAATATCGCCAGTCCCGGCAAAGCTTCCGAATCTTTCGCGCCAGTCACTGCGCCCTGTACAATTTCCACTTGCGACACGATAAACAGCGCCGTCAGCCAGTGGGAATATTGCTTCAGCAATGCATGCAATTCGCCTTCGGCCGAAATCACCACGCGCGCTTCCAGCGCAACACCAATTACTTTCGCATTGCGCGCCTCCTCCAATGACTTCAGCACTTCCGTCCTCACCGCCAAAAGTTTTTCCCAGTTCGCAGTCTTCTTCGCGTCAAATCCGGCTGAGATTTCCGCCGCCGGTTTGAACTCCAGCATGTGCACGCTTTCCGCCGTGCCCGCCTGCTTCGGAAAAACCTTCCAGATTTCTTCCGAAGTGAAAACCAGCACTGGCGCAAGCAGACGCAGCAAAGAGTCCGCGATTCGCCAGATAGTGGTCTGCGCCGAACGCCGCGCCGGACTATCCACCGCAAACGTGTAAAGCCGGTCCTTCAAAATGTCGAAGAAAAATGCGCTCAGCTCCACCACCGCAAAATCATGCAGCGCGTGATAAATCCGATGGAACTCAAATGTCTTGTACCACTCGCCGCATTCGCTCACCAGCGCGGCAGTTCGCTGCAACATCCACGCGTCAAATTCTTCCAGCTTCTCGTCGGGCACGGCATCGCGTGCCGGATCGAAATCGCTTAAATTTCCAAGCACGTATCGGAAAGTGTTTCGGAGTTTTCGATAGGATTCCGCCAACTGCTGCATTCCACTGTCTGACATCCAGATATCAGCCGTGTAATCGTGCGACGCCACCCACAACCGCAAAATATCCGCGCCCCATTTTTCGCAAACTTCGCTCGGCAGCACCACATTGCCCAGCGACTTCGACATCGGACGTCCCTTGTCATCCAACGCCCATCCGTACGTCAGCACATTTTTGTACGGCGCCGCATCGCGCACGCCTTCGGCCACTAACAACGAACTATGGAACCATCCGCGAAATTGATCCGGCCCTTCCAAATATAAATCCGCAGGCCAGGGTAATTCCGCCGAGCCCAGCACGCTTAAATTCGAGCATCCTGAATCAAACCACACATCCAAAATGTCATTTTCCTTGCGCCACTTCCCGCCACCGCAAGCGCATTTCGTTCCCGCCGGCAAAAGTTCTTCCGCCGAATGCGAAAACCACGCATCCGCGCCTTCGCGTTTGAACCACTCGATCACACTTCGCAGCGCCTTCATGTCCTCAAGCCGCCTGTTGCAATCCGCACAATAGAAAACAACAATCGGTACGCCCCAGAATCGCTGACGCGAAACGCACCAATCCGGGCGATCGGCCAGCATGGAACGCATCCGCTCATTTCCCCACGCGGGCGTCCAGGTAATTTTCGGAATTTCCGCCAACGCCTTTTCGCGCAACGTTCCCGGCTTCGCGCCCGGCGTGGTGCTTGAAGCGTCCATCTTGAAAAACCACTGTTCCGTCGCACGGAAGATCACAGGATTATGGCAGCGCCAGCAATGCGGATAGCTGTGCGTCAATTTCATTTCGCCCAGCAACATCCCGCGCTCGCGCAACATTTTCACAATAATCGGATTCGCCTCAAAAACAGTTTTGCCTAAATATTCTGGCAGCCCTTCCGTGTAACGACCGTCATCATCCAGCGGCGCGTAAGTCTCCAGCCCATACCGCTGACCAGTCTGAAAATCCTCCATGCCATGTCCCGGCGCGGTGTGCACGATTCCAGTTCCCTGATCCAGCGTCACATAATCCGCAAGCACCGCAGGCACCTGCAAATCTTTCAGGAACGGATGCGCAAATAACATTCCCTCAAGTTCGCTTCCCTTCCACGGCCCGCGCACACTCGTCGCAGAAATTCCAATGTCCGATGCAAGTGACGCAACGCGATCCGCCGCCACCAGCAACGCTCCTTGTGCAGTTTCCGCCACCACATATTCGTAGTCCGGATGAAATGCCAGCGCACGATTGTGCGGCAGCGTCCACGGAGTCGTCGTCCAGATCACCGCGTCCACCCCGGCGCCCAATTTTTCAGCAGCCGCGTCGCCAACCACAGGAAATTTCACCCACACCGAGGGACTGGTGTGATCTTCATATTCCACTTCTGCTTCCGCCAGCGCCGTGCGATCGTGCAGACACCAGTACACCGGCTTCAATCCGCGATACGCATATCCCTTTTCCAAAAATGTTAGAAATGCATCCGCCGTGCACGCCTCATATTCGGGACTCATCGTCAGATACGGATCTTCCCAGCGCCCGAAAACTCCCAACCGCTTGAAGTCCCGCCGGTGCTGATCCACAAATTTATTCGCGAACTCTCGACACTTCTTCCGGAAATCCGCGGGACTCACAATCCCTTTGCTTCCAAATTCTTTTTCGACCTGCGTTTCAATCGGCAGCCCGTGGCAATCCCATCCCGGCACATATGGCGAACGAAATCCCGCCATCGTCTTCGACTTCACCACGATGTCTTTCAAAATTTTATTCAGCGCCGTACCAAGATGAATCGCGCCTGTCGGATATGGTGGCCCGTCGTGCAGCACATACGTCGGCGCACCCTCACGCACCTTTTGTATCCGCGCGTAAATTCCTTCCGTTTCCCATTTCTCCAATTGAACAGGCTCCGCCTTCGGCAGACTCGCCTTCATCGGGAAGTCTGTCTTCGGCAAATTCAACGTGCTTTTTAAATCCGTTGGCTTCGTCATTTTTGGTTTTGTAACCGCAATTTGGATTCTCCATGCTATCAACGAACGCGCTTATCGCAAAGAGCACTTACAATTCCTCAACAATCATCACATCTCTAGCAACCCGCCGCACCAAAGGCACGTCTATAGCAACGGAACGGCGAGTGGAACCCAAACCAGGAGAACTGAGCGGACGCCAACTGGCATCACGGCAATCCCGCCGATCCTGACACCGTCGGCGACGACCTGCCCTAAAAAATCACGAAGCTGCCAGCGGCTTCTGCAATCACGGTCATGAACGATCCTAAGGACATGACTTCCCAGCCCGGCCCCGGCATCATCCTTCGCGACGAGCGCATCTCTCCCGCGAGCCGATTCACAACACGCCTCCTTCTGCAACGCAGTAGCGGAGCAAAAGCGATTCTCTCCAACATGAAAGATCTCATCACGATCCGCGCGCCGAAATTCGCGCAAACATCTGCATCAAACCGCACCATCACATTGAAGGACGAGAATTTCGGACGATCGCAATTCGCATCCTTCGCATTTCACGGCAGTCTTGCGTTGCTGCTTTTCATGACGTTCGTAGCAAGCCCGCCAGTCATCAAGAAAGCCACGCGTGACGGAATCGACGGCATCTTCGCGCCTCCGACCGAATATCTACACAGATTGCTGGCGCCTCGTGACGTCGCCGGCGATCACGGCGCCGGAGGTGGTGGCGAGCGAAGCGCTATTCACGTTACCGTTGGTCGCATTCCGCCGCCAAGCGCGCAACAAATCATGGCTCCGTCAGTTCACACTTTCCCAAACTCTGTAATGCTCATCGAACCCAGCGTCGTCGGCGCGCCTAATTTAAGTCTTCCCAATAATAATTTGCCCAATTGGGGAGACCCAAATTCAAACGTCCACGCAAACTCGGATGGCACTGGCTGCTGCCTTGGAATGGGCGACGGAGGCAGAGGCAGCGGAATCGGTCCCGGAAATGGGAAAGGTGTAGGTCCAGGACACGATGGCGACGGTATCGGCTCCAGCCCAGTCGGCCCTCCAGGTCACGGCGTCCGCGCACCAACCTGCGCGTTCTGTCCGCGCCCTGAATATTCCGACCAAGCCCGTCAGTCTCGTTTTCAAGGACTAGTAGAACTAAACGTAGTAGTCCAGGCCGATGGCCGCCCCGGCAAAATCGAACTTGTCAGCGGCCCCGGCCTCGGATTAGACGAAAAAGCCATCGAAGCCGTGCGCACTTGGCGTTTCAATCCAGCAATCGGCCCAAATGGAAAGCCAGTTGCAGTACTAATTCCGATTGAGGTGCAATTCCAGTTGTTCTAGTCAAAAAAGCGGGCCTCCTCAACTCCTCTCTCTCGAGAGAAACCTGCGGAGGCCCGCCAACGTCTTATGGTAGAATGCAGAGAACGGCAGTTAGAGTGGCGGAGGGCCAGACAACTATTCCGCGGAGTTTGTATCTAACTGAGTAGCGTATTCTACCGTCAGGAACCTGGACATAACTATGCTTAAACTTACGCCAAAACCGGACCCGAACGCTCCAAAATCCACGCCCGTGAATCTTCCGGCTGGGGATTTCACGCCAGGGTTGGAATACAAGAAGCATGCGATGCAGCAAAGCTTCTTTGAGAATCTGAAAGATTTCTTCACCGAGCGGCCCGTCAAAGTCGGCAAGGGATCCAAGGACGACGCCTTCGCTCCTGTCGAATTCGAGAACGGATTCGCGGACAATTTCAAAGAATGGTTCCGCTCCGGCCCGAAGGCTGCCAGCGGGGCAATGGGTTCGCTGCGTGGCGCAAATGCGCCGGGCATCAAAATCGATTACCAGCCTTTCTACAAAACATTTCTCCAGAATCTAAAGGATCTCATCGCGCCGCCCAAGCTGGCTCCTTTAAAGGTCACCAGCACGCCGGTAAAAGTTCGCGACATCTGGACGAAGGACGAACTCTTCAGCCGCTCGCAGTTGGTTTCGTTTGCGATTCACGGCAGCATTATTCTTTTGATTTTGATTCCGTTTTTGCGCGCTGTCACCACGGTCGCAAAGGCGAAGAACAGCAACGTGATAGTCACTCCGATTGACGTTTCGGAGTACAAAGCCAAACTACCTGCTGGGCCGAAACCGGCCGGAGGCGGTGGCGGTGGCGGCGATCACGAACTTGTAGCGGCCAGCAAAGGCCGGTTGCCCAAGTTCAGCACTCAGGCGCAGCTTGCTCCCCCGGAATTGATTCGTAATCCGACCGCGAAATTAATGGTCACTCCGACGCTCATCGGCCCGGACAATTTGAAGGTCGAGAGCAACAACATGGATCGCTGGGGCGATCCGCTCGGCAAATCGATTACAGATTCAAACGGCTCCGGTTCCGGCGGCGGCATGGGCACTGGTTCCGGCGGCGGCATTGGTTCCGGAAATGGCGGCGGACTTGGTCCCGGATCCGGCGGCGGCACTGGCGGCGGAGTTTATCGCGCTGGCGAAAACGGCGTTGGCAGCCCGACCTGCCAATTTTGCCCGCGGCCCGAATATTCCGAAGACGCCCGCAAGGCGCGTTTCGCTGGAACCGTCATCGTGCAAGTGCTCGTTCTTCCTAGCGGCCGCGCTGGCGACGTGAAACTCGTCCGCGGAGTCGGCATGGGATTGGACGAGAAGGCCATCGAAATCGTCAAGAGTCAGTGGATATTCAAGCCAGCTTATGGCCCGGGCGGCAAACCAGTTCCGACACTGGTCAACGTCGAAATTACTTTCCAACTTTACTAGCCTTATATGCTGGGCTTTCCGCGGGAGCGCCTTCGGGCGTTCCCGCAATTTTTTTGCTCGCTTGAATTTGTCATCGCAGGGCCTTCTCACCTCTCGAAACACCTCCTTGCTACTTCGCGCCACCGCAATCAGCTTCTGCTAACATCACCAACATGATGCGAATTGACCGTCCCTCCATTCGCCGCGACAACTTGCGCTGGCACAACGTTTTGTCATTTGCAGCGTTCGCGATAATTCTTCCTTGTGCGCTCCTGATTGCGTCCCGTGCGAGCGCACACCAAGACCAGCAAACTGGATACCTTGAAATCGCCACTCACGTTTCACCGAGCGGTGGTCATGCGGAACCCGCACGAGGATTGACCGTTTACCTGCTGCGAAAAAGCTACGGTGCAATTCAGAAGGAAGCCGACGCCGCCGAACCTCTGCCGAAAATGGACGATTACATCGCCGGTCTGGAATTATCTCCTCTACTGAAAGCCTGGATGGTGAAGCACCAGATTGTCGAATTCTCAGGCGCCGCTTTTCCAAAGGCAATTACTGGCGAAGACGTTTGGAATATTCCCGAATTCAAAGCAGCATACATGGATCGCAACGCAGGCGACCGCACCGTAAACCTTCCAAAGTCGGGCGCGCGCGAAGCGGATAAGCAGAAGCATCCTGAAAAATATCAGCAAGCGGTTCAGGATTACATTGCGGCGTTCAAACAATTCGTCAACGCAAATCCGGATACACTTTCCACCATGTACGTCGCGCTGGAAGATAAAGATCCCGGTCATCGCTGGAAAAAAATGCTCGCCGATCGAAATAATCGCGTTCACAGGCATGCGCTCGAGCTGGCGCAGGTTCAGTATCTTGCGGGACAGACAGACACCGATCTCGAAGGCCACGGACGAATTGACCATCTCGCTCCAGGTGAATACTGGCTTACCACTCTCGACAACGAAGCTGTCGCAGGCGATGTGCACATTCGCTGGGATTTACCGGTGCGCGTTTCCGCGGGACGCTCAGCCGCCGATCTTTCTAATGTGAATGGCATCGAACCGGGCACGCTGTAGTAACTGCGAATCCTTCAACCTCAATTTGTAATTCGACATTCATTTCCAAAATTGCGTCGCGATTCTTCGGCTTTCAATACTTAAGTTCACACACTACACTGCTTGCATGGGCACTCCAGCCCTCTGGATTATCTTCAACGCAGGCGTTCTCCTCCTGCTCGTGCTCGACCTCGGCGTATTCAATCGCCGTTCGCATGAAGTGTCCATCCGCGAAGCCGCCGGTTGGAGCGTGTTCTGGGTAAGCGTTTCGATTGCATTCAACCTGTGGATTCTTCACGTTCACGGCGGCGAAAAAGCTCTTCAGTTTTTTACCGGATACATCATCGAGCAGTCCATGAGCGTGGATAACATTTTTATTTTTATCCTCATCTTCCGCGCGTTCGGCGTGGAACGCCGCTACCAGCATCGCGTTTTATTCTGGGGAATTATCGGCGCGCTGGTGCTTCGCGGCACGATGATCGGCCTTGGTACCGCGCTCATCCGCAAGTTTGAATGGGCGCTATATGTTCTCGCCGCGTTTCTCGTGATCGCCGCGATTCGGATGTTGTTCCGCAAAGAAAC
>DASYNR010000154.1:0-19749 GCA_036008485.1 Candidatus Acidiferrales bacterium | reverse complement strand
ATTCTGCTCGGTCTGCAACAACATCACCGACGCCGACCCGTGCTTCTACTGCACTTCCGCCACACGCAATCACAAAACGATTTGCGTCGTGGAAGAGCCGATCAACATAATGGCCATCGAAAAAACGCGCCAGTTCGGCGGCCTCTATCACGTGCTCGGCGGATCGCTCGCACCGCTGCAAGGCGTCGGCCCCGATCAATTGAAAATAAAAAGTTTGATCGAGCGCATGAAGGGCGCTGGCACAGAAGAAATTATAATCGCCACAAATCCCACGGCCGAAGGCGAAGCCACCGCTGTTTATCTATCAAAATTGCTGAAGCCGCTCGGTGTTCGAGTCACGCGCATCGGTGTCGGAATTCCAGTAGGTTCCGATCTCGAATACGCCGACGAAGTCACCATGATGAAAGCCATGGAAGGCCGCCGGGATCTTTAGCGCGCTTCAGCTTCGCATTTCACCGGAGTGAAAAATGAAACTCCGCTTCTCCACCGCCATCCAATCCGACGCCCCCGAGCTTGCCGCTCTGCACACCGCTGCAAACGAAAACCTCACTCAACGTTTCGGACAAGGCCTGTGGTCTTCAATCGCCACCGAAAAAGGAATGCTTTTCAACATGCGTCATAAACGCGTGCTCGTCGCGCGAAAAGGCAATCGCATCGTGGGCACTCTGAATCTGCAAACCAAAAAGCCGTGGGCGATTGATGTTTCCTATTTCACGCCCGTAAAAAAATCGCTCTACCTAACAGGAATGGCCACGCTTCCCGCGATGCAACTGCAAGGCGTCGGCCGCGCAGTACTCGAAGAGGCAACGAAGATCGTTCGCGCATGGCCAGCCGACGCGATTCGCCTCGACGCCTGGGATGCCGACGCAGGCGCCGGCCCGTTCTACACCAAGTGCGGCTACCGCGAAGTGGCACACGCGTCCTACAAAGGTAATCCGCTGATTTATTTTGAATTGGTTTTCTAACTCGCTGGAAACCAAGGCCGTGCAGAAGCGCTAGTCACGCTGCGACTTCCGGTCTCGCCAATCTTTCAAATGGAGTTCGTCGTCTTTTCGGCTTGCGCGAATAAGAATTGCTACGAGTACGCTACAGACAAATATTACCAGGCACCAAGCGATCACTACTCCAAATGTCCGTCTTGCGGCCGGCTCCGTTATCACCGCAATCAATGCAGCTACAGCCGCTCCCCAAATTTTGTACCTGATACCATATGGCCTGTGGATAGCTTTGTTCCACCATCGCGTCACGGTCAAATGCTATCCAACTTTCCTTTCGTCGTCACCTTCACTGCGTGCCGATTTGCCGTCGGGTAAATGCATCCCGCCGCAATGACAGACACCAATCGGCAACTGAAATCCCGCCACTTGCATCAGATTTTTCTTGAAAGCAAAGCTCACTAAGAGCAGAATTACACAGGGTTATGTGCTCCTAATCCAAATAACATCATAGAATTACGCTCCGGGCACGGTTGTGGCAGGAGGCCATCTTATGCAACCAATCGATCGCAGAACTTTTCTCGGCAGTCTGGCTGGCTCGATACTTTTGGCGTCCGCGTCCACGCCGGCAGTCTCCGCCATCAAACCGTTTGCTGGAATTCTGAAGGCTCCTCCCCGCCCCGTCGTCGCTACCGACGCCTGCTGGCTGGACGTAGCCGGCCCATTTGTCACCTCAAACGCGAAACTTGGAATTGCTACTCAGTTTGTTTTGACCGCCACTTGCTTCCCCGGCATCGAAGGCTTCCGCGATCCGAAAAATCAAACCGCCTATCAAATTTTGATGTACGACCCCAGTGGCAAGGAAATTAAATTAGACAACAATGGCCGCTACGACATTCCTGCTCTGCACACCACGCTCGTAGACGTCGGTGAACTCTGCCACGGACAGGAATTCTGGGGCGGCGCGCGAATTCGCCTGGCGCCCTCCGCGGGACAAGTTCAACACGCGGGCGATTTATTCAGCGCGGGCTTTGTGCGCTGGCAGACCGCCAGTAATTTCGATAACGTTCACGCGCATCCGGCCGCACCGCAGCAGGCCATCGGACATTTCAATTATTCCATGCCGCTTCCCGCGTTCGCCGATTATCACTGCATGTTTACGCTCTTCAACCCGAATGACATTCCTTCCGTCGGCACAATTCGCGTGGTAGATCGGATGGCTCAAACGGTTGTGGAGCGCGCATACAACTTGCCGCCGCACCAAACCTTGCTCTATTCCCTCGAAACTTTGAAGAATTTTGAGTCGCCCGGCGAAGGCTTGGCTATCACCCCGCTTCAGGAAAAGAAAATGGCGGATGGCGGAGTGGTCGTCGTACACAACACCACCGAAGCGGTTTCGTTCGCATACACAATGATGAAATCACGCGAGGGCGGCACCTTCACAGTAGAACATCCCCTCCATTTTTCGGCGGATGTGCCGACCAAGCCCGCGCGCCTCACGCCTTACGGTGCAAACAAGAGCTACCCGGCGGAAGCTTTGCTATATACACCGCTGCTTTTCGCCGGCCAGAAATTAGGCGGACTGGAATTTGAATCCCACTTTTATTTGAGCGCCAGCCAGTGGCTGGAGGAAGCGCTCTGGCTAATGCCCTTCGTCACCACCGGCGATGGCGATATCGCGTGGGTTTCCAACAAGGACGAGCGTTTCCCCGATCGCGTGCGCCCCGCTGCGCTCACCGATCAAGGACTCATCCGCCTTGGCGCATTCCAAAGCGTGCGCATGGACGCGCGCGATCTGCCGCTGCCTCCGGGATTCGCTGGCGGATTCGGTCTCGGCACGATTCCAAAGACATCGCACTCGCTTTTGAAAGCGGAAGTTCACGTGAAGGAATGGAATCGTTCGGCGTTCACGCATTTCCGTCCCGGCGGCGCAACCGCCCACGCATATCGCTCAGTCGAAGGCCGCGATGGACTTGCCACCGACTACGTCGTCACCGATTGCCAAGTGTCAGGACGTCCCGGCGCGCGCAAACGCGACAGCATCCTCGCCGTGATGAACATTGAATTCCAGGAAGAGCACGTCGGCACGCCGAAACTTCAACTTTTTGGCCCGAATGGATTGATCGCAGAAAAATCCATTGGCGAATTCAAGCCACTCGCGTGCAGACATTTCCTGCTTTCAGAAATCTTCCCCGACGTGCAAACAGAAGTTGGACATCCCACGACCGTGCGTATGACCGACACTACCGCCATGATGATCGTTTCCGCCGTGCACCTGGACTACGACCGCAAAGATTTGGCGCTCGAGCACGGCTCCGATCGGCATTCAACTTTCAACGATTTCCATTGCTAACTGCGCGCAACAGTAGCAGTATTCGACCTATATAGAGTTGACTGATTCGCACCGCAGGCCCGGGTCGCTGCCCCCAGCAAGCGTCGGGTGCTATAGGCTATTGATTCAGCCGGAGGCAGAAGTGGCCGAATCAGCGACGCACAACGATCCCGATCTTCGCAGACGCCGCAGCACGCGCATTGTTCAGGCCGTTCCGCTCACGGTCACCGGCGTTGACGCGCTGGGCCGCCCTTTTCAGGAACGCACTTCCACTCTTCTGATCAGCTGTCACGGTTGCCGCTACCAATCCAAACATTATGTTCTGAAAAATATGTGGGTCACGCTTGAGGTGCCGCATCACGATCCCTCGCAGCCTCCTCGCACCGCGCGCGGACGTGTGACCTGGATTCAGCGCCCGCGAACTGTTCGCGAACTTTTTCAGATTGGCGTCGAAATGGAAATGCCCGGAAATATTTGGGGCATCGCCTTTCCGCCACCCGATTGGTTCGCTGCTGTCGACGCACATGCCGGCGAAGTTACGGAACATTTGCATGCAGCGCCCGCGGAAATCCAGGCCGCGGAGTGGCCCGCACCCGCAGTGCCGCCGCAGCCCGATAATGTCGTCGTGATTGGCGCGCCCGGCCAAGCCGCTGGCGGCGACGTTGCACTCCATCTTGCGCGTCAGGTTGCGCGATTGGTCGTCGAAGCCAAGCAGCAGATTCAAGCCGCGGTGCGCGAAGCAACTTCAAAAACCGTCACTCAGGAAGTGAAACATTTGATTTCCACCGTGGAATCACAACTTCAGGATTCCGCGAATAAAGCGGTGCATTCCGCCGCCGAAAATTATTCCAAACATTGGATGTCAGACGCCGCCGAGCGCATCGAATTGCAAACTCGGTCCAGCGCCGAGGCTTTGCGCGAACAATTGGCGCGTGAAATGGATTCGCGCATCGAGGAATCGCGCACGCTTGTGGCCGCGCGTCTTGCAAGTGTCGAACTCGCCGAGCAGCAAACATTTGAAGCCGCGCTCGCCGCCAGCGTTGACGCCGCGATCGACCGTCTACGCCTTTCCGCCGAAACTGCCGCCGCCCGCGCCGAACAAGCGCGCAATCAATTTGAAGAATCGCGCCAGCAATTGCGCGCCACGGTAGAAGAAGCCACGCGCCGCTGGGAAGAAGTGCTTTCGGGACGCACTACGGGCGCTGCATCAGAAATTCAAAGGCTGCAATCCGCCGCGGATCGCCTGAGCCAACAAATTGATGGCGCCATCGAGCAGGGCGAACACACCTGGCGTACGCGCATGGAAGCGGATCTAACCGAAGCTCAGAAACGCGCCGCAGCGCATGCTTCCGAGTCGATTGAACACGCAGCTCAAGAATCGGCTGCGCGCATTGCGCAACAGTCCGAACAGGAAATGGCGCGCGTGCAGGCGCAGGCTACCGAAAAATTGGATTCGTTGCGGCGGCAGGCGGAAGAATTGGATGCGCAAGCCGTGCGCACGCTCGCAGAATTCCGCGCCCAATGGGAACAGGAATCGGCGCGAGGCCGCGCATCGCTCGACGAAATTCAGAACGCATCAGGCAATCTGGATAAGCTCGTCCGAAATATTGACGAAGCGCGCGAAGCATCCGCCGCTCAACTTGCGCAACACTCACAAGAGTTGCTCGAATCCACAACTCGTGAACTCGATTCGCGCGCCAGCACCGCAATTTCCGGAATGGCCGCGCGTCTGCAACCTGTCCTCGACGAAGCCGGTGCGCAATCCGTCGCGCGTTTGGGAGAACATCTCGCCGCGCAACTCGCGCCCCACGTGGATCGCGCGAACGAAACCGTCGCCAAACTTTCCAACGCGCAGCTTTCCGCCGAAGAAGCATTCCGCGGACATCAGGATCGCCTGTGGCAGACATCCGAGCAGCACATCCAGCAAGTCGCCGCGCGATTGCAGGAATCCTCCGGCCAGGTGGAAAAAGATTTGCAGGAATCCGTGCGTGCAGCGATGGCGAAATCACTGGAAGAATTGGACGCTCGCGCCACGGACATTTCGCACTCCACAATGGAATCGCTTTTCAAATCGTCCGCCTGGTACGAAAAGAAAATCCACACGCAAATGCAGAGCGCGATTGACAAAGGTACCGATCAAGCCGCCGAAACATTGCGCGTCCGCGCCGGAGAAATGTCCGGCCTATTCGCTTCCGAATTGGATCACTACAGCCGCAGCTTCATTGAACACGCACAGGGGCAGCTCGCGGAACATGTGAAGGACGCGCTTTCGCACACGCAACAAACAATTCAGGAATCTGTGGACGCGGGCAGCGCCGAAGTTGCCACCAAAGCGCATCGCACCGCGCAAGGGGAATTGGAACGCTTCAACGCAGCGTTGCACAATTCTTTCGACCAATCGTCCGCGCATTTTGAAGCGCATGCGGTGCAAGTCCGCACGCGTATGGGGGGCGAGACGCGCCAATTCATCGCGGATTTCCAGATCGCTCTGAATCAACGCGCGATGGATAGCCTCCAATCATCCAAGCGCGAACTTGAATCGCAAGTGACCGCAACTCGCGAAGCCGTGATTGCTGCGCATCAACTGCAGCATGAGAAATTTGAAGATTCCCTCTCGCACGCAAGCGATGAGGCGATGGAAACCTACAAGGGCCGCATGGAAAACGCGTCCAGCGTGTGGTTGCTGAATTCCACCGCGGCTCTGAACCAGCAAGCCGAGCAACAAATTGAAACGCTGGCCCGTAACGCCGAATTAAAGCTGCGCGAAACGTTCACGCAGGTCTTCGCAACCGTCGGCGATTCCTTGCGCGAACGTTTGCTCGGAGTTGCCATTTCCACGCCTTCAACTTCCAAGCCGCCCGTCGACGACAATTCCGGAAACAAGTAATCCGTACAGCTACGCTCAAATTCTTCAAGCTCAGTTCCATTAGTTCGCGACAAGATAGGACCTATCAGATGCCCGCGTACCAGGCATAGCCGTATTCTGGAGCGACGGAGCCTAGACCCTTGCCGAATCCCTTCATGCTATCGGTCACGGTCAAGTGGGTAATGAATTTCACACTCTTGTAGCCCATCTGCCGAGGCAGCCGCAGTCGAAGCGGCCCGCCGTGTCCCACGGGAAGCTCGTCGCCATTCATCCCATAGGTCAGAAAGGTCTGCGGGTGCAATGCGTCGGCCATATCGATGCTGTCCCACGTGTCAGGTTCAAACGAGAAATAGGCGACGTATTTAGCCTGAGGCAGGACGCCCGCAACATCAAGAACGTGTGACAATGGCACGCCCATCCACTCGGCGATGTACGACCAGCCCTCCTCACATTGCAGCATGGTGATCTGGCGATGCAACGGGTAGCTCTTAAGCTGATCGAGCGAATATGAAGCGGGCCGGGCGACCATGCCGTCAATCGAAAGCCGCCAGTCAGCAAACTTTCTGGCCTGAAGGCGCTTGAACTCGTCAGTGAAAGGCTCAACTTCGTTGGGGAATGGAGGCTTTGAAATCTGATTCCTGGAGAATTCACGCGCCAATGAGTGCCGGGTTAGCAGCCGCTGCGAAGCGTAGGTTAGTGTTTCGCCAAAGCCGTAGATGCCACCGTGATCTGGCGGCACCAGTCCATACCTTTGCGCAATGCGCGCAGCTACTCCCAGTCCCAGTGCGCCAGCCGTGGCAGCGAGTCCAGTCTTGATCAGTTTGCGGCGTGAGAGATTGCTCATCTGCGCTCCTTTTGTGCAGCGGCGCGGCCTGTGATCATCGCGCGCATGCGGCTTCTGAATCCTGCACGAAAAACCATCACCGCGTGGACGATCACGAAGAGCAGCAGCGCGAGGGAGACGAAGAAGTGAAGCGTGCGCGCGGATTGCTGCCCGCCTAGCAAATTGACGGTCGCAGGAAATTCGGAAACGAAGGCGGGAGACATCGCCAGGCCCGTCCAGATTATTAAGGGAAACAGAATGAAGATCACGAACAGGTAGGTAATTCGTTGGACGAAGTTATACGACCAAGCGTCCGCCTCGCTCGGCCGCTGAAATCGCAAATGTTTGCCAATCGCACTCGAGAATCCACGCCATGACAGATCAGCGCCTCGCGGAAGCAGGTTTTTCCGGAAATGCCCGCTAAATAAGCCCCAGATTACGTAGAGCATTCCGGCAAGTATCGCGATCCAGGCGGCTTGAAAGTGCAGATAGCGGCTCCAGCCGTTCTGGTCCGGCAGCACGTACGCGTAGCCAGTCGGCACTAACCTCCGAGAGGCAGGCACATGAAGTTTGAACAGCGGCGGGGTCAAATCGTTGCCGGTCTCGCCCCAGTAAAACCGAGGGTGAGAAAGCACAATTTCCCCTCCGCTGATTAGCAGGGCAAGAAAGCAAAGCGCTGTGATCCAGTGAGTGATGCGAACGAGGGCAGAGTGCCGCGAATTAACCGTCGCCGAAGGGACGGTTGAGGTAGCACTTAGGACCCGCGCGGCGTCGCCCACGCGCGAATATTACCATGCAGCACAAGCATCGCGCACGCACGGCGAAACGCGAGGAGCCTGATTGCGGCCCCGTCAATTTCCGAGCGGCGGGCAACTCCAACGTCGACTCGGAGACTGACCGGCCGCCGCTTTCCCCACATTCGGGCTGCGGCGCGAGACACTGTATAATGTCCGCATGGCAAATCGCGCCTATGTTAGCGCCTGGGCAAAGGATTATTCCGAATCTACGCAGCCCGAACGCTTGCAGAATCTGCTTGCGACCGTTCCCTTCTCCGCGTCGTGGCCGGGATTCACCGGACTCGTCGTTCGCGCGCTGGAACCCGCGGAAGCTCCCATTCGCGAATGGGATTTGCGCGCGCAAATGATTGGCTCCGCGGAAATTATTGAGCTGATGCGCGAACCGCAAGGTCCGGACATCGCTTACGAGATTCGCGCGCTTTGGGATTTGTGGATTTACGATTTGGATTCCGGCCGCTGGCAAAGCAAGCCTCAGGAATTGCAAATTGATTGCTACGGCTCGGAATATGACGGCGGCATCGCCGAACGCGAAGGCGATTTTCTAATCGACATCGGCTTCGAGCATTTGTTCACCGGACATGCCGGGATGCTCGGCGCGAATCCCGGCCCGAAGGCGCCCGCCGCGCATCTCGAGGAAGCGCGTTTTCTCGCGTCCATGGCGTCGCCGGAGCGTTTGCGCGAATATCACCAACGCACGCGAGAGAACATCCAAATACTGCTGCACTGGCTGCGTGAAGCCGAAACATCCGTGCCGCTCGAACGTTATAAGTTATGGTCCGAAGGGGAGGAAAACTTTGAATCGCGCGTGGATGAAATTCTGGCTGTGCGCTAGCCTGCTGGCGCTGACAGTTTCCGCCGGCGCGGTTTCGCAGAAACAAAAGGGCGATCAGGGCAAAAATGAGTTGACGCTCGCTTCGATTCAACCGGGCCGCGACAAACTCTCCGGCGTCGAAAAACTGCTCAACGATCACCTCCGCCCGGACGACGGTGAATCCGCCGGTGGCCATTCGTGGAGCGACCCTTGCTCCGGCCGCCGCCTTTCGCTCGAAGTGGATCGCGCCGGACTCATCCAGACCGTCACAATATCCAGCGCGACCACGCATGAAAATTGCAAATCGAAAGTGGATCCCAAGAAAGATCCGCTCTGGGTCACCGGCCAGGGAATTCGCCTGGGCGACATCTCCGAGCATGTCGTCGAAGTGTATGGCGCGCCAAGTTCCGGCGGCCCTAGCGTGAAGCAGGGCCACGAGCTAGAATTAATGTTTTACATGTTTGATTGGGCTGGCTCGAACGTACCGCAGGTGATGGAGATTTCCTGCGACAAAGAAACGGGCCGCGTTGTCGAAATCATGCTCGCTTTTCCGAGCCTTTAAGAAGGAGTTTCTTTTTGCGCAAGGCGATTCTCTTGGTGTTGGTTTGTGTTTCCGCTTGCATAATTGGCTGTGACACTCCGGCGAAAAATCCGGAGGCGGAAACTTCCGCGCAAAAGCCCAGCGCCTCTGCGGTGCCGGATGAAATTTTCGCGGCTGCGAAGGGCGCTCTCGGTAGCGAAACGGAAGTTCTGGCGTGGGGCGATCTCGCTCTCACCGGAAAACAGCAAATTTTGGCGATCAATCGCCTGAACAAGCCGGACCTGACCACCGGCTCGGCGGCTGTATTCACGCGTCTCGCGATTTTGGAAAATGACTCCAACCAGTGGAGAGAAATTTTGTTGTGCGCCGAACACTTGAAGAATCCCAATGGATTTCTCGGTGGCACACCGACCGCCGCCATTTCTCAGTGGCGTCTGCAATTTGAAAAAGATCCATCGAAGGGATTGCTCTTGTTTTTGACGCCGTTCAATCAAGGCCCTAATGTTCGCAATCAAGCTGTCGAAGTCCGCTGGAATCCCGAAGCGAAACGTTATCAGGCCATGGACGCGAACTTTGTAACTTTTATTGGAGAAAATCCCGCGCTTGAAGATATTCATCGCGAACTGAAATGAGCGCCGCCGCACAAGCCGTTTCCACTGTTCGTCCCGCCGCCAAACGCCCCGCGGCGGCGAAGAATCTGCGCGCTCTTTGGCCGTATCTTGCGCAATATAAAGGTAGTCTCGCGCTCGGCATGTTGATGAACGCCGGCCTCGGTATCACCGGCGTACTCGCTCCTATTCTTACCGGCGCAATTATTGACACTCTAAAGAACGAGCCGGCCCCAATGGCCAAGTTGGGACACATCGGGCAGGTGACCCTTGGTCCGCTTCTCAAGTACTACCATCCCGGCGGCCGTCAGACTCTCACAATTTTCTGCCTCGCCTTGGTCCTCGCGATTGCCGTTAAAGGAGTTTTCTCCTACTGGAATCGCTGGATACTAATTGGAATTTCTCGCGACATTGAATACGATTTGCGCAACGACCTGCTCACTGCCCTGCTGCGTCAGGAACCGGAATTCTACGTTCGCAACCGCACCGGCGAAATCATGTCACGCTGCACGAATGATTTGAACAACGTCCGCATGGTTCTTGGCCCCGGCATTATGTACAGCGCTACCACCTTCGTTACTATGATCCTCTCCGTTGTCCTGATGGTGGCGCTCTCGCCGCGTCTTAGCGTATGGGTTCTGCTGCCCGTTCCGGTCGTCGCCGTGGTTGTCTGGTATTTCGGCCAGGTGATTCACAAACTCTACGAAAAAATTCAAGCGTCTCTGGCTACGCTCAGCGCCAAGGCACAGGAAAATCTGGCAGGCGTCCGCGTGATCCGCGCCTATGCTCAGGAAAAAGCCGAACAAGCCGGATTCGACGCGCCGAATCGCGAATATGTCACGCGCAACTTAAAGCTCATCAGCACTTGGAGCATGTTCATGCCTGCTCTCACCACTTTATTCGGCATGACTTTCCTGCTGGTCCTCTGGCAGGGTGGCAGACTTGTGATGATCGGCACGATTTCCGTCGGCGAACTCGTCGCGTTTTATTATTTTATGGTTCTGCTGATTTTTCCCATGGTTGCGCTCGGCTTTGTGACTAATATTTTCCAGCGCGGCGCGGCTTCCATGGGACGTATCAACTACATTCTCGATGCGCAGCCGAAGATCAGCGACGCCGAAGCGCGTCCCCTGAACGGCGCGGAAATTCGCGGCCAAATTGAGATGCGGCACCTTTCCTTCACATATCCCACGCCGCGAAATGCCGTCGGCGCAGAGGCGCAAACAGCTGCATCGAACGGTCAAGACGGCGCGCCCAACGCCCCTGTCCTGCGAGATATCAATTTGAAGATTCCGGCGGGCTCGACTCTCGCCATTGTAGGACCTACTGGAAGTGGGAAATCAACTCTCGCAATTCTCATCGCGCGCATGTGGGAAGCACCGGAAGGCTCATTGTTGATTGACGGCCGGCCGATTCGCGAATGGCCGATCGCCACCCTGCGCGGTGCAATTGGATTTGTTCCCCAGGATCCCTTTCTCTTCAGCGAAACTCTGGGCGAAAACATAGCTCTGGGCGAAGAGACCATGGTTCCCGAAAAAGTTTCCGCGGCAGCCGTAATCGCCAGCATTGACGCGGAAATTCGTGACTTCCCGCAGAAATACGAAACCATGGTCGGCGAGCGCGGAATCACTCTCTCCGGTGGACAGAAGCAGCGCACCACGCTCGCTCGCGCGATCCTCAAGAATCCGAAAATATTAATCTTGGATGACGCGCTTTCCAGCGTGGATACTGATACCGAAGAAAAAATCTTGCGCGGATTGAAAGACGTCACGCGCGGCCGCACCACCATTCTTGTTTCGCATCGCTGCTCCACTGTTCGTCATGCGGACGAGATCATCGTCCTGCGCGAAGGTGTGATCGTCGAGCGCGGAACCCACGACGAGTTAATTTTACAAAACGGCTACTACTACGATCTGTACCAGAAACAATTATTGGAAGAAGAGTTGGCACGCGAATGAGCGATTTTCGCGAAGAAGAAAAACTCGGAAAAGCGTACGATTCGCACCTGACGCGGCGATTGGTGGGCTATATGAAGCCCTACAAAGCGCAGGTGTGGTTTGCGCTGTTCTTGACGCTAGTCGTAACCCCACTGGAAATTCTGCCGCCATACCTTTTCGCAATTGCTCTGGATAGCTACATCATTCCCGTAACAAATGGGAAACTGACTTTTGCCGTTGGCATGACCAAGCTTCTCTGGGTCACGCTTATTTATCTCGCCACCCTGTTGTTTAGCTTCGCCGTGCAATACGTGCAAATCCGCGTAATGCAAAACGTTGGCCAGAAAACGATGTACGACATGCGCACACAGATTTTTGCGCGCTTGCAGGCTCTGCCCATGAGCTTTTACGACAAAAGCCCCGTGGGCCGGCTGGTTACTCGCGTCACAACCGACGTCGACGCGCTGAATGATCTGTTCGCGTCAGGCATCGTTGCGATGATTAACGACGCGTTCCTGCTCGTGTCCTTCGTGGGGGTTCTGCTGTGGCTGAACTGGCGGCTGGCGCTTGCTACGCTCTCCGTTCTGCCGCTGATTCTTGTGGCCACGTGGCTTTTCCGGAATAAAGCCCGCGACGGAAATAGGCGTATCCGCACGTCGCTCGCACGCATTAACGCCTTCCTGAATGAAAATGTAAGCGGCATGGCCGTGGTACAGCTCTTCCGGCGCGAGAAAAAAGCCCAATCGGAATTCGCGAATCTAAATCGCGTCTACATGGAAGCATACAAGGACGTGATTTTCGCGTTCGCGCTTTTCTACCCGGCCGTAGAATTCTTGAGCACACTCGCGATCGCCCTGGTTTTCTGGTTCGGAGGTGTGCGCGTATTGGTTGGCGCGCTGCAAATCGGCGTAATTGTCGCCTTCATGCAATACGCCCAGCGTTTCTTCCGTCCCATTCAGGATTTGAGCGACAAATTTAATATCCTTCAAAGCGCGATGGCCGCTTCCGAACGCATTTTCAAATTACTGGACGAGCCGATTCCCGCATCCGCCGCGGCCGGAACGCGTTTCATGGAAAAACCGCTGGGCGAAATTGAATTCCGCAATGTGTGGTTCGCCTATCACGGCGGTGAAAATCCGAAGGAAGAAGAATGGATTCTGCGCGACGTTTCCTTCCGCGTGCCGCCCGGCCAAACCGCTGCCATCGTTGGACACACTGGCGCGGGCAAAACCACTGTCGTTCAACTGTTGTTGCGCTTCTACGACATTCAGCGCGGCCAAATTCTTCTGGACGGAATCGACATCCGCGAATTTGATGTGCAGCATTTGCGAAAACAATTCGGCATCGTGCTGCAGGATCCATTCCTTTTCACCGGCACGCTCGAATCAAACGTGAAGCTCGGCACCGAAGGAATCACCCGCGCGCAGGTGGAAAGCGCCCTGCGCGAAGTCGGCCTCGGCCCGCTATTGCAATCATTGTCGCGCGGCGTGGAAACAGAAATCACAGAACGTGGAGCAACGCTTTCCGTCGGCCAGCGCCAACTCGTAAGTTTCGCGCGCGCCCTTGCGCACAATCCACGCTTCTTGATTCTTGACGAAGCAACATCAAGCGTCGATACGAAAACGGAAGAGATGATCCGCGAAGCGCTCGATCGTCTGCTGCACGGACGCACCGCCGTTGTAATCGCGCATCGCCTGAGCACAATTCAGCACGCCGCTTCAATTCTCGTTTTCCACAAGGGCAAGCTGCGCGAAAAAGGTTCGCACCAGGAATTGCTCGCCGAGCGCGGAATTTATTACCGCCTCTATCAGCTCCAATATAAGGATCAGGAATTACGCGCCGGAATTCCTCCGGAAATCGCTGGCGCAACCGCCGCCGAAACTTTACCGGCGAATGATTAACATTTTCGATTACCGCGACAGTGAGATTTGTCGGCGTTTACAGATTGGCCCATCGTTCCTGAAGCGGTTCTTATCAGGGCACGACTTCAGTCGTGCCGCACAGATGCCGAATTAAAGGGGTTTTAACCCCTGCGTCGATCGCACGCTCGCAACTCGAATGCCCGCTGAAACAAACCCGCGCCAAATTTTTATTTCCGCCGGAGAAGCTTCCGGCGACATGTACGCCTCACGCCTCGCCGCCGAACTTGCTCAACGCACCGGCGCGCATCTTTTCGGCATGGGCGGCGAACGCATGGCCGAAGCGGGCGTCGAATTAATCGCGCACTCTTCCGACGTCGCCGTCTCCGGAATTTCCGAGGTGTGGAACAAGTTGCCCGTTCTGAAGCAAACGATGGCGCGGCTAACTGAGGCAGCAGTGACGCGAAAACCAGCGCTCGCGATCCTCACCGATTTCCCAAGTTTCCATCTGCGCCTCGCGCGGCGCCTGCAGGAAAATAAAATTCGATGCGTCTGTTTTGTGGCGCCGCAATTCTGGGCGTGGCGCCCTTGGCGCGCAAAACAAATCGGCAAACGTTTTGAACGCGCGCTGTGTATTTTTCCCTTTGAGGAAGAGTTTTATCGCAAAGCCGGAGTCCCCGTAACATTCATCGGACATCCGCTCGTGGATATCGCGCACCCTTCCATGCCGCGCGCGGATTTTCTCGCGAGTCAATCGCTCGATGCCGCACGCTCGATCGTTGCGCTGCTTCCGGGCAGCCGCATGAATGAAATTCAACGAAATTTGCCGCCAATATTCGGCGCGTGCGAAGAAATTCTGCGCCAAAAACGCGGCTGCCAATTCCTGCTGGTCCTCGCGCCCAGCGTTCAGCCGGAGTTGGTGACAAGCGTAGGAACGTCCGAAGCTACGCTGCGATTAAAATCCGGAGGCGCAGAGCATTCGTTCCGTGTGCCCGCGGGACTAAATCTAAAAATAATTTCCGGCGCAACCTATGACGCTGTTTCAAGCGCGTTCGTGGCGATCGTAGCCAGCGGCACAGCCACAGTGGAGACAGCCCTGCTCGGCACGCCAATGGTGGTCGTTTACAAAGTGGCGCGCCTTACTGAATTAATTTTGCGCACATTTATCGTGACGCGATTTGTGGCCATGCCGAATCTAATTCTGGGAAAGCGCGTAGTGCCGGAATTGTTGCAGCAGGATTGCACTCCGCAGCGCATCGCCGCCGAAGTATTGAATTTACTGGATTCGCCGGCCGCTCGCGATGAAATGCTGGCCGGACTCGCGGAAGTCCGCGGGAAATTGGGCCCCGGCGGCGCCATTTCCCGCGCAGCAGATATAATTGTGGGGATGTTGTAGCCGCCTTGTAACCGGGCTCCGCTGCGGCCAATATTCGAGAAAGGGCGCTGGCAACTCCAAAGCACCTCTCTGGTATCCTAGTATCTATAAGGCCGCGGTTGTCGCCAGAACGAGGAACCATTGCACTTGAGAATCTTGAAAACTGCAATTTCCACAGCAATTTTACTGCTCACTTGCTGCGCTGCGCCATTAGCGCGCGCGCAAGGCCCCATGGTGCCGAATTCCGCAGCGCATCCAGCATTTCGCGCCACGCATTATGACGTGACAGCTACGCTTTCACCGGCCGAACAAATGTTGACGGCGCACGTGACCGTTGATTTCGTGGCAACCGACGCGTCGAGCACCGTGCTTGTCGAGCTGCATCCGAATCTGCAGATCACGGCGGTAACAAATGCCGCCGGCAAGTCGCAAACTTTTCAGCGAGTGGATCGCAATTCCCTTCAGGTCCGCGTGGATTTGGATACAGCCATCGGCGCCGGCCAGAAAATCACGCTGAATTTTGATTATGCCGGGCCGCTTTCCAATGAAGAAAATAGTCCAGCCCCGGGCTTGCGCCTCGCGTCGATCGGTAATGAGGCTGCGTACTTGCTTCTGCCGGCGCGATGGTTTCCGCTCACAAATTATCCCGTGAATCGCTACACCGGCGTTTACAAAATTCAAGTACCCGAAACGTTTACGGTTGCGGGCACCGGCAAAACCGGACCGCCGCAAATGATTTCCGGCAAAGTCGTAATGCCCGATGTGATTCACCCGGGCCAGCTTCCGCCAGCTCCGTCGCAGCAGAAAATTTTCACGTTCCGCGATGACCGTCCGGAAGCGAGCGGCACATTTATAGCGGCACCTTACAAGCAGACCATCGTTGACGCCGATGGAATCAAGATTCCCGTTTACACTTTTCCTGCTTCCACGGAATCCGCGCAACTTTTCGGCAGAGATATGTCGAAAATCATCACCGACTTCTCCGATGATTTTGGGCCGCTCGCCGATCCGAACATCACCATTGCGGAACTTCCCGATGGCGGCCTGACCGAATTTGCCGCGCCGGGACTTGCTCTGGTAAGCCAGCGAAATTGGAGCGGCCGCGGAAATACCGCGTCACTTTCGCGCATCGCGGCGGCGCAGTGGTTTGGAATTGCTGTAATGCCCGCGAGCACTTCCGATGTGTGGGTCACCGATGGACTCGCGCGATACGGCGAAGCGATGTACGCGGAGCAGGAATCCGGCAAAGACGCGGTGAATTTGATCGTGGAAGAATATGCGGTTCGCGCCTTGATGTATGAAACCGCGTCGCCGATCACACAATCCGCGCAGTTGAAGCCGTATACAACTCAATATGCTTCAGTCGTTCAGGATAAAGGCGCGATTGTATTTCACATGCTCCATTCGCTGATGGGCGATGACTTGTTTCGCGCGGCCGTGAAAGATTTTTACGCACGCTACAAAGGCTTGAACGCGCGCAACACCGATTTTGAAGATATCGCGCAGGAATATGTCGATGCGAAAGCGCAGGGCATTTCTTTGACGCCGGTCAAAAGTATTTCCACTAGCTCGCTGCCGCCTGCTCCTCCAGCAAATACGCACAGCTTGCAACCGTTTTTCGCGCAGTGGCTCAGTTCAACCGGCATTCCGGAATTCACGCTGGATTACAAAGTGTTCCGCAACGCGAAAGGATTTCAGGTCGTCGGAAAAGTGAAACAAACTCTGGATACTTTCAGTATGCCGATGGAAATTGAAGTCCAAACCGAAGGCAATCCGGAAACCAAAACGATTCAGGTTACAGGCGCGGAGACTCCATTTTCGATCGATACTTTTGGCCGGCCAAAACCCGGAGGAATTGTTCTCGATCCTCACGACTACATTTTGAAAGCCAGTGAAAAGCTGCGCATCCGTTCCATAATTTCGCGCGGCGAAACCTTGCAGGATCAAAATCGATTTATGGATGCGATCGAACAATATCAGCATGCGCTGGACGTGCAGAAAAATAATTCACTGGCGCTGTTCCGCATGGGCGAAGCGTTTTTCTATCAAAAGAATTACACCGCTGCCGCGAATTCGTTCCGTAGCGCTATCGGCGGAGATATGGATTTAAGCACCAAGTGGGTGGAAGCCTGGTCGCATCTTTACATGGGGAAAATTTATGACGTTACCGGCCAACGCGAACGCGCGGTGAACGAATATCGTCTCGCAAAACAGACGCGCGATAATACCGGCGGCGCGCAAGAAGAAGCCGATAAATATTCTAAAGCTCCCTATAAAGAAGGCCAGTAAAACCGCGGCTTTTCCGCTTAAAGCGGAGCCAATCCAATCAGCGGCGTGTTGGATTTAATTCCCTTCTGCTGAATGAATACTTGAAAAGTTTCGCCCATTCCTTCCGGATGAATCAGCGAAGAAAGCTGAAGTTGCGCGCGAACTCGCTCCGTTTCACTCTGTCCTTCATCATATAAATCCCCGAATTCATTTTTGCGGCCGAGTGAAACCAGGAATCGGCTTTGTGGAATCAGGCCGAGCGATTCAAGGCCGGCATCCTTCCCCCAAATTTCCAGCCCGGTGAAATTTACGTGCGCGGTCAAATCCTGTTCGCCCGGAGCGGCGTAATAATTTTCGCTCACTTTGTGATCGCGATAGGCGAGCAGCGTTCCTTGCATACGATGTGGATTGTAAAGTTCGCGCGCAGGATAACCGTAGTCTACCGAAAGAAAATATCCGCGATTCAAACGGCGCGCTGCATCTAAAATCCATTTGCAAGCGGCGAGATTTACTTCTGCGTACTGTCCTTCCACTAATTTTATTTCCTGACGCTCAAAATATTCCGCGATTCCCGGACCTATAATATTGCTGATGTGATCCGCGAATATTTCTTTCTCATAGCCAACAGTTATTTCACGCAGTTCGCCATTTTGTTGGATCACGCGATGAACAGGCATCGCGTCAAACATTTCGTTCGACAGAATACATCCCGCGGAAATATTCCGAGGCAACTCGGCACTCGACTCTGCGCGGCCGGCCGAAAAATGTGCGGCGAGATTTATTTTGTGAGTTGTTCGGCGAATTGCTGAGCGCTCGGCTGCTACATAGTGAAGCGCGGAATAAAAATCGGGGAGATGCGATGCGGCGAAATCAAGAATGTGTTTCGCTAATCGTCCAATTCCTGCGCCGGATTCCACCATTACAAATTCGGATGGGCGATCCAAAATTTGCCACATCTGTTCCAGTTGGCGAGCGAGCAAGCGTCCAAAAATTGGGTGCACATCAACGCTGGTGTAATAATCGGCGAAGCGCGTACGTTTTTTGCTGCTGTAATATCCGTAATCGGGATCGTAGAGACACGATTCCATATAGTCCGAAAAAGTGATTGGACCGTTTGCAGAAATGCGCGCGGCGAGTTCGCGGGCGAGCGGCGTTTTTTCTTGCCGCGTTTTTTCAGGAGAGTTCATGTGTCGTCGCGCTGCGGATTTAGCGTGAACATTTCGATTACGTAGTCGTGAAGACAGTCGTAGAGCTGGCGCTGAAAACTCCAAGGGAATTGCTTGTTTTCAATTTCGCGCGGACGCAACAGAAAAACATACTGGTGAACTTGCACGCCATTCGGCTTGAAATCGATTAGCACTTCGACGCCTTCTTTTGCCGGGCGCGCGCTGAATTCAAATAGCGGATGTTCGTATCGCGCAATTTCCGTCCGCACTTTTTCGACGAGATGTTCCACGCGTTATCCGTTCCCTGCCGCGAATTCTGTTTCCATGGCACGAAAAACTTCTTGGAATACTTTCAACGCGGGCGCGTCAAACAAAATGAAATCTACGCGCTCGAGTGACGTTGCGCCGTTTAAATGTTTTGCGGTTTCGCGCAACATTATTTCGGCGCATTCACGCAGCGGAAATCCTGCGATTCCTGTGCCAATTGCGGGAAACGCGATGCTGGACAATTTCTTTTCGCTGGCGATGCGCAACGAAAGCGCCGTCGAACTGCGCAGCGCATTTGCTGTGGCGCTTCCGCCGAGTTGCATGCTGGCTGCGTGAATCACATGGCGGGCTTTCAAATTTCCGCCGCTGGTGATTGCCGCGCCGCCGATTGGAATTGAGCCAATCTCACTGCACTCACGCTGAATTTTTTCGCCACCTTTGCGGCGAATTGCTCCGGCAACTCCTCCGCCGAGAATTAAATCGTTGTTGGCGGCGTTGACGATTGCGTCGGCGTTGCTTTCAGTTAGATCGCCGACGGACAAATGAATTCGCGATAGGGGCGATTTGTTTTCGGTGGGCATTGCGAAGACATCATATCGCAGTCGAGAGTTTGGAGTTGAGGGTGGGGGTGGCGTAGCGACTGAAAAAGTGCATTATAATGCATGTTGAGGACGGATTTTGCCAAAAAGTGCATTATAGTGCAGTTTTTGGGGATAGAAAAAACAGGAAAAGGCTTTCAACGCAGAGTTCGCAGAGGCGCTGAGAAAAGATTGAAGGAAGAGCAGAGAAGGAAGAATCCATCCGAGGACAATAATGTCCAGCCTTGGATGCATGGGTGCCGCGGGCTGAAGCCTGTGCTAGTCAGAGCTAAGTCCTTTATTTGCATAACGATCAACCACAGATCGCTGTAAGTCCTTTATTTGCAATACATAGCAAAATAGGGTGGGGTGGGGGGTACGAGTTTTTTTGAAAATGAGCCATCGGAAGTGCGGGTGGGTGATGGCTAAGGATCAGGAAACAAAGGACATGAGTAGTCGTGGGAGATCCGATCTCGAAGTTTCGGGACGTCGGAGCTTGTGCTCTGATTGTCCGGAAAACGTCCCGTCTGTCCCCGGATTTCCCGATGGACTAGTGCGGAATGTCCGACTCGTCGTGCTTCACAAG
>DASYNR010000153.1:0-8289 GCA_036008485.1 Candidatus Acidiferrales bacterium | reverse complement strand
ATTAGTTAGATAAAGATCGATGAGGCTGGTGTTGAGCGAGAAGCGTTTGCTTAGGCTGGCGGTCAGGCTGGTTGTAGTGTCAAAGCGGTACTGGCCTGTGTTGGAGAGATTAGGATAGAAATTCAGATTGTGATCGAAGCGTACGCGCTTGGAAATTTGTACGCCGAGTTTTTCGCCGACGAGGACCGCGGCGGTCTGGTCATTTGCTCCGGTGAAGAATTTTTCGTGAACGAAAGTGGCGCCAGCGAGAACACTGAACTGAATTCGCGAATGATCGATGAGCGTGCGTCCGTAGCCTCCGCCAAAAGTTTCGCGGAGGTAGAGGCCCTGCGCGCCGATGTGATCGAGTCCGCCGATGACGAAAACGAAATTCGCGGGCGAGAAGAGATAGTCTTCGCGGACGCTGGTATCGAGCGTATTGGAAGTGATTGTGGTGGCGCCCTGCGTGGAATGCGAAAGCAACGTGGTGAGATTAAAATTTGTGCGGAAGTGCGAATGGAAAATCGGCGCGGCGGGGCGTTCGCGAACGGCGGCGACGGTGATGGCGAGGTTGCTGGTGTCCTGATCTCCGCGCTGCAGGCTGTAGCCAAGAGTGGATGCGCCCTTCCAATCCTGCCAGGGTTTTCCGTTGTGATTTTCCAGGGCGTCATATTCGGAGGCGACCATGATCATGTCGACGGTCGCGGCTGCGATACTTTGAGATTTTCCTGACGCGGTGATTTGCCAGTCGCCTGACGGCACCAATTCGAGCTGGCCTTCGATGGGCTTCTGTCCTTTGATAACCACGGCCACCGGCTTTTCGGCGCTGAAGCTGGCGATTTTGTCCACAGGGATGGAGAGATCGCCGAGAACGTCGGATTTCAGTTGGAGCTTGCCGCCCTTTTCGTTGACGAATGTGCCGGTCACGCGGTCGCCGTTTTTTAGGGTGACGATATCGGCGTTGGCGGCGACGGCTGCGAGGGATAATAGCGCGGTCATTGTGATGAAGATGCGTTTCATAATCGAGTCTCCTAGGCGAGAAGGCCAAAAATTCTAAGCTATTGTACACGTGCTGCGGCCTGCGCAAGCCGCTGGAGAGGAAAGCATTGACGTTAGTAACTGGTTGATATAGCCTGCCGCGCATTATGGCTGGTTCCGGAGATTCGGGTTCGACCTGGGCGGATATTGTTAAATCGTTGATGGATACGTTCCAGCTTTTGCGGGACATATTCGGATACGCGCTGCCGGGGCTGGTGTTCGCAGGAATTGGCGTGGCCAGCGGGCGTATTGAACTCCAACGCGTGCATGATTTATTCAGGCCGTACGATCCGCCGATGTGGGTACTGGCCGGACTGGGAATTGCGGCGTGCTATGTGACCGGCCATTTGCTGGCGTGCATCGCGTACTTTCACATTGATATGTGGAAGCTTCACAAGCGGAACGACGCGGAATACCTGCGGAATCATCCCACCGAAGTGAATGCCGAAGATTTGTACTGGCGGCATTTTTATCCCGAACTATTTCATGACATGGATCGCCGGGAAACGATGGCGCTGCTGATGTATTCGACCACGGCAGCAATGGTGATCGGGTGGATTGTGTTTTGCTGGCTGACTCCGACGCTTTGCCAGACGATTATTGGAATTTCCGTGGTCGTGTTTATTGACGGGCTGACGACGATGTCGCATTTGCGTCGAACGCGAGCGGCGATCCACGAAGCCGGGCCGAAAATTAAGGCGACCGAGGCGCATCAGCGGGCGCATGCGAGTAGTGACGCCCCGAAGAAGGGCGCCGATGAGAAGTGAAGTTCTTGCTGGCTATGGTTTTTAACGGTAGTCGGCAGATTTTAGATTTAGCTCCTCAAAATCGGGAATTTGGTATACTCCCGCCCATGATAGACCATCCAAAACTGAAAGAACTTATACGCGCTATTCCTAAATCGGCGTGGCACAGGTCGCCGAATCGTCAGGTTCTGTATCACGAAGGCAAGGAAATCGCCGTGCGTCCTTTGTTTGGGGGCCGCAAACTATTTGTTGCTATACGCGGCAAAGGTGGCGAAGATGAGTGGTTCACTTGGGACAGGTCAGAAGTGAATCAGTAGATTTTCCTGCGTTGCCAAAATGGAATTAACAGATTAACGGGCGCATTGACGGAAGTTCGCGCGGATGCTATAAATTTTTGCCCCCCATTCAGGGCCGGAGTTAATTACCGCCATCAGTTCAGACGCCGGGGGTGTGCGTCTGGCATGCGGGCGGTGACGGAGACGACTGCGAGCAGGAGTTAGACCCAAAATTAATCATGCAAATGCTGCTTCAACTCGAAGATTTATTCCTGCAATCGGTTCCGACCATCATTATCGTGCTGGTGCTTTACGTTGTGCTGAAATACACGTTTTTTCAACCGCTGATGAAGGCCATGGACGAGCGAAGCGCGCGAACGGAAGGCGCACGTCGCGAGGCGGAAGCAAGTCAGATGGCGGCGCGCGAGAAAGTGCATTCGTACGAAGAGGCATTGAAGAAGGCGCGAATCGCGGTTTACGCGGAGCAGGATGTGGCGCGGCGCGCGATTCTGGATGAGCGCGCAAATAAAGTGCGCGACGCGCGGGCACGGGCGATGGAGTTGGTGCAAACGCAGAAGACTGAGATTGCCAAGGAAGTTGTGGTGGCAATGGAGCAATTGGAAGTGACCACTCCGGATTTGGCGGCGGAGATGGTGCGGACATTATTGGGAATGCAGCCGGGCGGATCGAATCCGGCGCAGAACCCAGCTGGCGGTGCTCGATGATGAGCGCGCGGCGGCGATTTTCGCTTGGGATACTGCCGATTATTTTTGCGGGCGCGCTGATAGCGTTGCCGGTGCGTGCACAACAGCCGCAAGAACCGACGATGCGGTCGGAAGAGCGCAAGACTGAGGAAGCTCCGGATCCGTTGCAAGGGCCTGCCGCGAAAATACTGCGCTGGCTGAATTTCGCGATTGTTGTCGGCGTGGCTGGATATTTCATCATTAAGAAGGGCGGACCGGCATTCCGCGCGCACGCGAACGACATTTCTGCGGGAATTTCTTCTGCGGCAGCGGCAAAAGCGGAAGCCGACGCACAACTTCGTACGGCAGAAGCTGGATTTGCGCGATTGCCTCAGGATTCGGCGACGATGCGCGAAACGGCTACGCGGGAATTTGCCACGGAATCCGAACATTTGCGCGAAGGAACTGAACGCGAAGTGGCGCGTATTGAGCACGCGGCGAAAGTGGAAGTGGCCGCGGCCCAGCGTGCGGCGCGATTGGAATTGCGGGAAGTTGCGGCGCGATTGGCGGCGACGCGTGCGGCTGAAATTGTTGGTCAGCAGATTACGCCGCAGCAACGCGCGGCTTTGGTGCAGAAATTTGTGGATGGCCTGCCAACGGCCGGCGCGGGCGAATCGCGAGGTGTGAATTGAACGCGATGGCTGAACGGTACGCTTCGGCGCTGTTGGACGTGACGATGGCTCACGGTGACGCAGAGAAAGTTAAAACAAATTTGGTGGAGTTCGCGGCAGTGGTCGGAGACTCAAAGGATTTGCAAAATTTTTTGGCGAACCCCGCTGTGCCGAAAGAATCCAAGCGAATTGTGCTGCGTGAATTGTTGAATCGGATTGGTTCGACCGTCACCATGCAGAATTTTCTGAATGTGGTAGTGGACCACCGGCGCGGCGGACTGCTTCCTGAAATTGCGGAAGCGTACACGCGGAAGCTGAACACAAAATTGGGAATTGCCGAAGCGGCCGTTACGTCGGCAAATGAATTGAGCTCGACGGAACGTACCGGATTGGTTTCCGCGCTGGAACGCGCGACGGGATTGAAGATTACGGCGAATTACGCGGTGGATACGGAATTGTTGGGCGGCGCGTCGGTGCGAATTGGATCGGTGATTTACGACGGGTCAGTGCGCGAGCAGTTGCGGCGATTGGAAGCGGAATTGGCGACGGAATAATCGTCTTCAGTCGAGACAAATTCGCGTCGAAGCGGTGCAAGAGATTCGGGGAATAGGAGCAAGGAATGGCGACGATTAAGGCAGACGAGATTACAAAAATACTGCGCGAGCAGATTGAGAATTACCAGCAGACCGTTTCGGTGGAAGAGGTCGGCGCGGTAATTTCCGTCGGAGACGGTATCGCGCGCGTGCACGGGCTGGAGCGCTGCATGTCCGGCGAAATGCTGGAATTTCCGAACGACGTTTTCGGAATTGCGCTGAACCTGGAAGAAGATCAAGTGGGCGCGGTGTTGCTGGGCGACCACACGGCAATTAAAGAAGGCGATACGGTGAAGCGTACGCGGACGATTATGTCCGTGCCGGTGGGCGACGCGATGATTGGACGCGTGGTGAATCCGCTGGGCCAGCCGTTGGACGGCAAAGGGCCGATCGCGACGAAGGAAAGAATTCCGCTGGAACGATTGGCTCCTGGCGTTGTGGATCGTCAACCGGTGCGCGAGCCCTTGCAAACTGGAATTAAAGCAATTGACTCGATGATTCCGATTGGCCGCGGACAGCGCGAGCTGATCATCGGAGACCGTCAAACGGGAAAGACCGCCATCATTCTGGATACGATTATCAACCAGAAGGGCGGAGACATGATTTGTATTTACTGCGCGATTGGGCAGAAACGCTCAACGATTGCGCAGATTATTAAAGTGCTGACCGACGCGGGCGCGATGGAATACACGATTATCGTGGCAGCGTCTGCAACGGAACCTGCGACAATTCAATATATCGCGCCTTACGCGGCGTGCTCGATGGGCGAATATTTCCGCGATACCAAGCGCCACGCGGTTTGCTTCTACGACGACCTTTCCAAACATGCGCAGTCCTATCGCGAAATTTCCTTGCTGTTGCGCCGTCCACCCGGACGCGAAGCGTTTCCTGGCGACGTTTTCTATCTTCACTCCCGCTTGTTAGAGCGTGCAGCGAAATTGAATAACGAGAAGGGCGCGGGATCACTGACGGCGCTGCCAGTAATTGAAACGCAGGCAGGCGACGTTTCCGCGTACATTCCGACCAACGTAATTTCGATTACGGACGGACAAATTTATTTGGAAGCGGACCTTTTCAACGGCGGCATCCGGCCTGCAATTAACGCGGGTATTTCGGTAAGCCGCGTCGGAGGCAACGCGCAAATTAAAGCGGTGCGTCAGGTAGCGGGCGCACTTCGCCTGGACATGGCGCAGTACCGCGATTTGGCGGCGTTCGCGCAATTCGGTTCCGAATTGGATAAAGCCACGCAATCGCAGCTTTCGCGCGGTCAGCGGCTGACGGAAGTTCTGAAACAGAATCAATATTCGCCGCTGCCTGTTGAAAAACAGGTGATGATTATTTTCGCGGCGACGAATGGATACATGGATGACGTGGAAGTCGGCGATTGCCGCCGATGGGAAGCGGAATTTCACACGTTCATGGACTCAAGCTACAAGGGATTGCTGGCGCGGCTCGTTGAAAAGAAAGCGTTCGACGACGCAATGAAGGCTGAGATGGTGGCGGCGATCAAAGCGTTCAAAGAACGTTTTGTGGCTACCGCAAAGGCCGCCAGCTAAAAGCTGATTTTGATTCAGGGGATTTTAGTAGAACAAGTTTTGGGAACCCATGCCCACACTACTTGATTATCGGCGACGCATTCGCTCTGTGAAGAGCACGCAGCAGGTTACGCGCGCGATGAAGTTCGTGTCGGCGGCCCGGCTGCGGCGCGCACAGGAAAAAGCGATGGAAGCGCGGCCCTATGCGAACGCAATTACCGAGCTGGTGAAGTCGGTTGCGGCGCGCATGGAAAATCCGGCGCATCCGCTGTTGGCGCGACGTCCTGAAAAGCGCGCGTTGTTGGTGATTGTTACCGGCGATCGCGGACTGGCCGGAGCGTTCAGCTCCAACACAGTTCGGCGAGGCGTGGAATTTCTGAAGACGCACTCGGCGGAAAAAGTGGAAGTGTTGCCCATTGGACGCAAAGGACGCGACGCGTACCGGCGTTTGGATAAATGGCCGGTGGTTGGCGAATACGTTGGAATTACTTCACGCGCGGAATTTACTAAGGCGCAGGAAATCGCATCGAAAATTATCACGCAGTACAGCGAAGAAAAAACAGATGCGGTGTACCTGTTGTTCCAGGAATTTAAGAGCGTGATCACGCAGAAAATGGTTTTTGAGAAATTGCTGCCGATTGATCCCGCAGCGCCGGACGCCAGCGGCTCGCAGGTGGATTACATCTACGAGCAGCCGGCCGAACAAATTTTGAGCGGGCTGATGCCGCGCTACGTGGAAGCGCGAATCTACCGCATGTTGGCGGACTCGTCCGCCGCGGAACACGCGGCGCGTATGACCGCCATGGACGCAGCGACGAATAACGCCTACGACTTGATCGAATCACTGACATTGCAAATGAACAAAATCCGCCAGGCCGCCATCACCAAGGAAATTATTGAAGTGGTGAGCGGAGCATCCTGGAGCGCGTAGAAAGTTAGGAGACTGGAATGGCAGCAAAACAAGGCGCAATTGGGCACATCGTGCAGGTCATCGGGCCTGTCGTAGACGTGAAATTTGATAGCGACAAAGCGTTGCCGGAAATTTTCAACGCGCTGCGCATCACCAGCGAAGGCTACGACATCGCCGATCCCATAGATATTATTTGCGAGGTGCAACAGCACCTGGGCGAAAATCGCGTGCGCGCTGTCGCGCTGCAGCCCACCGAAGGTTTGGTGCGCGGAATGAAAGCGTACGACCTGGGCGAAGGCGTCACCGTTCCCGTGGGACGCGAAACGCTGGGGCGCGTGATGAACGTGCTCGGCCAGCCCGTGGATAAGCTCGGCCCCATCAACGCGAAAACAACTTATCCAATTCACCGGCCGGCGCCGTCGCTGGAAGATCAGTCCACAACGCTGGAAATGTTTGAGACCGGAATTAAAGTTGTCGACCTGATGGAACCGTACCTGAAGGGCGGCAAGATCGGATTGTTCGGCGGCGCGGGCGTCGGCAAAACAGTTTTGATTCAAGAGTTGATTCACAACGTCGCGATGAAGCATGGCGGCGTTTCGGTTTTCGCGGGAGTCGGCGAACGTACGCGCGAAGGAAATGACTTGTGGCTGGAAATGCAGGAATCCGGCGTCGTTGTGCCGGGCAATACGGAAAAATCCCGGTGCGCGCTGATTTACGGACAGATGACCGAACCACCCGGCGCGCGTCTGCGAGTTGGATTGACCGGCCTGACCGTTGCGGAATATTTCCGTGATGAAGAAGGGCTGGACGTGCTGCTCTTCATCGACAACATTTTCCGGTTCGTGCAAGCGGGTTCGGAAGTATCTGCGTTGCTGGGACGCATGCCATCCGCCGTGGGATATCAGCCGAACTTGAATACGGAAATTGGAGAATTGCAGGAAAGAATTACGTCCACGAAAAAAGGTTCGATCACCTCAGTGCAGGCGATTTACGTGCCCGCCGACGACTACACCGATCCGGCGCCTGCGGCAACGTTCGCTCACTTGGACGCGACGACGAACTTGAGCCGCGCGATCGTGGAACGCGGAATTTATCCCGCCGTCGATCCGCTGGCCAGCTTCTCTCGAATCTTGGACGCGAACATTGTTGGCGTGGAACATTACAACGTGGCGCGCTCGGTGAAGTCCGTGCTGCAACGCTACAAAGATTTGCAGGACATCATCGCGATTCTCGGTATTGAAGAACTCCCCGAGGAAGACAAGCAGATTGTGGCGCGCGCCCGGAAAATTGAAAAGTTCCTTTCGCAGCCCATGTACGTTGCCGAACAGTTCACCGGCCTGGCCGGCAAGTACGTGAAGATCGCGGACACAGTGCGCGGCTTCAAGGAAATCGTGGAAGGTAAGCACGACGAAATTCCGGAGCAGGCGTTCTACATGGTGGGCACGATTGAAGAAGTGCTTGAGAAGAACGAGAAGATGACGGCGAAGGCGTAATTGCTGACGTCACATTGAAAAAATATGCTGCCTCAATCGCTCAAACTTGAAGTTGTCACGCCGGAACGGCGAGTGGTCAGCTCGCCTGCGGTGGAAGTTCAGCTGCCCGGGCTGGATGGCTATCTGGGCATATTGCCGGGGCACGCGCCGCTGCTTGCCACTATGGGTGATGGCGAGCTGAGCTATCGCGACGGTACCACTGTTCACTACGCGGTGGTGTTCGGTGGATACACGGAAGTTTTGGCGGAACGAGTAATCGTGCTGGCCGAATCGGCGGAGCGCGCGGAAGAAATTAATGCGGATAGCGCACGCGCGGCGAAGCAAGAAGCGGAGAAAATTTTGGCGACGCCGAATACTCCGGAAGAA
>DASYNR010000152.1:0-4462 GCA_036008485.1 Candidatus Acidiferrales bacterium | reverse complement strand
ATCGGCTGGCTGAAGCGTCTAAAGCTGTGAGGATACCTGTGATGGCGATAGGCGGAATTACCGAAGAAAATGCGCGGGAATGTTTTGCCGCTGGCGCGCCGGGAATTGCGGCGATTCGGATGTTTAGTAGCGAGCGGGATTTAGCCGGAATTGTTGGACGGCTGCGCAATTGAACCCGGAGAAATTTGATGGATTCGTTCGGACAATTTAACTTCGACACGAAGTGAGGGTCTGATGATTCGCGGATTTATTTTGTGCATCGTTGTGCTGATCGTGCTGGCGATTGCCGGCGGCTGGTTTGTGCTTACGCACATGGACGTGAGTTCGCTCGATCGCCCCGGTCGGATTGAGAATTATCTCGCGATACACGCCAAACATGTGATGGTGGCGCACAAGGCGCAGGAAACTTTGCCCGCGGAAACTGCGAACAGCGCGGACAATGTTGAAGATGGACACACGACTTACGGATCGGCCTGCGCCGGTTGCCACGGTTATGACGGGCGCACGCCGACTAAGATGGGTCACTCATTTTATCCGGAGGCGCCGTCGCTTGCCGCTGAACATGTGCAAAATTATTCCGATGCTGAACTTTTCGTGGTTATCCGCGGCGGAATTCGGCTGAGCGGCATGCCGGGGTTTGGAAATTCGCAACCGAATGAACAGATTTGGAATTTGGTTCACTACGTTCGCACGTTGCCAATCGCACCGGTTCACCACTAAACTGCCGTGGCGTGAATTTTACAGAACAAGAGAAATATTTGAAGCGCGGGCGGGTGTGGGCGGCGGTGTGCGCAGCGTGCGTCGTTGCAGTTGCCGCCTATGCTTGGAAAATCTCCGCAGTCGCAGCGCAAATGCCGGCACTTATTTTCCCCGTGGTTATCGCGGCAGTTTGTGGATCGCTTTTTTACACGCCGGACTACCTCCATTTAAATGTGAATCGTACGAAGCGTTTTCGTTGGCAAGTTAAGATTCGCTGGCGATTGATTGCGGTCGGATTGCTGATAGGACTTCTGTCGGATAGAAGCTTACGAAGTGTTGAAATCGTTTTGGCTTCGTGTACGTGGTTGGCCATCGTAAATCTTTTGGCTAAACGAGTGACGACGATACGTCCTTCGTCCGCGTATTTTTTGGTGACGGATATCGTCTTAATCGGAACACTGCTTTCGGCAACGCACATAGACTTCCTGTTGGCGATTGCACTGATTGTGGCTTCAGCGCATCTCGTGAGCGTGACCGAAGAAGAAGCGTCGATCGCGCAATCTGTGTACTTCGCGCTCATTGCCAGTGCGTTGGTTTACTATTGTGCTAGCACAGAACACGACCACATAACTGCGTGGCTAGCGGGCGCGGTTGCTGCGTGCGCGTTCGCTTCAGGTGTGCTCGTGACGCGCGCGCAAAAACAGAACGTGAAGAATGTTGGAGCAGGCGCAAGTGAGTTAGAGGAATTCACCGGATATACTGACGAGAAGATCCGCGAATTGTGGGCCACGAGCAACGAACAGCTCGCCAAGAATTGGAAAGATGCGCATCTGGATGAGAATGATCGCGAGAAAATGACGGCGTGGTATCGCGAAAATTCGGAACTTTATATGTTTGCGATTTCCGGATACAACCTGGAATACAAACGGATTCGCGACAGCATAAAAATGTTGAGGTATGGGTGCGGTGCCTGCCTGGATTATGGCGCGGGCAATGGCGAGATTATTTTGGAGTTGGCGCGGCGGGGACATCCGGCAATTTATTTTGATGTGGACGGCACATCAATGAGATTTGCGCGTCATCGGGCGGAGCGGCAGAAATTGACCGTGGAATTTTTTCATTCCAAAGATGATTTGGCCGCTTCGGCGATGCAGCGCGGACTGGATACGATTTTTTCTTTTGATGTGCTGGAACATTTGCCGGATTTGCCGGGCGAATTGAAATTTCTTTCTTCGTTGCTGAATCCCGGCGGACGAATGGCATTTGATGTGCCGGCCGGATCTACGAAAGCACATCCGATGCATTTGAATCATCATTTGGAAATTCACGCGTATATGGAATCGATCGGGATGGTGGAAGAACGCGGGCTGCTGCAATCAATACCCTTCAGGAAACAGGAAAAGTACGTATTTCGGAAGCCGGCGTAGGAATTCCGACAAACAATTGCAGCGTTGCATCTTTGGCGAACGCGGAAAATCGGCGCGGGCGAGGCGTTGTGGGCGGCGTGCTAGACTGACTTGCTTGAAGATTTAGTGCTACAGAAAACTGCTCCGTATGGCCAAACAACTTTTCGGTACCGATGGAATTCGCGGCGTCCCCGGAACATTTCCACTGGATGACGCCACACTTTTTCGCGCTGGGCGCGCGCTGGGGCGCTATCTGCGTCCAACGGAAAGTGCTGCACCTGCCGTAGTTTTGATTGGAATGGATACGCGCGAATCGGGCGCGCACATTGCCGGAGAAATTGCCGCGGGCCTTGCCGGTGCGGGAGTCTCCGCAGCGTCAGCCGGTGTGATTACGACGCCGGGCGTGGCCTGTCTGGTGCGGCAGAAGAAATTTGCGGCGGGCATTGTGATTTCGGCTTCGCACAATCCGTATCACGATAACGGAATAAAACTTTTCGCGGCTTCGGGAATGAAATTTCCTGACGAAATTGAAGAGCGGTTGGAAGCTGAAATTTTGAGCGGCGAAATTCAGCCGGCGGAAGCATTGTGGCTGAAAACTGACCCGGCGCTGGACGCGGAGTACCTGGAATTCTTGCGCAAACTGGCGCTGCCCGGCGGCAGCATGAAGGGCATGAAAATTGTTTTGGATTGCGCGAATGGCGCGGCGTTCCGACTGGGGCCGGAATTATTTCATTCGCTAGGCGCGAATGTTGTGGCGATTAACGTGACGCCGGATGGGAAAAATATCAATACAGATTGTGGATCGCTGCATCCGGAAAAATTGCAGCAGCGCGTGATTGCGGAAAATGCGGCGCTGGGAGTGGCGTTTGACGGCGACGCCGATCGCGCGCTTTTTGTGAGCGCAACCGGAAAACTTGTGGATGGCGATGGAATTTTGCTGGCGATGGCGCGCTATTTGAAATCCACCGCACAATTAAAATGCGGGCGCGTGGTAAGTACGACGATGGCGAATCTTGGATTGGAACGCGTGCTGGAAGCGGAAGGATTGCAATTGGCGCGCGCCGATGTGGGCGACCGCTACGTGCTGGAGGAAATGATTCGCGGCGGATGCAATTTGGGCGGCGAACAATCCGGCCACATTATTTTTCTGGACGATGCGACGACGGGCGACGGTCTGCTGACGGCCGTGAAAATTGCCAGTCTGGTCGCGTTGCGCGGGCCGCTGGATGAACTGGTCACAGGACTAAAAGTTTTTCCGCAAACAATTCGCAATGTGAGGGTGCGCAGCAAGCCGCCGCTGAGTGAAATTCCAGAAGTGGCCCAGACGCTGGCCGAAGCGAAGCGCGCGCTGGGAAATTCCGGGCGGATCGTGCTGCGCTATTCCGGCACCGAGCCGAAGGCGCGCGTGATGGTGGAAGCCGAGCGCGCCGAGGATGTGGAGCGCTGGGCGGCGGCTATCGCCGGAGCGATTCAAGCGTCGTTGGGCGCGTAAATCCGCGGGTATAGTTGTTTCCAATTTCTGAAAAATCCAAGAGACCATATTTCGGCGGCGGAATTCTGTGAAAAACGGAATGTGCGATTGACGCGCGGGTTGACGTGCGTTGTGAAGTTTGCGGCTAACTCGCGCAGAATCAATCACCTAGAGGCGGTGGCGGAAATCTGAAAATCTGGCCTAACACTTGCATGAGTAGTGATAACGGTCGAGTAACGATTTCCCGGGGGTAGCCCGTGAGGCAGTAGGGGCATCGGGCTTTAAGTGGTGTCACAAAAGGGGATCCCAGGTGGATCCCCTTTTTAGTTTCTAGAGAAGATTGCCCAGCCGAGAAATGAAACGGGGCACGGAATTTTCCGTGCCCCGTTTTGTTTTTCGGTGAGAGTGATTTGCAGTTTAGCTGCAGCCGCTGGTTCCGCCGCAATTTGCGCACTTGTAGCAGCTACCGTTGGGCGTCATCAACATGCCGCAATTGCTGCATGTTGGTGCACTGGCGGCCATAGTGCGTGCCGAGAAGCTGGCGCGTGAGGATGTCTGCGGCGGCTCGGCGCTGGTTACGGCCGGCGAAACTGCAATCGGTTGCGGCGCGGTTGCGGGCATGGAAGGCCCAGCCATCACGTCGCCACTTGTTTGCTCTTCGGCTTGCAGCTTCAGGTAGTCCGTGGAAATAAATTTGCCGCCCATCCAGCGCGCGATGTAATCGAGCACCGAGGAGGCCATGCGAATATCCGCGGTGTGCGTGAAGCCGGAAGGCTCGAAGCGCGTGTTCATCAATTTATCGACGAGAGCGCGCAGCGGCACGCCGTATTGCAGGCCGATGCTGAGCGTGAGCGCGAAACCGTCCATGACGCCGGAAAGTGTGGAG
>DASYNR010000151.1:0-18127 GCA_036008485.1 Candidatus Acidiferrales bacterium | reverse complement strand
ATTCGCGAATTTATTCCAAATGCTCCTGATTTTCGCGATTCCCAGTGGACTTACTTATACGCTTGGACACATGACCGGATCGCAGCGCCACGGTTGGGCGGTGTGGGCTGCAATGGCGGTCCTATTTTTTGCGGGCGTCACTGCCGCATATTGGGCCGAAGCTCGCGGAAATCCAATGTTGGCCGGCGCGGATCAACATGCGAGCGCGATGCAGCCCGGCGGAAATATGGAAGGAAAAGAAGTGCGATTCGGCATCGCGAATTCCGTGCTATTTGCTACGGTCACCACCGACGCGAGTTGCGGCGCAATCAACGGACAGCACGACTCTTTTACTCCGCTAGGTGGAAGGGTGCCGCTCATCAACATCATGCTGGGCGAAATTGTTTTCGGCGGTGTGGGTTCGGGACTTTACGGAATGATCGTGTTCGTAATTTTGGCCGTATTCATCGCGGGCTTGATGGTCGGCCGCACGCCGGAATATTTAGGAAAGAAAATCGAATCGTATGACGTGAAGATGGCGATGCTTTCGATTTTGATATTGACCTGCACGATTCTGATTTTCGCGGCGATCGCCGTGGTCAAGCCGTATGGCACCGCGGGCATATCGAATCCGGGGCCGCACGGACTTTCACAAATTCTCTACGCGTATGTTTCTTCCACCGGAAATAACGGTTCGGCGTTTGGAGGACTGAGCGTCAACACGCTCTGGTACAACACGTCCACCGCGGCAGCGCAATTGCTCGGCCGCTTTTTCATGGTCATTCCGGTACTCGCGATTGCGGGGAGCCTTGCTAAGAAAAAAATCGTCCCTGAATCAGCGGGAACTTTTCCCGTCACCGGCGGACTTTTCAGTGGACTGCTTATCGCCACAATTTTAATTGTTGGAGCGCTTACATTTTTTCCGGCTCTGAGTCTGGGGCCGATTCTGGAACATTTGCTAATGGCTGCTGGGAAAACCTTCTAGGAAAAACATGGAAACGGGCGCACAAGTTCGGAAGCAATCGTTCATGGACGGAAAGATGATTTTTCGCGCGATCGTAGATTCATTTCGTAAATTGGATCCACGCGCGATGGTGAAAAATCCCGTGATGTTCGTGGTGGAAGTCGGCGCGCTACTCACGTCGGTCCAACTCGCGTGGAATGCGGGTCATCATGCGGGACAATTCAGTTTTGGTTTGCAGATTACGTTGTGGCTGTGGTTCACCGTGCTGTTTGCGAATTTTGCGGAAGCCATGGCCGAAGGACGCGGAAAGGCGCAGGCGGACACTCTCCGCAAAGCTCGAGCCGAAACTGAAGCGCATCTTTTGCGCGCCGATGGCAGCACCGAAACTGTGCCCAGCTCGAAGCTGCGTTCCGGCGATGTTGTGATGGTCACCGTCAACCAATTCGTTCCCGGTGATGGCGAAGTGATCGAAGGTGTCGCGTCGGTGGATGAGTCTGCGATTACCGGCGAATCCGCACCGGTCATCCGCGAATCCGGCGGCGATCGTTCCGCGGTCACCGGAGGAACGCGCGTTCTTTCGGATGAAATTAAAGTACGCATCACGTCAAATCCCGGCGAAACATTTCTGGACCGCATGATCAAACTGGTCGAAGGCGCGTCGCGGCAGAAAACCCCAAATGAAATCGCGCTAAATATTTTACTTTCCGGGCTGACGATCATTTTCCTGTTGGCCGTCGTAACTTTGCAGCCATTCGCGATTTATTCCGGCGCTCCGCAAAGCATTTTTGTTTTGGTATCACTGCTAGTTTGTTTGATCCCCACCACCATCGGCGGACTTCTTTCAGCAATTGGAATCGCGGGAATGGACCGCATGATCCAGCGCAACGTAATTGCGATGTCCGGCCGCGCAGTGGAAGCTTCAGGCGATGTGGATGTGCTACTGCTGGATAAAACGGGAACGATCACGCTCGGAAATCGCCAGGCCACTGGTTTCTTCGCGTCGCCGGGCGTTTCGGAAACTGAACTCGCCGACGCAGCGCAGCTCGCATCGATCGCAGACGAAACTCCAGAAGGCCGTTCGATTGTCGTGCTCGCAAAACAGAAATACGGTTTGCGTGGACGCGAACTAGCCAACATGAATCCAGTGTTCATTCCATTTACGGCGCAAACGAGAATGTCCGGTGTGGATTTGGACGGCCAGGAAATTCGCAAAGGCGCGATTGACGCGGTGACGAAGTATGCCGCCGAGCGCGGCAACAAAGTGCCGCAAGAAATTCAGGAAGCCGTGGCTACGATCGCGAGTTCCGGCGGCACGCCGCTTCTCGTTGCCAGAAATCGTGTGGTGCTGGGCGCAATTCAGCTGGAAGATATTGTGAAGGGCGGAATGCGCGAGCGCTTTGATCAACTGCGCGCGATGGGAATTCGTACAGTAATGATCACCGGAGATAATCCATTGACGGCCGCAGCGATCGCGCGTCAGTCCGGTGTGGACGGATTTCTCGCCGAAGCAAAGCCCGAAGACAAAATGAAATTGATCAAGGACGAGCAAGCGAAAGGAAAGCTCGTTGCGATGACGGGCGACGGCACGAATGATGCGCCGGCGCTGGCGCAGGCCGACGTTGGAGTGGCCATGAACACCGGCACACAAGCCGCGAAGGAAGCGGGCAATATGGTGGATCTGGACTCCAATCCCACGAAGCTTATCGAGATAGTGGAAATCGGAAAGCAGTTGCTGATCACTCGCGGCGCGCTGACGACTTTTTCCGTGGCAAATGACGTAGCGAAATATTTCGCGATCATTCCCGCGATGTTCGCCGTGGCGTTCCCTCAACTTGAAGTCTTGAACGTGATGCATTTGCGTTCCCCGGAGTCCGCAATTTTGTCAGCGGTTGTTTTCAACGCGCTCATCATTATCGCTCTGATTCCGCTAGCCCTGCGCGGTGTGCGCTATCGTCCCATGGGCGCGGCGGCGCTGCTGCGTCGAAATCTTTTGCTATACGGTGTGGGCGGAGTGCTGGCGCCTTTCGCCGGAATTAAGTTAATCGATTTGTTGCTGACACATCTCGGGGTTGTTTGAGACAAAATTATGAAGAAAAACTTTCTCACCGCAATCTGGTTCACGCTGGTCACCACTATTTTATTCGGAGTGATTTATCCGCTCGCGGTCACGGGCTTGTCACAAGCTTTCTTTCGCGATCGCGCAAACGGCCAGTTAATCGAAACGAATGGCAAGATTACTGGCTCGCGAATCATCGGCCAGGCGTTCGCCGGCCCAACTTATTTTCATTCGCGTCCCTCCGCGGCGGGCACTGGATATGATCCAACTTCCAGCGGGGGTTCCTATCTCGGCCCCACAAATAAAACTTTGGTGGATCGTGTGAATGCCGATGTGCGGCGTCTGCACTCGGAAAATCCCACGATGCCGGTGCCGGTGGATCTGGTCACGACATCCGCTTCCGGCCTCGACCCGCATATTTCGCCTGCCGCGGCAGAGTTTCAGATTCCGCGCGTCGCTCGCGAAAGAAATATCAGCGAAACAGATTTGCGCGCGATGGTTGCCCGGCACACGGAGGGACGCCAGTTCGGCTTTCTGGGAGAAGCGCGCGTGAATGTTCTTGAATTAAATTTGGAACTGGATGTCTCGCACCCGGCGGCGCACTAAGCTAGCCATCCTCGCTTGAATCTGTTGGCTGCTCGTCCGAAGGCACGCTAAATCTGTAACCGACCCAAGGCTCAGTCTGAATAAACTTTGGCTTCGCCGGATTCGATTCAATCTTTTTGCGGAGTTGATTAATTACAACGCGTAAAGATTCCGTTTCATCCCCATAATCAGGCCCCCAAACAGCTTGCAGCAGGCGCCGGTGCGACATTGGCCTTCCCCCGCCGGCGACAAGTTCTCGAAGCACTTCAAATTCTTTTGGCGTCAGATGAACGGGAGTTCCCCGCACAACAATCGCGCGCTTGCCAAAATCAAAACTCAATTCCTTTGAAGCGAGAACATTTTGCACTTCGTCATTCGGTCCCCGGCGCAACACTGCTCGCACGCGCGCCAGAAGCTCCTGAATGCCAAACGGTTTCACAACATAATCGTCCGCGCCTGCATCAAGCGCGCGAACTTTGTCTTGTTCGGAGCTGCGCACGGTGAGCATAATGATCGCAACATCCGACCCGAGCCGCATTTCGCGACAAGTTTCCAAGCCATCCATCACCGGCATGTTCACGTCAAGCAACACAAGGTCGGGGCGCTCGCTGCGGAGTTTTTCCAAACCTTCCTGACCGTCGCGCGCTTCAACGATCGCATAGCCTTGCGCGGTGAGCGTTGTTCGCATCACGCGGCGGATTTGCGGTTCGTCATCCACCACCAGAATGGTTGCGCACTTCATCGCGCGCCGCCCGGCTGTTGCGCCAATGGAAGTGTGAGCGAAAAAACCGAGCCGTGTCCACGCTGGCTCATCACGCTGATCGTGCCGCGATGCGCTTCCACGATCGCTTTCGCAATCGGCAATCCCATTCCAGTGCCCAGCACCAGATAGCGCTGATCTTTGCCGCGATAAAACTTATCGAAAATTAATCCGAGCTCCATTTCCTCGATGCCAGGGCCATTGTCCGCAACGCTTACGGAAAGAAAATCTCCGTGAACTTCAGCCGAAATTGTAATCGGCTGATCCTTCGGTGAATAAACGTCGGCGTTTTCGATCAGCCGGACGAGGACATCTTTGATGCGATCGAAATCCACGCGCACTGGCGGCAGCGTGGCGGGTACATCCACGCGAACGCTTCTGTTTCCAAGCGCCGTCTTACAATGTGCCAGTGCGGCCGCAACGATTTCTGCCATTGAATTGGCCTCGAGCCGCAACTCAAATTCACCCGCGTCCAGCCGCGCCATTTCAGTCGCGTCGCCTACGAGTTGATTCAGCCGGTCGCATTCTTCGTTAATCACTGAAAGCAATTCGCGCTTCTGTCCTTCGGTCGTAGTTGCCGCGGAAAGCAAACTTGTCACCGAGGCTTTAATTGATGTGAGCGGCGTGCGGAAATCATGCGTCACGGAATCCAGCAGCGCGGATTTCAGTCGCTCACCTTCGCGGGTCGCTTCTGTTTTTCCAAGATCCTCAACGGCTCGCGCGCGCTCAAACGCGATGGCGATCATCGAGCCAAGCGCTTCCAAAGTTTGCCGCGAAAGCAGGCGCCCTGAAATTCCCAAACTTCCAATGGGGCGCGTTCCCATGCGCACCGGCACAAGGCAAAGGCTCCGCGCAGCATCGCGCAGCGGTTCTTCCCGCGCGGTAGCCTGCTTCAATTCTTCGTCATTAAAATGAGGCGCCGCACCTGAGTGATAAAATTTTTGTTTGTAATCGAGGTACAGCGCCGCAGCGCCAACCTCAAATGTTTCCACAATATGATTTGGAATTGAATTCAGCAGGGTAATCACATTTCCGGAAACGAGCAATTGCTGGCTGAACGAGTATAGCCGCTCGATTTCTTTGCGGCGTTGTTGCGCTTCGTCGGCTTCGCGGCGCACGCGAGTGGCGAGCCGGCTTGCGATCAGCGACGTCGCCAGAAACGCCACCAGCGCCGCCCAATTTTGCGGATCGCTGATCGTGAATCTTCCCACCGGCGGCAAAAAATAATAGTTGAACGCCAGCATTGCGGTCACCGACATAAACGCGGAAACCGTAAAGCCCCAGAACGTGGAAACTGCTAGAATCGCCAGCAGATACGTCAGTGCTACGGTCGTTTGATTCACCGTAATTATGTTGCGGTAAAATAGAGTGATCGCGGCGACAATCACGAGCGCCGCGGCGAATTGCAGTATGCGAAAAGGTAGTCGCCGGAACACGGGTGTATTCTAACGCACCTAACTTGCCGCCGCTGCTGAAAGCGAACAATATTCAAGCAAGGCGCACCGTCACAAAGGAACCAGGAAACATGCCCCGAAAGCCCGAAGATTGGCTCGAAAAAGTTTCGCCCGCCGAAAAAACGAAGGGAATTTTCAAATTATTTCTCGGATATGCGCCCGGCGTTGGAAAAACTTTCAGTATGTTGAGCGAAGGAATCCGCCGCCACAATCGAGGCGAAGATGTTGTGATCGGCATTGTCGAAACGCACGGAAGGAAAGGTATTGAGGAACTCGTCCCCGAGCTGGAATCCGTTCCAAGAAAGAAACTGGAATACAAGGGAACAATCTTTGAGGAAATGGACGTCGAAGCGATTATTGCGCGGCGCCCTGCGGTCGTGCTGGTCGACGAGCTAGCGCACACTAATATTCCCGGCAGCAAGCATCGCAAACGCTACGAAGATGTGCAGGAAATCCTCGCCGCGAAAATTGATGTTCTCTCCACACTGAATATTCAACACATGGAAAGCCTGGCCCCCACTGTGCGAACGATCACCGGCATCACGGTTCGCGAAACTGTTCCCGACTGGGTTCCGTTGATGGCGAACGAAACTGTGATGGTGGACCTGACGCCCGAGGCTTTGCAGAATCGGATGGAGCGCGGCGATGTTTACGCGCCGGCAAAAGTGAATCAGGCGTTGGAGAATTTTTTCCGGCGCGGCAATTTGATCGCGTTGCGTGAGCTGGCGCTTCGTCAGGTTGCCGAACATGTGGATCGAAGCCTTGAATCCTACATGACCGCGAAGGAAATCGAAAAAAATTGGCCGGTGCGCGAAAGAATCGCCGTTATGGTCAGCGCAAATCCGTCAGCGCAATATTTAATCGCACGCGGCGCGCGAATGGCGCGGCGCCTGGACGCGGAACTCTACGTGGTGCACGTGGATAGAGGAGAGGACGCCAAGAACGAAAATCAAAAATTATTGGACGCGAATTTCCATTTCGCGGAAGACCTGGGTGCAAAAGTAATTCGCCTGCGCGGAAAAAATATCGCGGATAAGATGGCTGAGCTTGCGAGAGAGAAACACATCACGCAAGTGATTTTCGGCCGTTCGGCTGTGAAAGGCCTGCGCAAACTTTTATATTTATTCGCCGTGCATCGCTTTTTGCGTGAAGCGCCCGCTGTGGACGTACACATTGTTACGCACGAGGGCGAAGGTTAGCCGTTGAAAATAATTTCGCGGACTCGTGCGACGCGAAATCCGCTAAGATCCTCGATGAAGTTGGAAGGGAGCCCAATAATACGGTTTCCGAAAAACCGTATTGGAATGAAGTAGAGCAAGCTTGGCATCCCGCAAAGCAACGTCCGGAGCCGCACCCTTTGTCACTTCCGCGTACATTTGGTCCATCATTTGCGGCGTCGAACTATCACTCACTTCCCAAAGCGCCGCGATTACAGCGTGTGCGCCAGCCCTTAGGAACGCCCAAGTAAGTCCGACAAGTCCTTCGCCTGAATACGTTCGCGCACCTTCACCATGACAAGCTGAAACCGTCACCAAATCAGCGCCAAGATGCTCTTTGACGATGTCCCTCGCGTACAACTTATAGGAATCGCCTTCTTTCGTTAGGATGACCGCCGAATCGAGCGGACTTATTCGGCTTGCCGTTCCATGAGTGACGAAATGGATGAAGGAAAATTGTCCGGGTCGACTCGCGATAAATCCTGACGGACTCGCCTGGTCACGGGACAGTACCGTCCGCGCTGAGACGGGGAAGTACTTCTCGATTCGCTCCATTTCGTCGCTGGCCAGCGGAAGATCTGGAAATTCATCGTTTGGAGAAATCGGATTACCCACGAGAAGAAGCGTCTTCGACTGCGCAGGAGAGTTTTTAGTTGGCGCAGAAAGGAGCATTAGGGAATTTGCGTTCGAGATTACCGCGTCGTCGATCCAGTAGTGCAATTGCGGAGAAGGGGCCAGCAGGGTCTCGAAGTTTAAGTTGTAAAGGCTGCCATCCGAAAGAATCGTCACATGCGAACCTTTTGGGACAAGAGCTTGCGCCGGAGCGATAAGTACGTCATAAAGTTTTTTCCCGGCAGGATTGCCTGTTTCGAGGACATCGCGCGGACCGAGTAAAGCCGTGCGGTAGCTTTCGACAACCGGATCGATCTCATTTGCGGACGGTAAGGTAATCAATTTCACCTGGCTCGGCGTAACGACCCAGACGTACGAATGCGGAAAGCCAAGCCAATACGAAAGCACCACAGTTTTCAATCGAGCAGCGATTTGTTTCGGCTGAAAATTTTTGATGGGGAAGGACAATTCGGAGGAACCAACTCCCAGGCCATCGGCGAGGGTGCGGGCGCGGCTGATTTCGGCTACTTCCAGCGCGTCTTCGGCGCGGCCTTGCGAGATCAGAAAATTAATAAAGTCATTGTAAAAGGCGACGGCGCTGGAAAGAAACGACATGCGAAACTCTTCGCTCTGCACCGAAGAACGCACCGCATCAATCGTGGCAATGGACTTCCTGAACTCCTGTTCCGCTTTGGCTGGCTCGCCCATCTCTTCGTAGACTTTACCGAGGCGTGATTCCGCTTCCCACCGTAAAGAAGATTCCGCTCCGGGATTTTGAATCACACTTTTGAAACTCTGCTCGGCTTCGGTGAAATTATGTTTGCCCGACTCGATTCGTCCAGCGATAAGCGTCGACTTCAATACTCCAAGCTGATCGAGGCCAGCGCGCTGCAAAGTGGACGCTTCGGTGTTGTATTTCTCCGCTGTATCGGCGGCGCCTGAATCCAAAGCAATTTGTGAAAGATAATTCAAACATTGGATCACTGATTCGTTGTCGTGCAGCTCTCGCGCCAACTGTAGCGCTTGCTTCATCGTGGCTTCCGCGGGGCCGTAGTCATGTTGCGCGAATTGCACGACACCTATGTCGATCAGCCAGTTGACGTGATCGCCGGAAAGTCCTGCGTGAGCCGAAGCCGTTTCAGCCTGTTCAAAAAGCGATTTCGCGTTCTCGTAATCGCCCATCGAAAAATAGCTCCAGCCCATATTGCCTTGTATTCCCGAAGTATAGAGGCTGGCCTTTTGGTCTTTAGACATCTGAAGCGCGCTGCGATCCCAGTCGATCGCTTCGTCGTAGCGTTCGCGCTTCATGTCGACGTATCCCAAATCGCCCAGTATGCTTGCTTCCAAAGACCGAAGATTGTGCTGGCGGGCAATCAGCAGACCTCGGTGCAAAGCCGCGTCTGAGGCGTCATAGTTTTTGCGTTCAGCATCAAGAGTGCCCAGCGCTCGCGCTATTTCGCCTTGCAGTTGAGGATAGGACGAATCGACGATCTGATCCGCCTCGATGAGATCTGCTGCTGACTCGTCGAAATGTTCCAGGTATTCGTTCGCCAGACCTTGCACCATTTTTCGCCGAGCGGCGAGATCGGTGTGAGCAAACGCGGACGGAACATTTTCGTCAAGCAGAGCGAGAGAATCTTTGTATGAGCCCCTGAGCATAAGAATGTGCGCTTTGAGCACACGAAATCGCCACGCCCATTCGACATCTCTGCCGCTATATTTTCGATACGCGTCATCTGCGTCACGCAACGCGGCTTGCAGAGCTCCACCTTGTATTTTCTGAATAATATTTTCGTTGATTTGCGAAGGTGTGGGCGCAGAGCGGCAGCCGCCACCGGCGCCCACGAAAAGCAGAAACCAAATTGTTACGAGCCGGAACCCGGCGGCGGAGGAAGCGGCCGTCCGTTGCCCTGAATCCCGCCGACGTTTATGCATCCGCAAGTCGGGGAACCCAATTCCAGCCGGAGCATCGTGAGGGTTCGTTTGCTGTGTTCGCCGATTACTTCCGCCAAAAATATTTTTCCAAACTGAGGCACTGTGAATATGTGCCCCTGCCGCTTCACTCCGGGACAACTTGTTTTCATGTCCTTGACGAGCGAGCAATGCAGCACTCCCTGAGCATCGGGCAATTTTTGGATTTGCCCATTACCAAATGGGTCCTCCGCCATTTTGCGGAATTCAGCGTTGGATTGAAACTCATTTCTCATGGCCTTGAAGGTATCCATTTTCAGAAACAATTCCTGGTCGAGTTCCACGTTCACAGGACATCCGGCGATCCTCAGGTTTTCAAAATGGCTGCCGAGATGAATAATGTGCGACTCGTCTTCGCCGGGTAATCGTTCAGAAGAGTGCCGCGCGACAACCCGGTCCGCTGTCACCATATCCAGAATGTTCAATCCTTCTACCGTGGATGAAACCAGCGTTGTGTGACTATTGTTTTCTTTCTTCAGGCTCCCGGAGACGTGCGTATATGCCGCGTCGAAAGATACCATTTCCTTGAATCGGAAATTCTCGACGCGTACGGAACCGTACCCGCCGCTGATCGGCAGGGACATGCCGGCCTGAACTTCGATAATTTCTTCAATCGGTCGATCGATTTTCCCGCTGAGGGCGTGACCTTGCCCGTTATAAAGGTAAGTTGTGCGACCTTGAGCCATCGGCTATAGCCTCGGTATTGATTGTTCGCTTATTTTGAGAAATCGAGAGTGAATGGGTAGTGAGCTACTTCGGTGCTCGTTTCCGCATTTGATGTATGTCCTCGGACGATCAGGACGTACTTCCCAACTCCCAAGCGTGCAGGCGGGATTAAGAACTGTACGGTCTCCTTCGCGTCCTCTGCCAATACTTTCGACGACACGATAAGAGTGCCAGATTCGGTTTGCAGGTCACAAGTGTAAAAAGCAAATTGGTTCTCTGGAGGTATATCCACGAAAAGAGTGAACGGCTTGTTGCTCGGAACAGTGATCGCGACCGCTCCTCCAGCACGCGAATTCGCCGTAACTAAAGAAAACGATTGTAAAGTCTGGGGCGTGTTCGACTCCGACACCGCCTTCGATAATCCCGGAATAACAACAATGTTCTGATACGCAGCGAAAAGTATTAGAAGAGCCATCACCGGCACCAACACCGATGGACGAAGAAGTGAAGCCCACCAACCGCGCGATTGTTCCCTTGACGCAACTCGTGCCGGCGCGCGATCTCCCTCAGACCTCAGAATGTCTCTCGCGCCGTCGACGAACACTGCTCCTGCTCGCACATCTTGCGCGCACTCCAAACAGCCGAAGTAATGGTCTTCAAACTGTTCGCGTACATCAGGTGGCAGCTCGCCAAGCAGATACCGTTCCGCCGCTCCAAGCCGCACCGCTTCTGAATGATCCATAGATTTCATCCTACTTGATAGTGTTTCCACACCACTTATCGTTTCATTCTACTTTCAGGTCCAGCACGAATTACGAACCCGGCTGGCCTACGTAGTAGGCCTTGAAGTTCTGTTTCGCCCGGTGTAGCAGGACCCGCAAGTAGTCCCGATCGACCCCAAACTCCCTACAAATCTCGTCTTTATCCTGCTCTTCCAGGAAAAACGCGCGCAACAGCCTACGGTCCTTTTCAGCCAACTGATCGAGTACCTTTTTCACCTGCTCCCGCGTTTGATTCGTCGCAAGCATGCCGTCCAGGTCAATCGTCCGATCCGGCGGATCCGACGCATTCTCATCCAATTGGTCGGATCGCCCAGATGACCTGTAAAACTCCAGCAACACATTGTTACAGACCGAGTTTACAAAGGCGCCGAATCGTTCTGCGCTGCGGATTCCTGCCTCGGCCCGCAGCGTTTTCAGGACCCGCAAGAAAGTCTCTTGCTGAATATCTTCCACTGCCTGGGTCGAGCGCACACGGGAGCGGAGCTTGATGAGCAGAAGTTCGCTGAAATACTTGAAAAAATGTTGTTCGGTAGGGAAATCGCGGTCGCGAAGCCGTTCGAGGTAGCTCTCATTGAAATCGAAAAATTCCACACGTACCTCGAAGAGTCCGAAGTATACCGTTGCGAGAACCTCAGCGCAATCAAGCCAGTGTCGCGACATCCTTATTATTGTTCTTCGATTCTGCCGCGCGCGAGACCGGCCATCGCACCAAAAATAGATTTAATTTCGTTTGCGATGAAACGATTTGGTCACTGCCCACACTATTAGAACGTAACCGACGCAGCGTATCTAGATAACCCGGTCGCCCGAATAATCTAGATGACGGATCTGCGCCAGGTTTGCTAGCCCGGAAGGCGCATTCCGCACCCCGATAATTGATTCAGCGGAATGCGCCTCCCTCCGACTGGCACGCACTCAGTAAGGAGTGGTTCGAGTATGAGTCTTCAACATGTTGAATTGGAGCTGGATGTAAATGAGAGCGCGATTCGAGGCCAAGCGTTGTTGAACGCACGGGAAACCGCGAAAGCAAATCGTCAGACCGCGACCCAAACACTGAATGCCCGAGTGGTCGAATTCATTGCGAAGCCCGGGAAGGGCCAACTCCTGGAGGATTGCGTTCGCGGCGAGATTGCGGAATTTCTCAGCCAGCAGAGCGGTTTTTCAGGCGCGATTATTCTTAACTCTCATCAGGAGCGCCGGCTGATTCTCGTCGTCAGCTTTTGGACCACTCAGCGAATGGCTGCAGAGAACTGCTGGGAAAAGTCCCGCGTCGTCCGTCAGACGGCCGGCTCCTTCATTGATGCTTGCTCGAGAGTTCACACTTACGGTGCGGCCTTCGCAAAATTATCCGGTGTGAAATTCGAAAGCAGCGACGCGTGGGAAATGATGCCCGGGGTGCAGGAATGAATGACGCAAGATTGAATTCCGAGCAAAACCCGCTTCATTCAGTCGAGCGGCGCAGGGCGGTTCGAGGCTACGACGGCCACGCCGAAGAAACATCGATTGCCAGACGAGATCTGCGAGATTCGAGCTTTATAGGTGGGAGATCGATTCAGTGCACCGCCGAACGTTGCTCGAGCAGCGGTATCTGCGTCCTGGAACTTCAACCTTTCTGTCTCCATCATTTCATCACATGTTGTTTCGAGCGGCTGAGGCTTTGCAGCATTTCTTGGTGCCTCTATCCAAACAGTACAACCACCGCATCGTATGACGCCTTCATTCGCGAATGCATTGTGAAAACCGCAAATCTCCTGCAGGAGGGCACTGACGTAGACGCTGTGCGACGAAGTCATTTGCTCGATGTATTTCTGTGGGCGTCCGAGCTCGCCGTAAAGCGCAACGTGTCCGCGCCTGCGGAAGCACCGGCCGCACATCAAGATTCTTTAGCCGATTTAGACGCAAGAAGCGAAAAGTCATGTAAGTAGGAGTTGCGTTATGTTCGCAAGCCTGAACGGACAGTATCGGAAGCGTTCAACGAAATTTGTCGTCTTAGCCATAGTCTTCATTGCGGCAGGTGGAGTGTCCGCTTGCGCAATTTGGGGCAGTTTGCACAAGCCAACCACGCTCGCAGCGACAACCCAAAACATCTCGCGCTTGACGCTACTTACATTCCTCGGCGTAGTGTCGATGCTATCCGTGGCTCTGCCAGCGAAGTTTTTGGAACGTCAACGGGGCGAAGAGCGGGAACGACTTCAACAAGCGAATGACCCGCTAATTGTATTGGAAAGTCGACGGGAGCTTTTCGATTCACTCGATATGGAAATCAAGCGGTCACGACGCAGTCAGGGGTCCGTCGCATTCCTCCGAATCCAGTTTGATGGCTGGAACAGAACCTCCAACGAGTACGGACACGGTGCAGGCGACAATCCGGCATGCCGCGTTGCGCAAGTTCTTCAGGCGAGTTGTCGTGAACTGGATATCGTCATGCGATACGACCACGACGAGTTCGCGGTCGTTTTTCCTGAAGCCGGCCCTGAAACTGTTCGCCACGTTAAACGCAGAATCCGTGAACGACTCGCTGGCGACCGAAAACTTCCGACGATCTCCGTTCGTTTCGGCGCAGCAATGTTTCCAGAAGAAGGGAAATCGATCGACACTCTTTTGCTGGCAGCAGATCGCGATCTCTGCGGATTGAAGTTAGCACGCGTCGCAGAGGCACGCCCGCGGAAAGCGCGAGTCACGCCCAATGAGAATCTCTACGGTCGTGAAAGTGAAATGAGATGTTAAATCGTAAACCGCTGAAAATAATCTGGCGCGCCCGGAGGGAGTCGAACCCCCGACCAGCTGCTTAGAAGGCAGCTGCTCTATCCACCTGAGCTACGGGCGCGCGTATGAACGTTCATAAGTTTACGGTGCCCCATAGATTTTCCGCAACCGGCGTTTTCTAAGGCCCACTTACAGGAAACACTGTACCCGCAATTACACACATCACTGGATGTTTCCCGCTTTTTCCGCACGCTACAGTCGCCTTGAAGTTCCAATCTTCGCAAGGAGAGCCGTCCCAATGGAATCCAATACTTTCCGTGAACTTTACATCGAAGAACTGAAGGATTTATACGACGCCGAAAATCAATTGATCGAAGCGCTGCCGAAAATGGCGGCTGCTTCCAGCTCCGCGGAGTTGCGCGCCGGTTTTGAAGCGCATCTTCAGCAGACGCGCGGACATGCCATCCGGTTGGAGCAAATTCTCGCCTCACTTGGCGAGGACGCAAAAGGGAAGAAATGCAAAGCCATCAGAGGATTGGTCGCCGAAGGCGGCGACATAATCGACTCGGACTTCGAGGGCGCGGTGAAAGATGCTGGACTCATCGGCGCCGCGCAGAGCGTTGAGCATTACGAAATTGCCGCGTACGGCACGGCGCGAGCCTTCGCGGAGATTTTGGGTGATAACTCAGGCGTCCGGCTTCTTGAGCAAACGCTCGAAGAAGAAAAAGAAACGAATGACAAGTTGAGTGAACTATCGGAGACCATTAATGCCGAGGCCGCCGAGTTGGCCGTTCCCATTGACGAAGAAGCTTCGGAGCGGGACGAGCCCAGACGGAAAGCTAAGAGCGCGGGACGTTGAAGAATCGCGTTGAGAAATTGCGTGGAGAAAGATCAGTGCTCATTTGTGACGTACTTGATTGGCGAAGTAAAAATTTGATTTGACCAAGGAGAAACGAAATGCAAAATCGAAAGAACGACAATACGAAGGGCCGGAATCGCAACACCAAGGGCAATCGGAAGTCGAACTCGCCAAAGGATAACAATCAATCCGTTCGCCGCCAAACTCCGGAAGAAAAGCGGCAGCCCGAATTTTCGCCGGAAGATGCGATGAGTTAGATTTTCGCATTTGCTGCGGAAGTTTGCACGGAAGTTGAGCAGCCGTATTTGACCGCGAGCCTCTGAAGCGCCGATGTCGTAATATCCCCGGCGCAAAAGAGGCTCGCGTGTTTTCGCGTGGCGCTCCGAATAATTGCAGCGTTCTGCGCTTTCGGGTATTGTGGTCTCGATACCGTGCGCTTCGGTTGCGTTTGCGAACGCGCGGAAACACCCAATGACTCGACTACTCGCATCAGTTTTATTTGCGGCGCTGCTCTGTTGCGCGCCCGCATTCTCGCAGACTCGCCCACAAGACGGCGGTCATGAATTTGAAATCTGGGCTGGGGGCGGCCATGGCACAAACGGCAGCACGTCGAGTGACGGCGTGTTCAACGCTGGCGCGCGCTTCGGCTGGATACTGACGAAGGCTCACGGTCCCGGATTTTTGCGCGGAAAATTTGAATATGCCGTGGACGCCGTTCCGGTTTTCATCGTGTTCCAGCCGGCAAATAAAGCATACGGCGCGGGATTTAATCCCGTCGTGCTGAAATGGAATTTCGAAACAGATAGCCGAATCGTTCCCTTCGTTGAATTGGCCGGCGGAGTTCTGTTCTCGAACGTGACCGTGCCAACCGGCACGTCAGACACAAATTTCACCACCAGCGCTGCAATTGGAATGCACATCCTCGGTGAAAAGGTTGCGTGGAGCGTTGATCTGCGTTACCTGCACGTTTCAAATGCAGGGCTGGCTACGCCAAATCCCGGAATAAATACGGTTCAAGTGCGCGTGGGAGTTGGGTGGTTTTTCCGCGGGCACCATAAATAGTTCGAGACCGCGCGCTGTTTCGTATCACTTATGCTTTGCGCCCGAATAGCATGGATAGAGTTTTGCCGGGTATCGAATTTGTTGTTTCTCCCCCTCCGTGTTCGTCACTTCAAGTTTCCATTCGATCGGCTTCTTTACCTGTGGGGGCATCGAAATGCCGAGACTGTAACCAGTCGTCATTTCGCGAAGAATGGAATCAGCGATTGCCGAAATATTCCCTAAATTTTTCTCGACCGGGAACGCCATGTGGATTCCGCGTCTCTCTTTCAAGAAATCGGGCGGGCCGAGATCGAAAGATTCTCCACCGGATGATGCGGCAAGGTCATCGAGACCCTGCTGCCCTTCACGAAGGAGCTGTTTGTCGTTTGCCCCCACAAGCTCTTGAAGTGGGATTCCCACTGTGAAAATGCGGATTTTGGAAAGCGAGGCGTCCTCGGTCGCAGCCTCGAGATAGGATTTGCTCGCGTTATCGTACCCGCATGAAATTAACAGGATTACATCACCGCCGCGCGGTTGAGACAATTTCTCGATGCTGAACTCGATGGCATCGAATACCGCCGAAGAACCCCGCCATAAATTAGCGTCATCCAAGCGGTGGAGCGTTGCCACGAATGCGTCTTTGTCTGTTGTAAAAGGATGGTCCCAATGAGGATCGTCATTAAATGTGACAAGCGCGAACTCAACGCCCGCGGGCACTCGATTTACGATGTCTGCTGCCAGGGTTAACACGGTACGAATCGTTGATGGTCGTTTCATCCTTTCGCTCATATGAATCACGAGAACCATTCGGTGAAGGGGGGCTGCGGGCGTTACCGAAAATATAGGTAAGTTCTTACCAGCGAACGTAGCGTGAAAATTCGCCGCCGTCAGATTGAGAACCAATGCGCCGTCCGCTCCATTTACGCTAATCCATGCCGCACGCGGGTCACATACCGAGAATTCCGCGTGTGACGGTATGCCGGCCACACTAGCAGTGGCGCACATCAACATCGCGACTCGCAATCTCTGGGATCGATTTCTCATTTCAAATATTTCCCCAGCCAATCCAAAAATATTTTGTACCAAAGTTCACTGTTCTGCGGCTTCAATATCCAATGTCCTTCATCCGGGAAAATCACGAGCTTTGACGGCACTCCCTGTCTTTGCAGCGCGGTAAAAAACTGCAGATCTTGCGTATAGGGAATGCGGAAATCCATTTCGCCTCCGGTTACAAGAGTTGGCGTTTTATATTTTCCAAATTCCGCGGCGTATGTGGAAGGCGACCACTTGTGATAGCTGTTCGGATTCGTCCACGGCTCGCCGGCCATGTCGTGTTCTTCAAACCAAAGTTCTTCTGTGCCTCCGTACATGCTTGTTTTGTCGTATGGGCCAGCGTGGCTGATGAGCGCCTTGAACCGGCCAGTGTGTCCGGCGATCCAATCGACCATGTAGCCGCCGTAAGATCCGCCGGCGGCAGCCAATCGATCGCCGTCAATAAATTTGTAGTTGGCAATGGCGTAGTCCAGTCCCTTCATCAAATCGTCGTAAACTTTTCCGCCCCAGTCGTCCGTAATTTCATCCGTAAATTTTTGTCCGTAGCCGGTTGAGCCACGCGGATTGATCATGATCACCACGTATCCTGGCGACGCAAAAACTTCCGAGTTCCAGCGATACGTCCAACTATCGTCCCACGCGCTTTGCGGGCCGCCGTGGATGAGCAGCAGGGTGGGATATTTCTTCGATGCATCGAAATTCGGCGGGCGCAGAAGCGCGCCTTCCACTTTTGTGCCGCCCGCGCCTTCAAACCAGAACCATTCCGGTTTGGAAATTTCAATTTGTGCCAAGCGCGAATCATTCACGTGCGTCAGTTGACGCACTCGTCCCCCTACCGCTCCTGTCGTGAAAATTTCCGCGGGAGACATAATGCTCGACCGCGTGAAGACAAACATTCGCCCGGCTGCGCTGTAAGAAAGTTCACCGTTAAATCCTTCGTCGACAATCGCGCGCGGACTCGAATTTTCCTGCGCTGCGATTGCGTAAATCGGCGCCTCCGCATGCTCTTCAGCGGTGAAATAAATTGTCTTGCTGTCCGGCGACCAAACCAAATTATCCACGCTGCGGTCGAAGACTTCTGTCAAGTTTGTACGGCGTCCGCTAGCGCGATCGTAAATCATCAATCGTCGGCGATCGCTTTCATTTTCCGCGGCAAGTTGCGCGTGATACGCAATTGTTTTTCCGTCCGGCGAATAAACCGGATGGCCGTCATATCCGGGATTTTCAGTAATTCGCTTCGGCGCCGCAGTTCCGTCGGCGGGCACAATAAATAAATCGCCGTTTGTGCTGATTGCCTCGATTGGATCCGTGACGGCAACGAAACAAAGTTCGTGGCTATCCGGCGCGAATGCAATATCCGTGGCTTCTCCGCGAAAATCCGGCGGCACATCGTAATTTGCGCCGGGAGTCAAATCGCGTGAC
>DASYNR010000150.1:0-3866 GCA_036008485.1 Candidatus Acidiferrales bacterium | reverse complement strand
TGAAGGCATGGGCGTGAAGGCGCTCGGCGTCGGCCAGCGCGGCGTAAATTCCGTCATCATTCCGAATCGCGAAGATCATCTCGAATGCGAAGAATGCGGAATGTGCATTGATATTTGTCCCGTCGGCGCGCTCACCAGCGGAACCTATCGCTACAAGACTCGGCCGTGGGAAATGACTTACGCGCCAACCGTCTGCACGCATTGCTCGAACGGATGCAAAGTTACTCTGAGCGTGCGCAACAACGAAGTTTTGCGCGCGAATAATCGCGATCTCAGCGGCATCAACGGCGAATTTCTTTGCGCCAAAGGCCGATTCGGATTTGATTTCACGACCCATCCCGAGCGGTTGCGTTTGCCGATGGTTCGCCGGAACGGAAAATTGCAGCCGACAACTTGGGAAGACGCAATCGGCGAAGTTTCCTTGCGCCTCGCCGAAATTCACAAGAAGAATGGCCCGAACTCGATCGGATTTATCGGATCGAATCGCACCACGAATGAAGAAAATTATTTGTTGCAGCGAATTGCGCGCGGCGCGTTCGGCACAAATAATATCGATCATCACCGCACCGCCGACTACGCCGGATTAATTTCCGCGCTCGGACATAACGCCGCGTCTGCTTCAGCAACAATGGAACAAATCGCGCGTGCGAATGCGATTCTTCTGATTGGCAATGACGCCACAAATCAGAATCCGCTCGTTGCGTGGCAGATTCGTTCGGCGATTCGCCACAACGCTGCTCGGCTCTATATTATTAACTCGCAGCCAATCCCGCTCACGCGTAAAGCCACGGTTTCCGCAGCGCCCGCCGCAGGCGGCGAAAACGCGGCGATACGTTGGCTAGCCAGCGGCGAAGGCTCCGCAAGCGCCGAACTTTCCTCGTTGAAAGAGCGGCTCGCGAAAGAGGCCGACGTCATCATTCTATTCGGCGCGGGAATTTCCGGCGCATCCGCGAAGGATTTAATCTCTTACGGATCGACATTGAGCGGCCAAACGCGCTACATGGCTCTGGGCGATTACAATAATTCTCGCGGCGCTGCCGACATGGGCCTGCTTCCCGACCGCTTGCCCGGCTTCGCAAGCATCTCCGATTCTTCCGCGCGCGAAAGATTCAGCAATCTTTGGGGCGCAAAAGTTCCCGACGCAGCGGGCATGTCTGCAAAGGAAATGTTGAGCGCCGCGCAATCCGCAAAACTGAAAGCACTTTACGTAGTCGGCGCGAACCCCTTCAAAACATTTGGCGTCGGCGAGAATCGTCCGAAAGGACTCGAGTTGCTCGTCGTCCACGAACTTTTCATGACGGAAACCGCAAAGCATGCTGACGTAATTTTTCCCGCCGCATCCTCTTACGAGAAAAGCGGAACCGTCACGAACACGGCAGGCGAAGTGCAGCGCCTGCAGCATGCGCTCGATCCAGTCGGCGCGCGTTCCGATTTCGATTTGCTCCGCATCTTGTCGCATCAACTTGCGAGACTCGGCTTGGGCACGGGAGTGAGCACGCGTTCGCCCGAAGCGCTCTTTGAGGAAATTCGCGCCAATGTTGCAGGATATGACGTAGCAATGCCCGCGCTACTTTCCGGCGCCGCTGCTCTGGCTGTTCCGCGCGTTGCAGTGAACGGCAAAGGCGCTGCGGCTCCGGCCGGCACAATTTTTTCGTCGCAGGATAATTTATTCACCAGCGGAACTATCAGCCGGTATTTCCAAGTAATTCCGAAACTGGATGAGGCGGAGGCGAAACCGTGAGCGCATTTCTCGCCGCACATTCGCTGATCGCCACGTCAATCGTGAAAACGGTTGTGCTTTTATTTTTGGTGCTCACCGCGCTCGCGTATCTCACATGGTTTGAACGCAAAGTGGTCGGCCACATTCAATCGCGCTGGGGACCATATCGCGTCGGCCCGCACGGATTGTTGCAGCCGCTAGCAGACGGACTCAAATTCATCATGAAAGAAGATCCGTTTCCGATCGGCGCGGATAAATTTGTTTATTTTCTTGCGCCGCTTCTTTCCATGGCCGTCGCTCTCACGGCGCTTGCGATTATTCCGTTCGGGCCGCAGGAAATTACTTTGTTCGGTCACACTACTTCACTCGCCATCGTAGATTTAAATCTCGGTCTTCTATTTTTATTTGCGATTAGTTCGCTTGGCGTTTATGGAGTGACGCTCGCCGGATGGGCTTCAAACAGTAAATATCCCTTATTAGGCGGCCTTCGCAGTTCGGCGCAAATGGTGAGCTACGAATTGTCGCTCACACTTTCCGTGGTCGGCGTGCTGCTCATGGCAGGCTCGTTCAGTTTGCGTGACATCATTCAGCATCAACAAGGCTGGACGTGGCATTTCCTTCCGCGCTGGAATTTATTTGCCGGGCCATTGCCTCAGATTCTTGGGTTTTTCTGTTACTTCGTTGCGGCCATCGCGGAAACAAACCGCGCGCCATTCGATCTTGCAGAAGGTGAACAGGAACTTGTCGGCGGATTCCACACTGAATATTCCAGCATGAAGTTCGCCATGTTTTTCATGGCGGAATACGCAAACATGGTCACGGTTTCCTGCATCGCCACAATTCTTTTCTTCGGCGGATGGCTCTCCCCCTTCCCTGTCGCCGGTTCGTGGAGCTGGACGCTTTATATTCCCGCGGCGGTTTTTGTGATTTGCGGAGTGATGCTCATCTGGGACGGCATCACCTACACTACCAATATCGGCAAAATTGAACTGGTGATTCTTGGATTTGCGCTCACCGGAATCGGCGTGCTGGCCGGAACATCATTCGCAATCAGCTTCGTGCAGGGGCCATTCTGGTTTCTGACAAAAGTATTCGCGTTCCTTTTTGTCTATGTGTGGGTGCGCGGAACTTTACCGCGATTCCGTTATGACCAGCTCATGGCCATCGGATGGAAATTATTATTGCCGGTTTCGCTGGCAAATGTCGTCTTGACAAGCCTCGCGCTGGTGGCGACGAACCGATGATTATGATTTTATTTTTCGCATTGGCCGCCATCGCCGTCGCAGGCGCGGTCGCGCTGATTATTCAGAAGGAACCGATTCACAGCGCGCTTTCATTGATCGTTGTGATGGTTGCGCTTGCCGGGCTTTATTTGCTGCTCGGCGCGGAATTTATCTCCGCGGTACAGATCTTCGTTTACGCCGGCGCCATCATGGTGCTTTTTGTTTTCGTGATCATGTTGCTGAATGCGGGAAAAGAAGAGCGCACAACTTTCAGCCGCATGGCCGCATATATCGGATTGCCGCTGGCCGTGCTGCTTGGTGCGGGACTCGTTTTCTTCGCCGGACGCGGATCGCAGCAAGTGGCCAATCCAGAAGCCGTGACGGGCGTCACTCGTCCGCTGGCCATGATGCTTTTTAAAGATTATGTTTTTCCGTTTGAGCTGACGTCGATTTTAATTCTCATCGCGATTCTCGGTGCCGTTGTTCTGGCGCGCCGCGAAGGCGATTCAGATTAGTCTCAGGAGAATAAGTTGGTTCCAGTTTCTTATTATGTAGTGCTAAGCGCGCTGCTCTTTGGCCTAGGCATCGTAGGGTTTTTGTTTAAGCGCAACATCATCACGATGTTCATGTCCATCGAGCTGATGCTAAACGCCGTGAATCTTGCGTTCGTCGCATTCGGCCGCTCGCTCGGCCAGTTGCAGGGACAAGTATTCGTATTTTTTGTCATCGTAGTGGCGGCCGCGGAAGCCGCCGTGGGATTGGCGATTGTGATTTTGATTCAGCGCAACCGGAAAACTTTGAATGTGGAGCGCGTGAATCTTCTGAAGCTGTAAACACACTTAAATAATGTTCGTCCTCGACCATCTCTGGATTATTCCGCTGCTGCCGCTGCTCGGCTCAGCCGTCAACGGAATTTTCGGCCG
>DASYNR010000149.1:0-3022 GCA_036008485.1 Candidatus Acidiferrales bacterium | reverse complement strand
AGGAAAGCTCCGGCCATTGTGCCTGTTAGCGCGGCCACAAATGTTCCCAGCTCCAAAATTCCGTTGCCCCACGAAAGTTCCGACTCACGGAGCAATTCCGGCAGCAGGCCGTACTTCGCTCCGCCAAAAAGCGCCGCCTGTGTGCACACCAAAAATATCGCCGCGAATTCCAGCGGAAGATTCGACGCAGCAAGTCCGGCCAACGCCAGCACCATCACCGCAATTTCCAGATATTTCGTGCTGATGGTCACACTGCGTTTGCTGTAACGATCCGCGAAATATCCTCCGACCAGTGAAAATAGCAGGAAGGGAATCGCGAAAATAATTCCGACCAGCGAAATCATTCGGTTGGCGCGTTCGTGCGGCAGATTCATTCCCAGAATCAGGAAAATCACCAGATTCTTCAGGGCGTTATCGCTGAATGCGCCTTGAAACTGCGTCACAATTAAATTCCAGAATCCGCGATGTGAAGCAGGCGGCGCACTAAAAGATTTTTCCGTGGAGTCAGAAGAAGTATTCACAACTACCAGGCGAGCGCCGCCAATCCAATTACGGCGTACAAGGTCAGCAAGAGCAATCCTTCCATTCCCGTGCGCTTGTCGGCAAATCCTCGCGCATAAAATCCTTTAATCAAGTTATTGCTCGACGCCGCGATCGTAATTCCTGCCGCGGCTAATTCCAGCGGTGTATTTGTCTTCGCCGATTGCGTCAGGCCCATAATAAATGGCGTGATGTCCGTCAAGCCTGTAATTCCTGCCAGAGAATAAAATCCCGCGTGCCCCAAATAAAGAAGCACGTAGTGCGTGATCGCCAGCATCAGCACGAAGAGCATTCCGAACAATAGTGCCGCACTTAATTCAAGCGGATTGCTCGCCGGTTGTGGTGGCGCCACCTCACCGGTTTTTGGATCGCTGCGCAAAGCCCACGCCCATCCACCCACTGCTCCAATCAGCGCTAGCGCCGCGTAAGGAATATAAAGCCGGCGCAATAATTCCGGACTGAACAATGCCAGCAGCGCGATTATCCGCACGTACATCATTCCCGATCCCAGCACCATCGCTCCGGAAAATAAATGTGGATGCGATTCACAACGCGCCCGCTTTGCGAGCACAACAGTGGAAAGTGTCGAAGAATAAAGTCCGCCAAGCAGCGCGCTCAACATGATGTCGCCATGCCCGCGCGTGGCCTTTTGCAAAAGATAGCTGCCGTAAGAAATCGCGCTCACGGCCACCACCACTACCCAGGCCTTGAACGGATTAAATCCAAACGGGCCGTACAACGCGTTCGGCACCACCGGCAGAATCACCGCGCTCAGCAAAAGAAATTTTGCGAACGTCAGAATCTCTTCGCCCGGCACGCGCTTCGTCAAATTCTCAAGGCCGGTCTTCAATTCCAGCAGCACAACCGCAATCACTACGATCGACGTTGCAATCCAAAATTGTTCCTGAAATACCAGCACGCCCATCGCATAAATCAGAAGTGCGGAAATTTCAGAGGTCATCCCCGCCAGCGGCGAATGTTCCAACTTGTAAGAGTATGACTTCCACAAAAGTGCGCCGACCATCACCATCCCAACGCCCGGCAAAATTAAGTTTCCGCCGGAAACCAACGCCAGCACATAGCCCAGCAATCCAATCAGCGGGAATGTGCGCACGCCGCCAAATCCGTAATTGTCCGTGGATACTTTATGCTCCTCGCGTTCCAGTCCCACCAGGAACGCAAGGAAAAGCACCAGCAGGATTTTCTCCGCTTCCTTCGGCAATGTTCCAAGTAGTGTCGTCGTCTGCATCGGAACTCCAAACCGCGCGATTCTGTCCTGAACCGCGGCGTAACACAACACAAATTCCGAAGTAGGGGCGGGTCTGTTTACCCTGAGCGAAGTCGAAGGGCGACCCGCCCGCCTTCTGTCTCGCAGCTACCACTGGCCGCGAGTCTTTTTCCCGCGTTCATTCATCTACAATTATTTGCACGCGCCCAGCACCCATTCCTGGGTTTCAAGTTTCAGAATTTCGCATAACGGAGAAATCATGGCCTCAATCCTGACCGCCGGCACTCCCGCCCCAGATTTCAAACTCTCCGTCACGCCCGATCAGCGCCTCGCACTCAGCGAACTTCGTGGCCGTCCTGTGATCCTCGCTTTTTATCCCGCGGACTTTAGCCCCGTTTGCGGCGATCAAATGGCCCTCTACAATGAAGTGCTTCCCGAATTCACGAAATTCAATGCCGAACTTCTCGGTATTTCCGTTGACGGCGTCTGGTGCCACGAAGCATTCACTAAAGATCGCCACCTGAAATTTCCGCTGCTCGCCGATTTCGAGCCGAAGGGCGCCACCGCCCAAATCTATGGCGCCTATCGCAAATCGGAAGGCGTTTGCGAACGCGCTCTTTTCGTCATCGATAAAAATGGAATTATTACCTGGAGCTACATTTCGCCCGTGGCCGTAAATCCCGGCGCGGACGGCATCCTCACCGCTCTCGAAGCATTGCCAAAATAAACGCAGCATCGGCGTGAGGTCGGCGCCGTAAGGAGAATGTCATGAGCACGCTAAAAATTCCCGTCGGCCCAACCGATCACGTTCAGGGTGACGCATCTGCTCCCGTCACGCTCGTCGAATATGGCGACTACGAATGCCCGTATTGCGGCCGCGCCTATCCGATCGTGAAGAAAGTACAAAAACATTTCGGCAAGCAGTTGCGTTTTGTCTTCCGGAATTTTCCGTTGACAGAGATGCATCCCAACGCGGAATTTGCCGCCGAACTTGCCGAATTTGCCGGCGCTCATGGAAAGTTCTGGGAGATGCATGACTTGCTCTATGAAAATCAAAACCATCTCGGCGGCGCGCTCTATTCCGAACTCGCCCACAAACTAATTCTCAATCCTGGTGACCTGAGCGCTGCCCTGGAAAAACGCGAATTCGCCGCCAAAGTTCACTCCGATTTTTCCGGCGGAGTCCGCAGTGGCGTCAACGGCACGCCAACCTTTTTCATCAACAACGCGCGCCTCGACGGCCCCTGGGAATAC
>DASYNR010000148.1:0-1733 GCA_036008485.1 Candidatus Acidiferrales bacterium | reverse complement strand
CCGGAGCAAGCCGTCAACAAAGGCGATTTGCGACAGGATTTATTTTTCCGTTTGAACGTGTTTCGTATTCACCTGCCGCCGTTGCGCGAACACAAAGAAGACATTCCCACTCTCGTCGAACAACTTCTGAAAGATTTAGCGTCCAAGCACGGCAAGACCGTTCGCGGCGCTGGCCCGGAAGTGATGGAAGCATTTCAAAGTTATTCATGGCCGGGAAACGTCCGCGAGTTGCGCAATGTTCTTGAGCGCGCGCTGATCGTTTGCGATCGCGATGTAATCGGCCGCACGCATCTGCCGCCGGATTTCGGCCACGCTCCAGCAAATGTCGCATCCGGCCTTTCTTCGCTGCGTTTTCCCATTGGCACGACCGTCGAAGCTGGTGAACGCGAACTGATTCTGCAAACGCTCGCGGTGACCAATAACAAAACGCGCGCCGCGGAATTGTTGGGCATCAGTCTGAAGACGCTTCACAACAAGCTGAAGGAGTACGGGTCGACGGATAGTGAAAATTAAGGGCGCGGCGAATTTTCGTGCGCGCAATTAGTTCGTTTGACGACCCAGCAAAATGAAGCCGCTTCGACTCAGAACGAAATTCACGATTATCTCGGCGCTGTTCGTGCTGGCGGTAGCGCTGCTAATTTCGTCGGTCTTTGTAATCACCCTTACTCGCAGCGCCATCAAGCGCGCCGAAACGGACGCCAACACGGCCGCGCGCGATGTTCTGCACCAGGCTACACAAGCAATGGACGACGCGAAGTTCGGCGGCCTCGTCGCTCCCGCTTCACCGAGTTCGGAAGATGTTCGAGACTACTTGCAAAAAGTTTTGGACAGCAGCCGCGGTCTTCATTCCGAACTGGATTCGGTGCTTGCGCAATACCCCGCCATTTACGAAGTCTCGATCGCCGATGGCGGCGGCATGGCGCTGATTTCCAGCGATCCTGCACTCGTCAACAAAGCTTTGAAGCCGCGAAATCCGTTTTATGTTTTGACGAACCTGAGTTTTTACAAACAACTGCAAGTTATTTTTGGCCCAACGGAACTGTATCAAGTGCAGGTTCCCTTTGAGCTGCGTTCTTCCGCCGGGCAAGCGCCTTATGGCGAAGTTCGCGTCACCATGGAAGTTGGCCTGCTTCGCGCGGAAATCACTCCGGATCTGAAATCCGCGGGGATCCTGGCTCTGGGCGCTGTGCTGCTTTCCACATTGCTGGCGGCCATATTTATCCGCGTTGTGCTGGCGCCGCTGGATGCCATCAACGAGCAACTCGATAGTTACTCCGGCGGAAAATTTGACGCCGCGCTGGCCCGCTCCGCATCCGCCGCGTCAGGAGATGAATTCACGCAGGTGCGCACGAAGATCACGCGCCTCGGCGAACAACTCCGCGGAGTGCGCGAAATTTTCAGCACGTTGCGCGAAAATATGCAGCAAGTGATGGCCGGACTGGACGACGGCTTAATTCTTTTCACACACGAAGGCCGCGCGGTGCTGGTCAGTCCGGCGGTGGAAAAATTTCTTGGCGCGCCCGCGGACCAAATTCTGGGGCGCCACTCGTCGGAAATATTCCCGCCGTACCATCCGCTGCGCCGCGTTCTGATATTCGATGGCGAGAGATTATTGCCAATAGAGGAATCCGAAATTGAACTTGCGGGAGCTTCGCAAGGAGAAGGGCCGCGCCACGTGAGCGTAACGGTTCACGCTGTGCCGGATGCAGCGTCGAGCGCATCCGAATCCACCG
>DASYNR010000147.1:0-7741 GCA_036008485.1 Candidatus Acidiferrales bacterium | reverse complement strand
GACGTAGGCGGCACTTGGAAAGACTTAACGGACAACGTGAACTTCATGGCCAGCAACTTGACTGGTCAGGTGCGCAACATCGCGGAGGTTGCGACGGCGATTGCCAGCGGCGACCTTTCACGAAAGATTACGGTGGACGTACGCGGAGAGATTTTGCAGCTGAAAGAAACGCTCAACACCATGGTGGAGCAGTTGCGTTCTTTCGCTGCAGAAGTCACGCGCGTGGCGCGCGAAGTGGGCAGCGAAGGCCGCCTGGGTGGTCAGGCGAACGTGCCGGGCGTCGCCGGCACCTGGAAAGACCTCACCGACTCTGTAAATTCCATGGCGCTCAATTTGACTGCGAAAGTGCGCAACATCGCGGAAGTCACCACGGCAGTTGCCAAGGGCGACCTTTCGCGAAAAATTACGGTGGACGTGCGCGGAGAAATTTTGCAGCTGAAGGAAACGCTGAACACGATGGTCGAGCAGCTGCGATCGTTCGCCGCGGAAGTTACGCGCGTGGCGCGCGAAGTCGGCAGCGAAGGAAGGCTGGGCGGACAAGCGAACGTGACGGGCGTGGCGGGAACTTGGAAGGACTTGACGGATTCCGTGAACGCGATGGCCGGAAACTTGACCGGTCAGGTGAGAAACATCGCGGAAGTTACGACGGCTGTGGCTCGCGGAGACTTGTCACGCAAAATTACGGTGGACGTCCGCGGCGAAATTCTTGAGTTGAAGAATACGATTAATACGATGGTCGACCAGCTGAACGCGTTTGCGGCGGAAGTTACGCGCGTGGCTCGCGAAGTTGGAACGGAAGGAAAATTGGGAGGGCAGGCGCAGGTCCCCGGCGTGGCGGGAACGTGGAAAGACTTGACGGACAACGTGAACGTTATGGCCGTGAACCTTACGGAACAAGTTCGCGGGATTGTGAAAGTTGTGACGGCGGTTGCGAACGGCGAGCTGACGAAAAAACTTACGGTGAACGCTAAGGGAGAAGTTGCGGCGCTTGCGGACACGATCAACAACATGACGGATACGTTGGCCACGTTTGCGGATCAAGTGACGACGGTGGCCAGGGAAGTCGGCGTGGAAGGACGGCTTGGCGGACAGGCGAACGTGCCGGGCGCGGCGGGAACGTGGAAGGACCTGACTGGAAACGTGAACTTGCTGGCGGATAACTTGACGAACCAAGTGCGCGCGATTGCGGAAGTTGCCACGGCGGTTACGAAAGGCGACCTGACGCGTTCCGTGCAAGTGGAAGCCAGCGGAGAAGTTGCGGAGTTGAAAGATTACATCAACACGATGATTGATAACCTGCGGTTGACGACCGACCGAAACAACGAGCAGGACTGGCTGAAGACAAACCTGGCGCGGTTCACGGGAATGTTGCAGGGGCAACGTGATTTAACGACGGTAGGGCGAATGTTGCTTTCGGAATTGGCTCCGCTGGTTAGCGCACAGCAAGGCGTGATCTATCAGATGGAAACGGACGCGCCGAACAACATGATGTTGCTATCGGCGTTTGCGGATAGCGATCAGAACGGACATCCGGACCACCTGCACGTCGGAACGGGATTGGTTGGCCAGTGCGCGGCGGAAAAGCGGCGCATGTTGATTACGGAAATTCCAAAGAATGCGGTTCCGATTCGGTCGGGATTATTTGAGGCTGTTCCACGAAATATTATTGTGTTGCCGATTTTGTTTGAAGATCGCGTGAAGGCAGTAATTGAATTGGCGTCGCTGAGCACTTTCACGGCGTCGCACCTTTCGTTCCTTGAACAGTTGACGGCCAGCATCGGCATTGTGTTGAACAGTATTGAAGCGACGATGCAGACAGAAGGATTGCTGAAGCAATCGCAGCAATTGGCGACAGAATTGCAGACTCAGCAGACAGAATTACAGCAGACTAATGAACAACTTGCTCAGAAGGCGCAGCAGCTTGCGGAGCAGAACGTTGAAGTGGAAAGAAAGAATCAGGAAATTGAACAGGCGCGGCGCGCGGTAGAAGAAAAAGCTACGGAGTTGGCGCTGACGTCGAAGTACAAATCAGAATTCCTTGCGAACATGTCACACGAGTTGCGCACGCCGCTGAACAGTATTCTGGTTCTGGGGCAGCAACTCACGGATAACCCCGATGGCAATTTGACACCGAAGCAAGTGGAGTTCGCGAGAACGATTCACGGCGCGGGTACGGACTTGCTGAATTTGATCAGCGACATTTTGGATTTGTCGAAGATCGAATCGGGTACGGTGTCCGTGCAAGCCGAAGAAGTTTTCTTCGCGAGCCTGCTGGACATGATTGCGCGTCCGTTCCGACACGAAGCGGAGAATCGCCGGCTGCGATTCGAGATCCAAACAGATCCAACGCTTACGCGAAGCTTGGTGACGGACTCAAAACGTTTGCAGCAAGTGTTGAAGAATTTGCTGTCGAACGCTTTCAAGTTTACGGAAACCGGCGGCGTGCGGCTTTCGGTATTTTCGGCGGTGGTTGGATGGGGCGAAAATCATCCAGTGTTGAGCAGAGCGGGATCGGTTATCGCGTTTGAAGTTTCCGATACTGGCATCGGAATTCCGGCGGAAAAGCAGCGCTTAATTTTTGAGGCGTTCCAACAAGCGGATGCTAGCACCAGCAGAAAGTACGGAGGCACGGGGCTTGGTCTTGCGATCAGCCGCGAGTTGGCGAACCTGCTTGGCGGAGAAATTCAACTTCGCAGCGCGCCGGGGACGGGAAGCACGTTCACACTTTATTTGCCGCAAACGTACGTTGGTCCTTCAACGGGAGTTACGCTGACGGACACAAAGGCTGTGCAAGCCGCTTCTCCGATGCAACTCTCAACACTGGTTGCGCCGGAGCGGCAGATCGAGCCGATTGCCGATGACCGCGATAAGTTGCAAGAGGGCGACGCGGTATTGCTGATCGTGGAAGACGATCCGCATTACGCGCGCGTGCTTCGCGATTTATCGCACGATTCCGGCTTCAAAGTTCTGGTGGCCACGCGAGGCGCTGAAGCCCTTGCGCTGGCGCGCGAGTTCCATCCGACCGCTGTGTCGTTGGATGTATTCCTGCCGGACATGCTCGGTTGGACGGTGCTGAATCACTTGAAGCAGGATCCCACGTTGCGCCACATTCCAGTGCAGATGCTTACGCTGGATGAAGACAAGCAGCACGGGCTTTCGCGCGGTGCATTCGCATTTGTGACCAAGCCGACTACATCGGAAGCGCTGGAGTCGGCGTTCAATCGAATCAAAGAATATGCAACGCCGCGAAGGAAGCGATTGCTAGTGGTGGAAGATAATCCGGCGGAACAACTGAGCATCAGCGAATTGCTGGGGCACGATGACATCGACGTGAAGATCGCGTCGACCGGCGGTGAAGCGCTGCAGCAGATGATGGACGAATCATTTGATTGCGTCGTGCTCGATTTGAAGCTGCCGGATATGTCGGGCTTCGATTTGCTGGAGCGATTCCGCGATACACCGTCGCTTAGCGAATTGCCGGTGGTGGTATTTACTGGAAAGGATTTGTCGCCGGAAGAAGACGCGCATTTGCACATGCTGGCACGCAGCGTAGTTGTGAAAGGCGTTGAGTCACCAGAGCGACTGTTGGACGAGACGGCGTTATTCCTGCATCGAGTGGTGGCGGATCTTCCGGACGAAAAACAAAAGCTGCTCGATTTGCTGCATCATTCGGACGAAGCGCTGATTGGTAAAAAAGTTTTGGTGGTTGACGATGACGTGCGAAATATTTTCGCGCTTGGCAGCGTGCTGGAACGCCGAGGAATGACGGTGCTGACGGCGGGGACAGGACGCGAAGCAATCGCAACGCTGGAGACAACGCCGGACCTTGCGATCGTGCTGATGGACATCATGATGCCCGAAATGGACGGGTACGAAACGATGCAGGTAATCCGGCAGAATCCGTCATTCCGGCGACTGCCGATTATCGCGCTGACTGCGAAAGCGATGAAGGGCGATCGCGAAAAGTGCCTGGAAGCCGGCGCTTCTGAATATTTGGCGAAACCTGTAAATACCGAGCAATTGCTTTCGGCGTTGCGGATGTGGCTGCATCGATAGGCTCGCCTGTATTGATGAGGCCGCAGGTTTTTGCACTTGAGCGCTGAAGTGATTTCGTCCGAGGAGAGGCTATGGTGAACGAGCGAGAAAACGTAAATATCCTCATGGTCGATGACCAGCCCGGCAAGCTGCTGAGCTACGAAGCGATTTTGGGCGAGCTCGGCGAGAATTTAATTAAGGCGCACTCTGCGCGTGAAGCTCTGGATTTGCTGCTGAAAAATGAAATTGCGGTTGTGCTGATGGATGTGAGCATGCCGGAGTTGGATGGGTTCGAGCTGGCGGATATGATTCGTCAGCATCCGCGTTTTCAGGAAACGGCGATCATATTTATTTCCGCGGTACACCTTTCGGATCTCGACCGCCTGAAGGCGTACCAGCGCGGTGCGGTTGACTACATTTCCGTTCCGGTTGTTCCTGAATTGTTGCGGGCGAAAGTGAGCGTGTTTGCGGATTTGCACCGCAAGACGCGGCAAATGGAAATGTTGAATCGTGAATTGCGTACACTTTCAACTCGGCTGATTGCGACGCAAGATGAGGAACGCCGGCGCATAGCGCGTGATTTGCATGACAGCGTGGGGCAGCTTGTCGCCGCGCTTTCCATGAATAACGGGTTGATCCAGACAGACGCGCAGAATCTGAAGCCGGCAGCTTCGGCAGCCTTGCGTCACAATGTTCAACTCGTCGATCAGCTTTCCAGAGAGATTCGGACAATTTCGCATCTGCTTCATCCGCCGCTACTGGATGAAGTCGGACTTCTTCCAGCAATTAGGACATTTGCAGAAGGATTTGCCGAGCGCAGTAAGGTTCAAGTGGCGGTGGAATTCGCTCCGGATATCGGACGGCTGGCGCCCAACGTGGAAATTTCCATATTCCGAATTATTCAGGAGTGCCTGACAAATATTTACCGGCACTCCGAAAGTAAGACTGCCGGCATCAAAATTTGGACGTCGCAGGACAGTTTATTGACCGTAGAAGTGCGTGACGAAGGGAAGGGCATGCCAGTGGAAAATCAACACTCGAAATTTTCGACGAGCGGCCACGGCATGGGTCTGAGCGGAATGAGGGAGCGCGTGCGGGAGCTGGGAGGAAAGCTCGAAGTTCACTCGAATGGGAAGGGTACTTCGGTTATTGCGGCACTTCCACTTGTCGGTGCCGTTTCGGTGGGCGCATAACAATTTATTTCAGTCGGAGCGATGGCGGATGTCTGCCCGGTTCTTGATCGTAGACGATAGTGAGCTCGTTAGGCAGGGCCTTCGAGCCCTGTTACAGCACAATCCCGGTTGGGAAGTGTGCGGAGAGGCCGCTGATGGTTTGGCCGGCGTGGAAATGCTCAAGAGCGTGCAGCCGAATATCGTGATCCTTGATTTTCAGATGCCCGGCATTAGTGGATTGGAGACCGCGCGCCGCATGACGGCGATTGCGCCTGCTGTCCCAATCGTGATGTTTACACAGCACGCGAGCGCGGAATTGGAACAGCACGCGCGCGAAGCAGGAGTTCGTTCGGTGGTATCAAAAACGGATGCGTTTGCGATGATTGGAATTATTGAGACGCTGCTCGACAAGCACGAAGTTCGATGACGTAGTAGTGGTGACGCAATGGAAATCAAGAAGAGCGAATGACGGCACGACTCCTTCCTGGTTTTACCAAGCAGAAAAAACTCCAGTTTTTCAGCGAGTCTTTTTCTGAACCGAAGCATCACAATTTCAGTGGGACTAATTCGGCTCATACGTTCCCCGGAGCTGGAACGCGTGCATGCGAGCCACATAAATTAAATATGGAGGCATCATGAGATCACGTTGGTTAGCAGCAATTCTCGCCGTGGTGTTTGCGACGTTCGTCAGCGGCGCGGCATTTGCTCAGAAGCACGAGCATCATTGGGACGAACATCATCCGGTGTTCGACGATCATGAGCATGAGGTGGTGAACACGTGGTGGGGAACTCATCGCGATCATCCGCTCATCGGGTTTCGTGTTGAAGACCGCCTGCCGGCGGATTGGGAGCCGCGTTTGCAGGTTGGATTTGTGCTTGATGCAGGTTGGCGTCGGCGCATGCACCCATTGCCGGCAGATCTGATAGCTGAATTGCCGCCGCCCCCGCCGCACTTTGTATATGAAGTTATCGGAGCCCATGTTGTGCTGGTGGACCGGCGCGACTGGCACGTGGCGGATGTGATCAACATAAATCTCTAAGCCGTCGAAGATCGAACCGTCTCCAGAAAGCCAGGCCCAGTGCGGAATGTGCTGGGCTTGGTTTGTATTTATCGGAGGGTGCGGCAAGGTTTTCGTACTACAGGGAATTCCTGAATCGCTCTACGGATTTGACCGTATTGTCCGGCGTGGTGCCACGCGGCATTATGCCCGGGCGGACTTATGATCCGTGTGAAGGAAGAAGAAGGAGTGGTCGAAAAACCTTGAGAGATCAAGGGCCATGGGCTGGAGCGATTTACTCCTTCTTCTTTCAGACACTTGTTCCCGTCAGCGGTGAATTCCAAGCCTCTTCCTGGGCGAACGAGCGGCAAGCAGCCATAAAGTCACTTCCCCTTTCAGCCATCAATTTACCGCACCGGCTCTGTCCGATTAGTTCCTTGAATTCCGCCGAAAATTGCGAATTTTGATCCCGCTGGAATCTTGGGCTGTTGAAGGAGGGTAGGGAGCCAGCCCGAACGCCGGCCCCCCATTACTGAGTGGCTAAACCGGAACAAAACCGAAGGCAGTAGAACTTCTGGCGCGCGTGTATTCTAGCCAGTTGGTTAGCCAGCTCAATACGGTAAACACTGTACAACTCCCGAAAATAGACAGTATGTCCATCTGAGGTAGCCCTTGCTGCGCTCCCTACCCTGCATACGCCCTGGCGAATTGGAGACGTTTCATTTCTACAAGGGATTCCGGAATGAAATACGGCGCCGGCTGTATTGCGAACAGCGCAGTTTCGGTGCGAAATTGACGCGGGAGAGAAAGTTCGTGGCTGGCAACCTATTAACCAGGCCGGGTCAGCCTAATGGCTGCTCTCCCGCCAAGCTGAGTTAAGTAGCCCGAGATTTTCGGCGCGCTCCATGCTCGACGCGACCAAATCCACGACGAAATTCACATTGTCCCGCCGCCGAGGTCTACTCGGAATCGCGCCAATTTCGTTGCTCTTGATTCTGTCAGGAATAGGTATTTCTCAACAAAAAGAAAAAAAGCAGTATACCCCGGCACCGCCATCCGATTTACCGGAAGTGATCTGGCGCGATCCGGGCGATGCGAGTTCTCTGAATTTAATTTATGGCATCGGAGGGAAGGAAGACGCTCCCGATCCCGGGGCCACATATACGTTCGTCGAAGAAGATATGAATGGAACGAGCCCGAAATTTCGGGTGAAAGATGTGAATGGAGTCGAGTGGAAAGCGAAAATGGGGGCCGAGCCGCAAGCAGAAACCGCCGCCACACGCTTGCTGTGGGCCGCCGGATATTTTGTGGACGAGGATTACTACGCGCCGGAAATTAAAGTTGCCGGGCTGCCGAAATTGCGCCGCGGAGAAGTATTTGCGTCAGGCGACACGGTCCGTGGTGTGCGTTTAGAGCGCAAAATAAAAGGCCAGAAAAATGTCGGGACCTGGGATTGGTTCAAGAATCCTTTTTTGAATACGCGCGAATTCAATGGGCTTCGGGTCATGATGTCGCTGCTGAATAATTGGGATTTGA
>DASYNR010000146.1:0-5711 GCA_036008485.1 Candidatus Acidiferrales bacterium | reverse complement strand
CACATTTCGAATATTCCGCGGACCGGGCAAGAGGCCTCCGCTGGCGATGCGCGCGAACGTGTGTTCTGGCGGGTGGAAGGAAGTCTGCTGAATTTGACGGCGGTGCGGCCCGTAGGCTTTTTTGCGTGGAACTCCCAAAGCTTCCTGCAGCGGTGGACGCGCCGGGGCGGGATGGCGTTTCTCGCGATTGCGCGCCCCTTTCTCTACTGTACCAACCGGGTGTTTGCGACCCGGCTGCTGCACAGCGTGTTGCGTGGGGTAAGCAGAGACCGACTGGACCTGCTGGGCGAAGAATTCGTCGAATATTTTCTGAAGCCGCGGCTGAAAAAAGAAGGCGTTGAGAAACTGCAGCGCTTGATCGCTACGGGCGCGCCCATTGTGCTGGTAAGCCAGGGGCTGGACCATGTCATGCGGCCGCTGGCGAAACATTTGGGCGTGAAACAGATTGTTTGCAACCGTTTGGATTTCCGCGACGGTATCGCCACGGGACGCTTGCTCGATCCGGTGATTCGTCCGCGCGGCGCTTTCGCGAAAATCACCGGAAGGCAGGCGGATGGACGCGTCTCTCGTAAAGCCCTCGTGCGCGTGCTGGGATTCACGAAAAATCCTGAGCTGCTGGATGAGGCGATCCAAACTGACGAGCGCACCGCACCCGAGGTGTTTTTGCCCGTTGTTCATTTCGATTTTACAAACGGCGCGGGGCCGTTTTCGGTGCGCGAATCGCTGCGCGGAAAAAATATTCTGCTGATCGGCGCCACGGGATTCATTGGCAAGGTTTGGCTGTCGAATTTGCTGACAGATTTACCGGAGATTGGCCGGATCTTTCTGCTGGTTCGGCGCAACCGGACGGTCACGTCATTGCAGCGATTTCAGCGCGCCATCGAGGAATCTCCGGTGTTCGAGCCGCTGGCCGAACGATACGGCAGCGGCTTTGCGGAGTTTTTGCGCAACCGGATCGAGGTGGTGGACGGCGATGTGAGTAAGCCACACTTGGGACTTGCGCCGGAAGTCCGCGAGCGGATTGCGCGTTCGGTGGACGTGATCGTCAACAGCTCAGGACTGACGGACTTCAATCCGGATTTGCGCGACGCTTTGGCCATGAACGTTCGCTCGACAGTGCATGTGCTGAATTTTATCCGTGAGTGCGACCACGCTGCCTTGCTGCATCTTTCAACCTGTTACGTAATCGGCCGGCGCGACGGGCGAATACTCGAAACGCTCTCGAAGAATTACACGCCCATTGGCTTAGCCGATTACGACGCTGAAAAAGAATTGCAAGCGCTTGAAGAGTTTGTCCACGAGACGGAAAAACGGGCCGAATCGGAAGGCGTGGCCGAGGAGCTTCGCCGCGCATCGCTGAAAAAGGAGCACGCTGCGAAAAATCTTCAGGGCACGGCGCTGGAAAATCAAATCCGCAAAAACCGCGTGCGATGGCTGCGCGACACTTTGACCGACGCGGGTACGCGGCGCGCGAACGAACTGGGCTGGCCCAACACTTACACCTTTACGAAAAGCTTGTCGGAATCGCTGATACGCAATTTTCTGGATCAAAATCCGAAGGCGGCAATTGCAGTAGTGCGCCCGGCGATTGTGGAATCGTCGATTGAGAAGCCGTTTCGCGGTTGGAATGAAGGAATCAACACTTCCGCTTCGCTTTCGTATTTGCTTGGGACGTTCTTCCGGCAGCTGCCGACGACTGAGAGCAAATCTCTGGATTTAATTCCGGTGGACTTGGTGACTCGCGGTATGACATTGATTGCCGCGGCGCTGGTGGCGCGCAGGCACTCGCGCGTGTATCAGTTGGCGACTTCTATTGCGAATCCGTGCGATATGCGACGGTCGATTGAGCTGACCGGCCTGGGACATAGGAAGTTTTATCGCGCACAGACGGGATTGAATCATAGGCTGCGTTTGAAATTCGATGCAATTCCGGTTTCGAAATCCCGCTATGACAAACTTTCGGCGCCGGCACAGAAAGCCGTGGTACAAGCGGTGAATCGCGCGGTAGAACCATTTGCTTCACGTCCGCCACTGGCGCGACAGGAACGCGACTTGGAGAAAGTGATTAAATTGATTTCACTCTTCGAACCATTTATTTTGCACAACGATCACAATTTTGAAGCGGTGAATGTGGAGCGCTTAAGCGCGGCGCTGCCCAAAAGCGAAAAAGCGGATTTCAGTTACAATTCTCGCTCGCTTGATTGGTGGGATTATTGGATCAACGTGCACATTCCTGCTCTGCGTAAGTGGTGCTATCCTCTCATCGAAGGACGTCCACTGGAATCTCGTCCCCGGCGCTCGGTGCAGCTTGCAGACCGCGCCGAGGTGAACACCGCGGAAGCGGCGAGTTCGGCTTCCACTGCGGCTTCCTGACATAAATCGTGGCTATTCTTCTGACCGGTTCCACCGGCTATATTGGCGCGCACATCGCGTCAAACCTGCTTGCGGATCATTCCGAACCGCTGAACCTCTTGGTTCGTGCGCGCACGCAGCAAGAGGCGCGGGAGCGGCTTTGGCGATCCCTGCAACTACACCGGGAATTCGCGCAGTTTGAAGAGTATCTGAATTCGCGAATCCATTTATTTTTGGGAGACCTGACGGATGCGCGCTTCGGCCTCGCTGACAATGACTACGCCCGCCTGGTACATTCCACTGATTCAATCATCCACTGCGCTGCGTCGTTGAATCGCAAATCCGAGAAAAGCTGTCTGAACGTAAATCTGCGCGGGACGCTGGAAGTAATTCAACTGGCTACGCGCGCGCGAGATCATCACGGGCTGCGGCGTTTTAGCCATGTGAGCACGGTGGCCGTGGCGGGGCAACGTTCGAATGAGGTGGTGCAGGAAGAGACCGCGATTGATTGGAACCGATCGGACTACGACCCCTACGCGCGCACAAAAAAATTCTGTGAACACATGGTGCGGCAGCTTTTGCCGGACGTTCAGCGAACCATTTTTCGGCCGAGCATCGTTCTGGGAGACAGCCGGCGGCCGGAGACGAATCAGTTTGATATGGTTCGTGCGTTTGTTTTTTTGGCGGGGCTTCCGGCGCTTCCCTTCCGGCCGACGGCCAAAATCGATATCGTGCCGGTAGATTTTGTGGCCGATGCCGTTGCCACCTTGCACCAGAAAGAGCTGCCGGCACAAGAGATTTACCATTTATCGTCAGGCACGGATTCGGAGACGTTTGTAGAATTGACCGACGCGCTTTCCAAGGCACAGGGGAAACGTGGGCCGGTATTTGCGCCGAGCCTGGAAAAGCCATCCTCCAAAATGGTGAATGCGCTGGCCGGGCGCGCTGGGAAAATTGGCGGACTCGCGACACTGATGAAGGTTTTTCTTCCCTACCTGGTATGGAACACGGTGTTTGATAATCGTCGCGTGGTGCAGGAAATGGGGCGAAAGCCGGAGCCGTTTTCGCGATATTGTTTTCCCCTGCTTAAATTCAGCCGCGACAATAATTTCCTGTACAAATACCGCGACTGGCCGCCGGAAGCTTCTGTTCACAACACGACACACGAGCCTACCGCTGCGCGAGATTTGGGGCGATGACGGACCTTCTTCTGGAGGCCTGGGTCAGCGGCCTGATTGAATTTAATAAATTTGAATGGATGCTGGGCGCGGGCGAAGCGTGGAAGCCGGGCGCCAAGCTGAAGCTACTTTTTGCAGGTTACAACGGGACGCGCAACACAGGTTCGGATGTCCGCGTGGAAGAAATTCTTCGGCAAGTGCGGCGGATTCTGGGCGCGGAGAACGTTGAGTTGAGCGTGATGTCGCAGAATTTCGAGCGAACGCGCGGATATTTTGGCGATGCGAGACAGGTTCGCCTGCCCGACGTGTTTCCGCTGTTTTTGCATTCCGAAGTGCGAAAAAATGACGGCGTGGTGGCGTGCGAAGGCTCAATGTTCAAAAGTAAATTTGCGAACGCGCTTACAACCATGATGATCGGCGCATTGGGAATTGCCGCGGCGCAGAACAAATTGAGCGTTGGTTTTGGCGCGGAGGCCGGAGAAATGGATCCGCTGCTGCAAAAAATGTGCAAAAGGTATTGCCGCGATTCGCTGATCATCACTCGGAATATCGAGTCGCAAAGCGTATTGGGAAATCTGGGCGTTCCCACGGAATTGGGAACCGACACAGCTTGGACTTTTGAGCCGCTTGGGCCAGAGTACGGACGCAAAGCACTGTTGGATGCGGGCTGGGACGGGAAATTGCCGGTGCTAGCGATTTGTCCGATCAATCCGTTTTGGTGGCCGGTGAAGGCTTCGCTTGCAAAATGGATGGCGCACTCGATTGCGGGGGCTTACAAAGATAGCTATTACCGCACGATTTATTTTCATCGCTCGGGGCGCGAAGTGGACGCGGCGTATGAAAAGTATTTGGCTGCTATGGCAGGCGGCGTCGCACGCTACAAAGAATCTCGCGCTGTGTTCTCCGTTTTGGTCGCGATGGAAATGCTTGATCGTGACGCGTGCCAGCGCATGGGGGAAAAATTGGGCGGCGCGCCTGTTTTTGCGTCGGACCGATATAACATGTACGAAATTGTGAGCATTTTGCGGAGCTGCGACCGGATGCTTTCTTCCCGCTACCATGCGATTGTGACGTCGATGCCCGCTGGCGTTCCGTCGGCTGGAGTGACCATGGACGAGCGAATTAGCAATCTGATGCGCGAACGCGGGCACGGTCATTTGCTCTCGCGAGTGGATGATCCGGATCTGGAAGATAAGATCGTCGCCTCGCTGCAGATTCTGGATTCGCAGACGGAAGAAATTCGCGATGCGATCGGTGAGACTGTTGCGCGCAATTTGCAGTTGATGGCGCGCATGGGTATGTATTTCGAAGAGCAGGTTGCCCGGCGGTATCTTGGATTTCCGATTCGAAGCGGGGTTCTGGGATGGCAGGATTATCTGCCGCCGCTCAGTCCTAATTTTCACAAATTGGTTGAAAAGTACGGCGGGGTGTTGGCTTCCTAATATCGTTTGTCATGACTTTTTTGGAAAATATTTTCGAGCGATTGAAGCAGAAGCCCGGCGAGCCTGTGCTACGCGAAATTCGCGACGGCAAAGTGAAGTCGGTGTCCGGAGACGAACTGCTAGGCATGGTACAGGAGGCGCGAAATTTTCTGACCGCGCGCGGCTTGAAAAAGGGCGAGCGATGCGCGCTGCTTGGTTCGAACAGTATTCGTTGGGTGACGTTGGATCTTGCGATGACGGCCGAGGGGCTCGTGGTTGTGCCGCTTTATTCGCGACAAGCCCCGGTTGAGCTAGTGGCGATGTTGAAAGACTCGTTGCCGGCGAGGATCTGCTGCTCCAACCCGAAACTTTCCGCGGAGATCACGAGGCAATGGCCCGCGGCACCGCACATTACGCTGTTCGATACCATTTTCGCCGGGCAAACAGCGAACCCGACGCCGCCCGGACATCACGAAGATTCCGATGTGCTAACGATTATCTATACTTCCGGAACTTCGGGCGAGTCCAAAGGCGTCATGCTCACTGCGGCAAATGTGAACCACATGCTTGCTTGCACGAATGCTCGCCTGAATCAGCTTATGGTCGGGCACCCCAAACAGGGGCCCGACGAAATTTTCCATTATTTGCCGTTCTGTTTCGCGGCTTCCTGGATCCTTTTGCTGACGGCCCTATCGCGCGACAGCGTTTTGACACTTTCGACAGACGTATCGAAGCTTGCTGAAGACCTGAAGCTTTGCAC
>DASYNR010000145.1:0-10001 GCA_036008485.1 Candidatus Acidiferrales bacterium | reverse complement strand
GGAAAGCTTCTTGAGGAATATCAACTCGTCCAACGCGTTTCATTCGACGCTTTCCTTCTTTTTGTTTCTCCAACAATTTCCGTTTTCGCGAAATATCTCCGCCATAGCATTTCGCCAAAACGTTTTTCCGCATCGCCGCGACGGTTTCACGAGCAATAATGCGGCTTCCAATTGCGGCCTGAATTGGAATCTCAAACATTTGTCTCGGAATTAATTTTCGCAGACGGCTCACAAGTTCTCGTCCGCGTTCGTAAGATTGATCGCGATGGCAGACAAGCGTCAGCGCATCAACTGGTTCTCCGCCAACAAGCACGTCCAATTTCACAAGATCGGATTCCTGATATCCCGCCAGTTGATAATCGAGCGACGCGTAACCACGCGAAACGCTTTTCAATCGGTCGTAAAAATCCAGAACAATTTCGTTAAGCGGCAAATCGTAAGTGACCATCACGCGCGTCGGCGAAAGATACTCGAAATTTTTCTGAACGCCGCGTTTGTCCTCGCACAATTGCAAAACTCCGCCGACAGATTCTTCCGATGTGATAATCATCGCGCGAATAATCGGTTCTTCGATTTTGTCGATTTCATTCGGCTCTGGAAATTTTGTGGGATTATCCACTTCAATCGTTGCGTTGGAATTTGTTTTCGTAATCCGATATCGCACCGAAGGCGCTGTTGTAATCAGATTAATTCCAAATTCGCGCTCCAGACGTTCCTGCACAATTTCCAAATGCAGCAAGCCCAGAAACCCGCAGCGAAATCCAAATCCCAGCGCAACCGAATTTTCCGGCTCGTAGAAAAATGCCGCGTCATTCAATTGCAACTTGCCGAGCGCATCGCGAAGTGGTTCGTAATCAGTAGCGTTCACCGGAAAAAGCCCAGCAAACACCATCGGTTTAATTGCTTCAAAACCCGGAAGTGGCGCAGCTGGTCTGCCGATTTCGACGATCGTGTCTCCAACGCGCGCATCCGCAACCTGCTTGATATTTGCAACAAGAAATCCCACATCGCCAGCGGCGAGTTCGTCGAGCACAACCGGTTTTGGTGTGAGCGCGCCTAAAGATTCGACCTCGTGAATTTCTTCGTTGAAGCACAATTTAATTTTCATGCCGCGCGTCATGCGGCCTTCCATCACGCGAACAAGAACAACTGCGCCGCGATAAGCGTCAAACCACGAATCGAAAATGAGCGCGCGCAATGGAGCGTCAGAAGATCCAACTGGGGCGGGAATTCGCGCGACGATGGCTTCCAGAACGTCGTGAACTCCTAATCCACTTTTCGCACTGATCAGCAGCGCGTCCGCGGCGGGAATTGCGAGCACGCTTTCAATTTGTTCGCGCGCGGATTCCGGATCCGCGGCGGGCAAATCAATTTTATTGATCACGGGAATAATCGTAAGGTTGTGCTGCGCCGCAAGAAAAGTATTGGCGACGGTTTGTGCTTCCACGCCTTGACTTGCGTCCACAACAAGTAAAGCGCCTTCGCACGCGGAAAGCGCACGCGAAACTTCGTAGGAAAAATCCACGTGACCGGGAGTGTCAATTAAATTCATGCGGTAAGTATTTCCGTCATCCGCTTGGTAATGAAGGCGAATACTTTTCGCTTTGATGGTGATGCCGCGCTCGCGCTCAAGGTCCATCGAGTCGAGCACTTGCTCGGTCATCTCGCGCGAAGAAAGCGCGCCGGTGAGTTCGAGCAAACGATCGGCAAGCGTGGACTTGCCATGATCAATGTGCGCGATGATGCAGAAATTTCGTATGAACTTGGGATCCATGCAACCGTTCTGAACAAAGATAGCCCGCAGGAAAGTTTTTCGGGCGCACCAGAATGTTTTAGTCTGCCATAGATTGCGATGTTGGGCCAACAAACGAAGTCGGGCCAATAAGCGAACGCATCCCAATGTAGCCGCAATCGCGCGCGTATCATCAAATCGGACACAGGGAATTTTGCCTGCGCTGGCTAGGCTTTCATTGACGTTATATAGTGGAAGTGGATTTGTGTCTGTTCAGCGCAGTGGATTGCCAGGCGCAATTCATGATGCGCGCGCTGAGCTTGCGCGTCTGCGCGGATTTTACAGGGAAACGAAATTCTGCCATGGCCTCTGAAGTAGAAAAACAACTCGAGCGCGCGAAACGTGCGATTGAAAAAGGCAAGCAGGCTGACGCCATCGCTGCGTATCAGGCCGTTTTGCAAGTTGCGCCTACGAACATCGAGTCGATGCAAGCGCTCGGAGATTTATTCATCCAACAAAATGAGCCGGTACGCGCGGCAAATTATTACGGTCTTTTATTTGACCGGCTGGTCGATTCGCGCGAAGAACCGAAGGCGGTGGCGCTTTACACGCGATTTTTGCGGTCGAGCGAACAGCCGCCGGAACGTCAAGCGCGTTATGCGGCCGTGCTGCAGAAGCAAAATAAACCGGGCGAGGCCATTGAACATTTTTCCGTGGCCGCGGAACACTTTATTGCAAAGGGACGGGAAGACGACGCGCTGCGATGTTTGGAGCAAGTAGCCGAACTGGATCCGACAAACGCGGACCGGCAGATTTCGTTGGCGGAGTTGGCGGAAAAGCGCGGCAAGGGCGCAATCGCCGCGCGAAGTTATGTCCGCGCAGGACAATTAGCTTTGGCGGCGGGCGAAACGCAGACGGCAATAAAAAGATTAGCCGCCGCGAATTCCGCGGTGCCGGATGATCGCGATGTGGCGCTGCTTTATGCGCAGGCATTGATGATGTCCAGCGAAGCTGGACTGGCGGTGACGGCGCTGGAGCCTTTCGCTGGAACGGAGCAGCAATCGCCTGCATTTTCAAAATGCTTTGGAGAGGCGTTGTTGCGGGCAGGCCAATTGGATCGAGCGCACGCGATGCTCGAGGAATATTACAAACAAGCGGGCGGCGATAACTCGTTGCTGTTTCAAGTGGCGGAGCATTACGGCGCGGTTAGCAACGATGCGAAAGCCGTGGAAGTTTTGGCGGCAGTCCGTCAGCGATTTCACGCGGCCGGAAATGATAATGCGTTCGCTGCGCGCCTGGATAAAATTGCGGAAGCGAATCCGCGTTCACTGCCGATCATTGAATTTTGGAGTTTGGTTTACAGCGGAATGAACCGCGAGGCGCGATATTTTGAAACGCTCGTCGCACTTTTTGACGCGTACCTGGAAAACGATAATTTGAAGGGCGCGTGCGACACGCTGGATCGCATGGTGGATATCGACCCGTATGATTTCCGGAATCAGCAGCGGCTGGAGCGGTTGAACGGAATAACGGATAACGATTATTTACTGCGCGTGGCTTCAAGGTTGGGCGTAACGCTTTCGCAAGGCGGCGTTGTCGATGCAATTGAAAATCCCACTGGAGAAAAATCCGGCACAGCTTCAGCAGCGCTGGATGATTTGCTGGTGCAAGCGGAAATTTTTATTCAGTACGCGCTGCAACCGAAAGCGGTGGAGCGATTGCAGAAAGTTGTGGAATTATTTCCGTACGAATCCACGACGAACGAACGTTACCTGGGTTTATGCGAATTGGCGGGATGGTGGCCGGAAGGTGCACAACGCAAACCGGCGGGCGAATCAAGTGAGCGGCTTGTTTCAAAACCAAAACAAATAAAACAGGTAGAAGTGGATGATGAGCCGCGGGAAATTGCGGTGCCGCCTTCACCCGCGTCTGGAATATTCACGCAGGAAACGTTGCGCGATTTGGCGAAAATTGGAGAAATTGGACAGAGTATTTACCGCCAGGCGAATCCAAAAGCAATGTTGAGTTACACCGTAAATGAAATTGGAAAACATTTGCGCGCCACTCGGTGCATCGCGGTTGTAGGCGAGCCGGGACAGCCTCCGCAACTTGCCGCGGAATATTGCGCGGCGGGAGTTGCGCCTTCTTCAGGGCCGCTCGTGATGAAATTAGTTTCACAATTGGAGCGCGCCGCTCCGGACGCGATGGGCGGATTGCCGCTGGATGTAGCGGCGGCGCCGATGTTGCGCGAAGTTGGATTGGTTACGGCGCTGGGCGTGTCATTAATGGACAAAGAAACGCAGGCGCCGGCGGGCGTGATTATTGCGGGCCACGCGGAATCGCACAAATGGAAACCGAACGAGTCATATTTTTTGCAAACAGTTGGCGATCAAATGTTGCAGGGAGTGAGCCACACGCGGCTGCGATCTCTTGTGCAAACAATGACGGTGGCCGACCGTAAAACGGGATTGCTGGCGCGCAGCGCGTACACGGATCGCCTGCTGGGTGAAGCGCAGCGCGCGAAAATGCAGGACGCTTCACTTTCCGTGGCGATTTTGCAGATTGATAGCGGGCCCGATTTGATTCGTCAACAAGGCGAAGCATTGGTGGACAATTTCCTGGAACAAATTTCGCGCGCGGTGCTGCCGCTGGTTCGAGTGTCCGATCTCGCGGTGAAATATACGGCGTGGTCATTGGCGTTTGTGTTTCCGGACACGACTTTGGCGGGCGCGATGGGAATGGTTGAGAAAATGCGGCAAGCGGTTGCGAACGGACGAAAAGAAAGTGCGGAGTCCTCGTTGCGGATGACGGTGAGCGCGGGAGTGGTTGAGGCAATCGCGCGGGTGGACTACGATACCGAAGATATCGTGACGGATTTAATTAATCGAGCGGAATCGAGTTTGGAAGAAGCGAGAAAACGCGGCGGGGATTCCGTGGTTTCGCTGACGAGTTCCAAGGCGTAGAAGATTTTGCGCGACGCAGTAAATTTCAATCCGTAGTAGATTCCGAAGCAACCTGCATTAGAATAAGACTTCCACAGAAGCCTGAGCGGAATGGAGCTGGGAAATGTTTCCTACAGATGTCGTTATCGTGGCCGGAGCGCGCACTGCGATGGCGCGTTATACCGGAGCGTTCAAAGATATTTCGGCGATCGAACTGGCAGCGGTTGCCTCGCGCGAAGCGATTCGCCGCGCGGGAACTGATCCCGCGGAATTCGATCACGCAATTTTTGGAAATGTGGTGCAGACAAGTTCGGATGCGCTATATGGCGCGCGGCACGTCGCGCTAAAAGCCGGATTGAAAACGGAAACTCCGGCAGTGACGGTGAATCGCTTGTGCGGATCGGGAATTGAATCTATAGCGCAAGCGGCGATGCGAATTTTGCTGGGCGATTCGACGCTGGTGCTTGCGGGCGGAATGGAAAACATGACGCAGTCACCGCATGTGATTCGCGGCGCGCGAACTGGATTTAAATTGGGCGAAGGAAAGTTGGAAGATTCGCTGATGTCCGGATTGCTGGACACATATTGCGGATGCAACATGGCGGAGACGGCGGAAAATGTTGCGGCGGAATATGGAGTGACGCGGAAAGATTCGGACGAGTATGCGTTGCGAAGCCAGCAGGCTGCGGAAGCGGCGGTGCTGGCGAGAAAAATGCGGGACGAAATTGTGCCGGTGGAAGTGAAAGTCGGACGCAAGACGGAATTATTCAGCGTGGACGATCATCGGCGTCCGGAAACAACCTTGGAGACGTTGAGCAAACTTGGTCCCGCGTTCCGCAAAGATGGAATTGTGACGGCGGGAAATGCCAGCGGAATTGTGGATGGCGCCGCGGCTGTGGTAGTGACGCACGCGAAAACGGCGGATGCGCGCGGATGGAAGCCGCTGGGAAGAATTGTTTCTTGGGCGACAGTTGGAGTTGAGCCACGAATTATGGGAATTGGGCCGGTGCCTGCTTCGCAAAAAGCATTGGCTGCGGCGGGATTGAAAATTGCGCAGATGGATCGCGTGGAAGTGAACGAAGCGTTTGCGCCACAGTATCTGGCGGTGGAAAAAGTATTGGGATTGGATCGCGCAAAGACGAATGTGAATGGCGGCGCGATTGCATTGGGGCATCCGTTGGGCGCTTCAGGAACACGATTGATTTTGACGCTGCTGCTGGAACTGCGGCGTACGAATTTGCGTTATGGATTAGCGACCGCGTGCATTGGCGGCGGGCAGGGAATTGCAATGATTGTTGAAGCGATGCAGTAGTGCGATAAAGTTTTGGCCGGACATTTCAAACGAGTGAGAGGAAATTGAATGTCGATTGAAAAAGTTGGAGTAGTGGGATGCGGCTTGATGGGCGCGGGAATTGCGCAGGTGGCGGCGCAGTCGGGGTGCGATGTGATTGTGCGCGAAGTTTCGCCGGAGTTGGTGGAAAAAGGATTGAAGAGTATTGAAAAGAATTTGGCGCGGCTGGTGGAAAAGGGAACGATGACGGCTGCGGATCGCGACGCGGTGCGCGGACATTTGCGTGGCACGACGAAACTTGAGGATTTGGCGGATCGCGATTTAATTGTGGAAGCGATCATCGAGCAGCTGCCGATTAAGCGCGAACTTTATGGCGCGCTGGATAAAATTTGCGGACCTTCGACGCTCTTCGCGAGCAACACTTCGTCACTTTCGATTACGGAAATGGCGACGGCGACGAAGCGTCCGGATAAATTTTTCGGATTACATTTTTTTAATCCTGTGCCGGTGATGAAGCTGGTGGAAGTGATTCGGACGATTGCTTCGGATCCGAAGGCTTATGACGATTTGGTTGCGTTCGCGAAGAAGCTGGGAAAAACTCCGGTGCTGACTTCGGACCGTACGGGATTTATTGTGAACCGATTGCTCGTTCCTTATTTGCTGGACGCGATTCGCGCGCTGGAAGAAGGCGTAGCAAACATCGTGGACATTGATAATTCAATGAAACTGGGATGCGGGCACCCGATGGGGCCGCTCACGCTTTTGGATTTTGTGGGACTGGACACAACATATTATATTTCGCAAATTATGTTTGACGAATTTCACGAGCGGCGGTTTGCTTCGCCCCCATTGCTGAAGCGCATGGTGCTGGCGGGATGGAATGGACGCAAAGCGGGCCGCGGTTTTTACGATTACAGTGATCCGCAAAATCCGAAACCGATGAAGTTGACTTAATTTCCGAACGGAGATTCCAGGAATGAATTACGAAAATTTGCTGTACGAAGTGCGCGACGCGATTGCTTACATTACTTTTAATCGTCCGAAAGTTTTGAACGCGCTGAATCGCCAGACGATGCAGGAACTTTTGATCGCACTGGGCGCGGCAAAACTGGACGATGCTGTGCGCGTGGTGATTCTGACGGGCGCGGGAGAAAAGGCGTTTATCGCGGGCGCGGACATTAATGAGCTGGCGCAACAGACGCCGGTTGACGGCAAAGAAATGTCCATTTTCGGCCAGGGCGTGCTGCGAATTTTGGAGACGATGGGCAAGCCTTCGATCGCAGCGATCAATGGATTCGCGCTGGGCGGCGGATGCGAACTTGCGCTGGCGTGCTCGATTCGACTTGCATCGCGAAACGCGAAGCTTGGTCAGCCGGAAGTGAAACTTGGAATTTTGCCGGGATACGGCGGATCGCAACGACTAGCTCGATTGTGCGGAAAAGGTGTGGCTCACGAATTGGTGCTGGGCGCGGACATGATTTCGGCCGACGAGGCGATGCGAATCGGATTGGTGAATCACGTATACGAACCGGCGGAATTATTGCCCGCCGCGGAAGCGCTGGCGAAAAAAATTGCGGCGAACGCGCCGCTGGCAGTGCAATACGCGATGGAAGCGATCGAGCACGGAATGGAAATGCCGCAGGAGGAAGGACTTTTCCTGGAGGCGACGCTATTTGGATTATGTTGCGCGACGGAAGACATGAAGGAAGGCACGCGGGCGTTTTTGGAAAAACGTCCGGCGCAGTTCAAAGGAAAATAAATCGGACGGATGGTTACGCAGCTCACTTCAAATTCAACTGCTGGAAAATTCCGCGCGGATGGAATGCGATTCGGCGTGGTTACGAGCCGATACAACAAGTCAATTACAGAATCACTGGAGCGCGCGGCGCTGGAAGTGTTGAAGTCTGCCGGAGCGAGCGAAAAGCAAATTGATGTCTTGAGCGTTCCCGGCGCATTTGAACTTCCGCTGGCCGCGAAAAAATTGGCGGAAGCGGGCGCGGTGAACGCAATTATCGCGATTGGTTGCGTGTTGCGCGGCGAAACTTCGCACTACGATTATATTTGTTCCGAAGTGGCGCGCGGAATTCAGTTAGCGCAAATGGATACGGGAGTGCCGGTGATTTTTTGCGTGCTGACGTGCGACACGATGGAGCAGGCGGTGGAACGGGCGGGGCCGGGCGCTGGAAATAAAGGGCATGAAGCGGGATTGACGGCGCTGGAGATGGCGAGTTTGGTGCGCGGATTAGGCGGAAACAAAACTGCCGAGAAGAAAAAAACTGTTGTGCGGAAGGCGCGCCGATAAATGGCTCTGCGTCGAAAATCGCGCGAGTTTGCTTACCAGATGCTTTATCAATGGGAAATGCGGCATGAATCGCCGGCGGAAATTGAAGCGGGATTTTGGCGCGGAGTGAAAGCGGCTCCGAACACGCGGGAATTTGCGAATGAATTGTTGGAAGCGTCTGTAGCGCGCGCGGCGCTGATTGATGCGTTGCTGGAAAAACATGCGACGGATTGGAAATTGGATCGCATGGCGGCGATGGATCGAGCGATATTGCGATTGGCCGTGGGGGAATTTAGAGCAACGGGAACGCCGCCGAAAGTTGTTATTAATGAAGCGTTGGAGCTGGCGAAGAAATATTCGTCGGAAGAATCCGTGTCATTTATTAATGGCGTGTTGGACGCGATTTTGAAAGAGCAGATTGCCGCGGTGGCGGAAGCGAAGAATTCGGCAAAAAGTTAATTAGGATTTAATTTCAATTGGAAGCGTAGGGGCGGGTCACCCTTCGACTCCGCTCAGGATAAACAGACCCGCCCTACGCTTCCAGCAGACCTTCAAAAACTACAATTGCTGCGCCGCTTACGCGCGGGACTAATTTTCCTCGGCGTTCTTCGACGGCGACGCCGATGCGGCACGGACGTTCCATTTCAATTCCTTGCGCTATGGCGAGAGGCTCTCCGACGCTGAGTTGGTTGTGCCGCACGAGATATGCACCGAGCGAGCCGGCGGCGGAGCCGGTGCCGGGATCCTCGTACGAAGCCCACGGAAGCATGCCGCGCGCAAAAGCCTGTCCGCGATTTCCCAAAGCGAAGCAGTAGGCGACGACGTCGAGTCCACCGAGCGCGGAAAATAATGCTCGGGGATCGGCATTGATGCGGGCGAGTGCGCGTCGATCCTTCAGCGGCACCATTAAATTAAAAATTCCGGTGGAAACGGATTCGATGGGCAACTTCGGATTTAGATCGCTTGCGGTCAGTCCGAGCGCGCGCACGAGCGCGGGTTTGGAAAGACGCGTGGATTTAAATTCCGCGGGCGTTTGGGACATGGTGACGCTTGCGGGGCGTCCATCGTGAAAAGTGATTTCGACGGGAAGAAGTCCCGCGCCGGTTTGCTGCCAAACGTGGACGGGGCCTTCTTGCGCGGGAACGACGCCGAGTTGCGCGAGCAGAAACCATGTGCCGATTACCGGATGTCCCGCAAGGCGCAATTCATTTTGTGTGGTGAAAATGCGCAGACGCGCGAGAGCTTTCGCGTTGGTGGGCTGCTGAACGAAAACTGTTTCGCTCAGATTCATTTCGCGTGCGATATCGAGCATGCGGCGGGAGGTGAGACCGTCACCATCAATGACGACGGCGAGAGAATTTCCGGCGAAAGGCGTGTTGGTGAAAACATCGAGCTGGTAGAGGCGTCGCTTCACAATTTTCTCCGTTCGCAAAATTGCTGGTGCGCAAACAATATTTTTGAAGGCGATTTCCGATTACTATTTCTGATTACGGTACGACAAATTCAAAGTGCGTTGCTACAGAGATGATTGCCGGGCCGAAAAGGATGTCACAGGCCCTGCACGAGCTTCGATGCTTCACTAAGGATACGACGAGTTGTGCCCGGACGGGAAGTTTCTGCGTAGAGGCGGAGCATAGCTTCGGTGCCAGAGGCGCGGACGAGCAGCCAGCCGACTTCGCCGAGATAAATTTTTACGCCGTCCATAGTTTCGCGGCGAGTGATATCCCAATCGAGCCAATGCGTGATTGATTTTTT
>DASYNR010000144.1:0-8077 GCA_036008485.1 Candidatus Acidiferrales bacterium | reverse complement strand
TGCCCAACGGTGAAAACTGTAAGGGCGCGTCTGCTGATTTTCCCCACGAGGGTATGCTAATGCAGCGCGGCAAGTCCGGCAATGTGACGTACGGGATTTGAATTTAGCGGCCGGCTAACGATTGGCCAGTGCTTCGCGAAGGGTGCTGCGAACTTCCAGCATTCCGTTGTAAGAAATGTATCCACTTTTCCTGAAGCTATTCATAAAAAAGTTCACGCGTGAGCGCGTGGTACCGACCATTTCCGCTAATGCGAGCTGGCTAATGCGCGGAATGCTGGCTTTGCGCGGCGAACCGCTCGAGCTGATATTTGCTAGGCGCAGCAGCGCGCGGGCGAGCCGTTGGCTGGCGGAATTGCCGAGCACATCCAGCAAATCTTCCCGGAAGCGTGTGTTGGCCGCGAGCATGTGAGTGCGGAAGAGAAGCGAAATTTCCTTCTCGTCTTGCAGCAGCCGGATCATTTCAATTGTTTTTATGGCGAGTATGGAAGTGGGCACCAGCGTTGTTGCCGTGGACAAATACGAGGTGTGTTTTGAGAGCGATGCTTCGTTAAAGAAATTTCCCGCGGGGAGCACGGCGATCACCGAAGGTCGGCGTCCTTTCGCGCGCACGGTTAGCATCACCATTCCGCTTTGGACGTAGAAAATCCCGCTACTTGCCGCGCCCTGCGCGTAAATCGTTTCCCGCTCCGCGAAGTGTGACGACTTTCCGGCGCCGGCCAGCATGATTTCCGTGGATGAAGGCAGCTTCGGTTTCGCTCTCATATTTTCTCGATCTGTGGCGCGGGCAATCGTGCGGACATATCCGCTTCGGCGAAGATTGCGGCGATCCCTGTGGCGATGCCTTCCTTTCTGTAACATACGGACATCGGGCGCGACTGTCTGTTCAATCCAGGACACCACGTCAGCGAGCGCAAGGTCGCCTTCGCTTCGCCGGTTCCATCATTCAAGTCAATTTTTCAGCCAGTTCGCGTGACGAGGGAACATTTTCAGCGTCATATCGTTTGTAAGTAGAAGTGTGCCGCGCTGAATTCGATGCGCCCGCCAACACCCTGGAGGCTTTGTGGACACTTTCTGGCATGACATTCGATATGGATTGCGCACGCTTGGACGCAGCCCCGGATTTCTTGCGGTCGCAGTGCTCACGCTGGCGCTGGGAATTGGCGCGAACACTGCAATTTTCAGCGTGGTTGATGCGGTGCTACTGCGTCCGTTGCCTTTCCGCGCGCCGGATCAACTTGTGGCGCTGTTTGAAACGGAAAGCGCTGCTGGGAGTTATCCGCTCACGGGCGCGGACTATTTGGATTGGCGTTCGCAGAACCAAACTTTTGAGGACATGGCGACTTACTCCTATCAGGAAAACTTCAACGTCAGCGGCGCCGGGGAGCCGGAGCGCGCGGTGGTTGTCGAAACGCAGTCCAACTTTTTTTCGATGCTCGGCATAGAGCCGATGATTGGGCGGGCATTTCTGAATGGCGAAGATCAAGCGGGACGCAATCATGTGGCGCTGTTGAGCTACGGATTCTGGCAGCGGCACTTTGGAGGAGAAAAAACCGCGGTCGGAAAATCGGTGCTGCTGAACGGCGAACATTATGAAGTGGTGGGCGTGATGCCTTCCTGGTATTTGATTCCCGCTGCGGCCGATATGTGGACGCCGATTGACGCTTCGCCGAAGGGATTGGGTCCGCGCGGCTCGCATCATCTTCGCGCGCTCGGGAGAATCAAGGCAGGAATTTCTGTGGAACAAGCGCGCGCGGATTTGAAAACTGTCGCCGCGCGATTGGAAAAACAATTTCCGGATAACAATTCCAAGGTTTCAGCGATCGTCGTGCCGTTGAGGGAACAATTTGTCGGCGGCACGCGAAGCCAGTTGTGGGTGATGTTTGGCGCGGTAACGCTGGTGCTGCTCATCGCGTGTGTGAATGTGGCGAATTTATTGTTGGCGCGATCGAGTGGACGCCAACGCGAAATCGCGGTGCGCACTGCGCTCGGCGCGGATCGCCGGCGGGTGATTCGGCAATTGCTTACGGAAAGCGTTTTGCTTTCAGCGTGCGGAGCGGTTCCCGGAATTGGACTGGCCTATATGTGCGTGGCGTGGCTGCGCACGGCCAAAGGGCTTCCCGTCAACCAGGCGAATCCGATTTCCGTCGAGCCGATGGTGCTGCTCTTCACGCTGGCGGTAACTGTGGTGATCGGAATTTTATTTGGATTGATGCCGGCGCTGCAAAGTTCGCGGGTGAATTTGAATGAAGTTCTAAATTCCGGCGGACGAATGGCGGTGACAGCCACAACGCGCGGACGTTTGGTGCGTGATTCGCTGGTGACATTAGAAATCGCGCTGTCGTTAGTTCTGCTGGCTGGCGCGGGATTATTAATTCGCACTTTCAGTAATATGCGGCAAGTAGATATTGGGGTGCATGCGGATAAAGTTTTGACGGCCACAGCAATGTTGCCGCGCGGCCCGTACAAAAGTTTGCAGTCGCAAACTGCTTTCTTCCGGCGATTGATCGAACAGTTGAACGCGGCACCCGGTGTTCACGGTGCGGCGGTTTCTTCCGAGTTGCCGCTAAATGGCGGCAACAATGGTTACATCAATATCGAAGGCCGGAGTGACGAGAGCACAAGGAATCAGCTCGTTGAATGGAATGTCATCACGCCGGATTATTTTCGCGTGTTGGGAATACCAGTGATTGCCGGAAGGACTCTCACAGATGCGGACACTCAAAACGCCGTCGAGACCCAGACAAAACTTCAGGAGCTGCCGGATGGGAGCCCCGCTCTGCAGGCCGCGATTGAGAAAATGATAACGCCCGCGGTGATCAATCAGACCATGGCGCGCAGATATTGGCCGAATGAGGATGCCATCGGAAAAACGTTCAAGAGCGGAGCAGGTATCAATCGCGTGGTAGGCATCGTTGGCGATACGAAAGTTTTTGGACTGGGCCAGAATGCAATGTCGCAGGCGTACTTCCCGTTGACCGGAACACAAAGTGATGGTCCCGCGCCGGTGAGCATCGTCGTGCAGGGAAGTGGTGAGCCATCGGCACTTGTGGGAACTTTGCGGGGCACGGTGAATTCACTGGACAACAACCTTGCGATATTTAATGTGCAGACGGTGCCGGAGCTGATCGCAACTTCGATGACAGGCACAACTTTTCAAACTTTTTTGCTGGGAGTTTTCGCGGGGCTGGCGCTGTTGCTGGCGTCAGTGGGAATTTACGGCGTGCTTTCTTACGTCGTAACACAGCGTACAAATGAAATCGGAATTCGCATGGCGCTCGGCGCAGGACGAGGGAAAGTTTTGTGGATGATTCTGCGGCAGGGCCTGGTGTTGACGGGAATCGGAATCGGTGTGGGCGTGGCGGGAACATATGCGCTCACAGGATTGCTGGGAAGTTTATTGTTCGGCGTGAAGGCGACGGACCCGTTGACGTTTGTTGCGGTCAGCATCGTGATGGCAGTCGTGGCAATTTCGGCGTGCATGGTTCCGGCGTGGCGCGCGACGCGAGTGGATCCGATGGTGGCTTTGCGTTACGAGTAGAGATTGCTCTGGGAATGCCAATCGCCTGATTGGCGGGTTCGTCTTTCGACTGAACACACACCCGCCCTTCGCGCGATTGGCGTTCCCAGATTATTTGTTCGGAAAGTTTCGTAGCGAGTGTACGGCCGCTTATGCGGCCTGGGTGGCGTGAATGTTCATGGCGGAAATCGCAGATTTCGGCCAGATTCCAATCAGCAGCACGCGTCCGTTTACCGGAGAAATGTGGACGTAGAACACTTCTGAATCACTTTCCACTTCGTAGAAGCACTCGCGGCGCGGATCCGCCTTTGCCGAAACGCCCATCGCAAGCAATTGGGCGAGACGATCGAGCGTGCCCGCTGGATAACTGCGCAGAGCCTCCACTTTTGGCATGTTTTCGAGTTGCAGAACCATAAAAACCTCTCTTTGCTGTCTACTGTATGTAACGTATATCCCTGGAAAAAGTTTCGTTCAATTCCGCAAATAGTTCGTGAAAAGGGCCGTTTTTCTATGGCAGCCACCACGGCGATACTTGCCGGTCTTGCCCCTTGTTTATCGTTCACAGGGTTAGACGTCAGGGATCGAAAAGAGTTGGCCTTGCCGGGCGAATTCTTTTGTGAAATTTCCGTAACCGGGCATTACAAATTGAGCGGCGCCAATCCGGGATTTGGAGCGCGCACACCAAAACGCAATCGAGAGTACATACAACGTTAATAGCAGCGCAATAGTTTTCATCGGCGGTAGTTGATTCCTTCTGAGGAATATGCATTTTCTTTCAAATATTAGTTGCGAAGCAGAACGCCTGTTGTCATAGTCGTTGGAGACGGGAACGTGTCCGCGAAGCGAGTGACTATGAAAAAACCGAAAAAAGCAGCAGCGACAGCGGCGAAGCCACGAGCGAAGAACGAAAGAAAAGTAACCAACTACAACACGGATAAGCGGCGCAAGCACCGCCACTTTCTGGTGACAGTATTTTATGCCGATGGCGAGCGATTTGGGCGCGTCTACACTGACCGGCCCAAAGCAACGCGCTTTGCTGAACGGCAAAAGAAGTCGCCGGTAGTGAAGTCAGCCCGTGTAACGCAACTCAGTTAGGCCAGTCCTCCATTTAATAGGCCGAAAATTCGCACGGTTCCGCGCGCGCGGAATCGCATGCAGGTGTGCGCGATTCTTCATGGAAATTGGGAGCGGTGGTGGGTCTTGTCGCGCTTGCGCAGGCGTGTTATAAATTACTCGACGCGGTCGTAGTATAACGGTAGTACGGGACCTTGCCAAGGTCCAGGCACGGGTTCGATTCCCGTCGACCGCTCCATTTTCCAGCCCGTCTGGTTATTTTCTTCGCGCTTCCCGTTTTGCTCCCACCTCGTGTATTGTGCTTCTTCACTTTCCTGAATGCGCGGCGGCCGAAGTGTCTGAGTTTTGCTGGAGGCGTGGGTCATGCTGGCTTACCTTTGCGGACCAATCGAATTTGCGGCGGATGGCGGCAAGATGTGGCGCCGGAAGCTCACACCGTTTCTGACTGACCAACTGGGCCATCGCGTCTACGATCCAGCCGAAGATGAGCGCAAGAGTTTGTCCGACGAAGAAATGGCGCATTTTCGCGAATGGAAAACGACGGACGTGGAGCGATTTCGTCGCGCGCTGCGGAAAATTATTCATTTCGATTTGGATTTGATTGAGAACAAAGCGGATTACGTGATTTGCCATCTGGGAGATTCCGTGTCGGCGGGCGTCACCAGCGGCGGCACACCCGCGGAATTGACGATTGCGTATCGCAAAGGGATTCCCGTTTATCTGGTCACGTCATTGCAGACGGAACAAATTAGCGGATGGATGCTGGGTTGCGCGGATCAGGTGTTTGACTCGGTAGACACGTTGAAGAAATTTTTGGGTGAACGGTACGGCGCGCACAAGCAGGCGCAGCTTTGGAAATAGAAAGGCGCGCGTTTCGTGGGAACAATTGGGGAAAAAATTATTATTGCTGTGGGGAGTACGCGGCGCCCAAAACTAAATGCAGTTCGTGAAGCTCTTGCAAGTTTCGGCCCGATATTCGATTCCAGCGCACAATTTGAAGTGGTCGGCGTCGAAGTGCCGAGCGGCGTGGGTCACACGCCAATTTCGCGTGAGGAGTTGATGGCCGGCGCGCGTTTTCGCGCAGAGGCGCTGGTGAAGTTGGCGTGCGAGCGCGGCGAGCCGTGGAAATATTTTGTAGGATTGGAGGGTGGGCTGGAAGTCGTCGAAGAAAATGGCACGCGGTTAGTATTTTTGCAAAGCTGGGCGTATGTGACGGGCGGAAACGGGCGCGGCGCCTACGGACAATCCGGCGCCGTACAAATGCCGGACGCGCTTGCCGAGGAAGTGATCGAACGCGGCACTGAACTTTCCGTCGCGATTGATGCGTATGCGGGCGAGCAGGGAGTTCGCGATGCGCAGGGTGCGTGGGGAGTGCTGACGCAAAATTTGATTACGCGGCAGGAAGCGTTTCGCGTCGCAGTAATAAGCGCGTTCGCTCCGTTCTTTAATGCGAGTTTTTACGACGCGCGGCATTCGCGGACGAAATAAAATTCGTCGAACGATTTGTAGTGGAAGGTTTTTTCCGCAATTTCCACAAGCGGCTTGTGCTAACTTGAAAGAACGGGGGCGCGCATGGATATCGTCAAACACAATATGGGCTGGATCGAAGTAATCGTAGGCCCGATGTTTTCAGGAAAGAGCGAAGAGCTGATTCGCAGGCTGCGGCGAGCGGAAATTGCGCGTCAGCGCGTGCAAATTTTTAAGCCAGCGATTGACGAGCGTTTTTCCGCCACGGAAATTGTTTCGCATTCAGGGCTGGGTATTCGCTCGGACAATATTTCCAAGGCGTCCGAAATTTTGGAGAAGATCGATCCACGCACTGAAGTAATTGGAATTGACGAAGGACAGTTTCTGGGCGAACCGTTGGTGGAAGAAGCGACGAAGCTCGCCAACATGGGTAAGCGCGTGATCATCGCGGGACTAGATACGGATTATCTTGGGCGTCCATTCGTGCCGATGCCGACTTTGCTGGCGATTGCCGAAGAAATTACAAAGTTGCTGGCGATTTGCATGCGCTGCGGAAATCCCGCGGTGCACACGCAGCGGCTCGTGGCATCCGAAGATTTGATTGTGGTTGGCGCTGGCGGAATGTATGAAGCGCGATGCCGCCGCTGTTTCGATGCGAATCTCGCGCACGAAAAATCCATGCAGAGCGAATCGAAGCAGACGCCTGCCCAGCGTTTGCAGGCGCGAGCGGCTGGTTCTTAATTTCCGCGTGCGATTTTTTCGCGCAAGCGAGTTGCAATCGCTTGATGTTCCGCGCAGCCGACAACATCGAGTGAAATTTTATTTGACGGGCCGGTCGTAGCGAGTACTCGATTGATCCGCTCACCGGCCTCGGTCCATTCTTCCAAAGACAATTTTCCTTGTGCCAGTGCTTGCTCCGTTGCCGCAAGCGCTTCCGGAATCAATGCGGAATCATGGCAAATCATTGCAATGTCCGTACCCGCGGCAAATGTTGCGACGGCCGCTTCGCCGGATGCGTAGCGCTTCGTGATGGCGCCCATGCCAAGATCGTCCGCCAAAATTAATCCTTGAAAATTCATGCGCTGGCGCAGCACCGTCGTCAACATCGTTCGCGAAAGTGACGCGGGAAATTCGGCGTCAATTTTCGGCAGAAGAATGTGCGCGGTCATGATTGTCGCAGCGCCCGCGGCAATCGCAGCGGCGAAGGGAACAAGTTCGACTTGATCCAACCGCTCGGCAGTTCCATGAAACACCGGCAGGTTCTTGTGCGGATCCACGTAAGTATCGCCGTGACCGGGAAAATGTTTCGCGCAACCGAGCACGCCCGTGTCGGTAAGTCCTGCAAGAAACGCAGCGCCCATGCGTCCGACAAGCGCAGGATCAGCGCCGAAACTACGCACCATCGTCACAGGGCTTGAAGGATTAATGTGCAGGTCGAGCATCGGCGCAAAATTTAAATTGCAGCCGACGGCGGAAAGTTCGCGCCCAATCGCGCGCGCGATTTCGCGCACGGCATCTGCATCACCGAGCGCTCCAAGTTCCGCCGGCGAAGGCCACTGCGTAAACGGCGCGGGCAATGAAAAGCGCGTGCCTCCTTCCTGATCCATCCCAATTAATACGGGACCATTCGCGGCCGCGCGAATCTCTTCGTTCAGCTTCGCGAGTTCTTGAATGTTTGTGAAATTTCGCGCGTAGACGGCGACGCCTGCAAGTCCTTGCGCCAGCAATTCGCGCATCCCGCGCGGCAGCGTGGTGCCTTCAAATCCCGCCATGAATCGGCGCGCGACGGGAAATCCACGAAGACGGTCGAGCTTCTTTCCAGAAGACATCTGCGTTCGAGAGGAGATCAGTCTCCGGCCACATCTTACGCGTTGTTCCGCGCGAAAGTGATGCGTATACTTGCGCGACGTTCGCGGAGTGAAACAGTATGCGCATTGAAGCGCAAGCACCAACACGAATCGATTTAGCCGGCGGCACGCTGGACATCTGGCCGCTCTATTTATTTCACGAAGGCGCGCT
>DASYNR010000143.1:0-4612 GCA_036008485.1 Candidatus Acidiferrales bacterium | reverse complement strand
GCAGGCGGCGCGTCGGTGGAACAGATACGCGACGGGTCTCCGGGGCCGGTGCCGCACGGATTGGATGGCTGATGCGAGTTTCGCGATATCCGAAACTGCCGCTTTTCCCAATGTTTTTGCGGTTAGAAGGACGCACCTGTTTGATGGTGGGCGGAGGCACAGTGGCGGAAGGAAAAATTCGGGGGCTGCTTGATGCCGGCGCGCGAGTGCGAGTGATTGCGCCTTCGTTGACGCCGGCGATTTCAGAATTGGTGCGCGCGAGCAAACTAGCGTGGCTGCCGCGGAAATTTCGCGCGCGAGATGTAGCGGGGGCGTTTTTAGTTGTGGCAGCAACATCTTCCCCGGAAGTGCATGAGCAAATTTGGCGCGCGACGCGTCGGGCGAATGTGCTTTGCAACGTGGTGGACGATCCAGAGCGCTGTGATTTTTTCTACGGAGCCGTCGTGCGGCGCGGTGCGTTGCAGATTGCCGTGTCCACGGGCGGAAGAAGTCCGGCACTGGCGCAGCAAATTCGGAAGCGATTAGAAAAACAATTTGGCGTCGAATATGCGGAACGGGTCGAGCGATTGGGGCGCGCGCGAAGCCGAGCGCTAATTTCCGAAACGGATATTCTGCGACGAAGGAGAATTGCTCACCGGATGGCCTGGGAAATTTCTGAGCGACGAAGTGTCCGATCAGCAAAGCGAATTCAATTGTGAGCGGGGCGAATCACAAATCGGAACGATCCGGCAAAGTTTATCTTGTCGGAGCGGGGCCGGGCGATCCGGAATTGCTGACCTTACGCGCGGCGCGCGTGCTGGCATCCGCGGATTTCGTCCTGCACGACGCATTGGTTTCGGTAGAAGTTTTGGCGATGGTTGGTGAAAACGCGGTGTTGGAGGATGTCGGCAAGCGTTGCGGCGAGCGCGCGATGCGGCAAGAACAAATTCATGCGCGAATGATTGAATTGGCGCATGCGGGATATTCTGTAGTGCGATTGCAAGGCGGCGATCCGGCGATTTTCGGGCGTGCGGGCGAAGAGATTTCGGCGTTGGCCCGCGCTGGGGTGAAATGGGAAATTGTTCCCGGCATAACGGCCGTTTCAGCGGCCGCAGCTGCAGCCGGAATTTCACTCACGGATCGGCGTGCGGCCAGCCAACTTATTTTTCTTGCCGGCCATCGCGCGAGCGATGGTGCGGCGTTGGAAATTCCGGCGCTGCCATCCGGCGGGGCGACGGTTGCGGTTTACATGCCGTCGCGCGGCTATGCGGAAATCGCTCGAGAATTTCTGGAATCCGGATGGGACGCCGAAACTCCGTGCATAATTGTTTCCGAAGCATCGTCCGTGCGTCAACGCGTGGTGCGGTCCACGATTGGTTCAATCGGAGAACACGACCGCTTACCTTCGCCGGCGATTCTAATTGTGAGCGAAACAGCTCGTGTGATTGATTTCGTGCCCGGCGAAATTGAAAACAAAATTGCCGCGCGCGAAATTATTACAGCATCGGCGTAACAGTCTCGCGTTCGCTTCTGCTACAATTCCGCGTCTCACCTTCAATCGAGATCGTCCCTATGAATTTTAGTCATCTACAGCACTGGCTGGAAGCGACGCTTGGCACAATGGGCGGCGTGGGACTTTTTGCGATTGGCTTCCTTGATTCGTCAATCATCCCGCTTCCTGTGATTAATGATTTGATTTTGATTGATCTCTCGGTTAGATTTCCGGACCGCATGCCATACTATGCGCTGATGTCTGTGATTGGGTCGGTACTCGGTTGCGTCGCGTTGTTTTTGGTGGCGAAAAAAGGAGGCGAAGCATATTTCCGAAAATATGCTGGGCCGCGTTCGGACAAGATCCGAAAATGGGTTCAAGGAAATGAATTTCTAACTGTGCTGGTTGGCGCGTTGATGCCACCGCCGACGCCTTTCAAACTTGTGGTGATTGGCTCTGGCGCGTTCGAGATGTCACTGCGCAACTTTGTGTTTGCACTGACGATAGCGCGAGTGATTCGATATTTTGGACTGGGATTTCTTGCGGTGCATTACGGAATCCAGACCGAAGACTTCGTGTTGCAACATAAAGTGTCGACGAGCCTAGTGACGTTGGGAGCAGTGCTGGCGTTTTATATAATTGTGCGATTGATTTTCCGTCCAAAAACTCACGCTGCTTCACGCCCGTGAGTCTACTTCTGAAATAAATCTCCGAACTTCAATTCTTCGTGAGTCACGTGGGCGTTTTCGTCGACGTCGATAACGGCCGCCATTGAATGTCCGGGCGGCGTGCCGATTTCAAATCGCATGTCGGTGATTTCGATATGGTAGCCGCGGTCATTGCGTTCCACATGGGCGCGCGGAAATCGCGCGAAGCTCAGAAAAAGAATTGCCGTGTTGGAAGCGCGAGCGGCGTCGAGCGCCGGAGAATCTTCCGGTTTATAAAATGGCTTTGCGGCGAAAGGATCGTAGGTTCCGATAAAAACTGGAACTTCGGCGCGCAACAAATTGGATTCCGTGATGATCACTCCGGCCCAGTGAAATGGCGAAGGTGAATCCGGAAACGCGCCGACGGCGAGAGGCGGAGCGCCATTGTAGAGGCGAGAATTTATGAGAGTGACTGCGCGTTCATGAAGAATATAGCGAGCTCCGACGTACGCGAATACGAGCACGAACGCGAAGACAGCGCTGGATACGCCTTTTGTTTTTCTTTGCGCGCCGATTTCTTCTCCAACGAGGCGAAACAGCATTGGGAGAAGAATTCCCGCGGCGAGGATTACTAGAATTATTACGTCAAATTGTGCGACGGAATCCAGCGCGTACCACTTCTGAGTGAACGGCCAGAATAACTTCACGCCGTAACTGTTGGTGAGGTCGAACAGTATGTGGAGCGCTGCGCCGATGGCACAGATAATTAGCGCGCGAGAGAATTTTGTCGGCGATGAAGGGTGCTTCCGTGTGGCGATTGTGAAGATGAGCGCGGTGAGAATCGCGATTAGGGCAGCTCCGCAAAACGAATCGGTGATTGTTCGATGGCCGAGGAGAAATGCGCGCGGACCGACAATCGCCGTGAACCAATCGAGATCGCCGGCGACACTCGTGACAATTAACATCGGCGTGGCCAGGCGCGTTAATTTATTCAGTCCGGCGCGGCTGGCGGCGATGCTCACGACGATGTGAGTAAGTGGATCCATTTATAGAGTGCTTTGCTGTGCCCGAAAGTGTTCGGGAACGACGAGTGTAAGCGCGTCGGGCACGATTGAAAATGTTACCGGCAAAGATTCACTAGCTTCCCCATCGACTTGCGCATAGATGGGATCGGCGCGCAGTCCTTCGCAGCGCAGTGAATTTGTTTTTATGAAATGGACATCCTTCAGCCGATGCAGGCGTCCCATCCAGCACGCAGGAAGATAGAGCAAATATCGAAGCGCACTTTGCGAACAAAATATTCCGAGTTCAAATTCATTTGCGAAAAGATCGGCGCCGCGGGTAATTCGGAACGGGCCGCCATAATGTTTTGTGCGGCCAACGATCACGAGAGTTCCGACAATTACTTTGTTTTGCGCCGTCGTGACGCGGAATTGCGGAAATTTGTAGCGCAGCAATTGTTTCGCGCCTTCCATCCAGTACGCAAGAACGCCAGCTCGTTGTTTTACGTTTGGATCCAGCGCGTGAACAAGCGCCCCATCAGCCCCCGCGCCAGCCACTACTAAAAAATATCGCCGCGAATTACCCAGCGCGTCCGGATTTGATAACGACTCGCCGCTAGTAATTGCTCCCAGCGCGATGCGCGTCGGAATTCCGCGGGGAATCAGCGCGGCGGCGCGCGGAATATTCCACGGGATGCGTAGTTCCTTCGCCAGAATGTTGGCAGTTCCAGCAGGCAGCAGTGCAACGGGGACCTTGCTGCCCGGCATTCCGTTTATGATTTCGTTCAGCGTGCCGTCGCCACCGCAGCCGATAATTAATTGACTGCCTTCCGCGATTGCACCCGCGGCAATTTCTCCGGCATGGCCGGGCGCGGACGTCGGCAGAAGTTGAGCTTCAATTCCCGCAGCCGCGAGAATTTTGCGCGCCTCTTCAAGATGCTTTAAGCGGCTGGATTTTCCGCCGCCGGAAACAGGATTGAAAATTATGGAAGCTGTCTTAATTCCGTCAAGCATGCTGGATGTGAGTCGAGCTGCCTTTCCGCGTGGCGGGCCGCGCGCATTGTATAATACCGCGCCGCAGGTGCGGCTCGTATTCGCGAGGACTGTATGGCATTGAGCAAGTCTGCTGCCAAAGTGTTGGCCGAGAAATTACGCAAGCAAATCCGCGGGCACGAATATTTGTACTACGTGTCCGACGCCCCGAAGATTTCGGACGCTGAATTTGATCGCCTTATGGAACGGCTGAAGAAGATCGAAGCAGAATTTCCTGAATTGTCGACGGCTGATTCTCCCACGCAGCGAGTTGGCGGCGCTCCGCGTGATGGATTTCAGACGGTACGCCACGCGCGTCCGATGATGAGTTTGGACAACGCGTTTTCCGTGGAAGCGGTGACCGAGTTCGACCGGCGCGTTCATGAATTGTCCGGCCGCGAAAAAATCGATTACACGGTGGAGCACAAATTTGACGGGCTGAGCATCGCGCTGCTTTACGA
>DASYNR010000142.1:0-8621 GCA_036008485.1 Candidatus Acidiferrales bacterium | reverse complement strand
TTGAGCAACTTCATCTCCCGCGATTTCTCCACCTTCTACAGGCGCATGGCGCACGGCTACATCGCCGATAAGTTCACCGCCAGCCTCGCGCACAGACAGCAACGAAATCGGCACGCCCCAACCTGCAAGCAAATCCAGCACCGCAGTGCGCGTGGGATTCAGGCCGACATCGTGCAGCACCAAACTCGATTCTTGAAGAATCAGCGCAGCCGCAAGAAAGAAAACTCCGGAAGAAAGATCGCCAGGAACTGTTAAATCTCGCGGACAAAGTTCCGCGCCACCGGTAACGCGCAGAGTTCGATCGACGCGACCAACGCTCACGCCGAATTCCTCGAGCGCCAACTCCGTGTGATCGCGTGTGCGCACTAGCTCAGTAACTTCCGTATCTCCTTCGGCGAATAATCCGGCCATCAAAATTGCGGACTTCACCTGCGCACTCGGCACGGGCATCGTGTAGTCAATGCCGGCAAGTTTGCGGCCGTGAATTTTCAACGGCGCAACTCCGTGTTCTCCGGCGTGAATTTCCGCGCCCATCTGCGTCAGCGGATCAATCACGCGCCGCATCGGACGCCGCCGAAGCGACGCATCGCCGGTAAGTGTTGAATCAAATTGTTGTCCCGCAAGAATTCCTGTGAGCATCCGCATCGTCGTTCCGGAATTTCCAGCGTCGAGTTTGCGGCTGGAGTGCTTCAGTCCGTGCAATCCCGCTCCGGTGACTCGCACCGCGGAATCAGTGCGCTCGATTTTCACTCCGAGGCGCTTAAGGCAATCAAGCGTGCTCTGGCAATCCGCAGCGGCGGAAAAATGCTCCAGACGGCTCGTGCCCTTCGCAAGTGAAGCCAGCATCGCATACCGATGCGAAATCGATTTATCGCCGGGCAAAATCACCGGGCCAGAAATGGAACGCGCAGGAATTATTTTTCGATTTGCCACGCAGGAATTCTAGCATGGCGCCGCGTTACGCTCATTTTCAAACGCCACGCAACCGAAATGCACCGGAGCGCTTCTAATACAGTGGGTGAGAAGAGGGTCTGCCGGAATCGCAACATTCCCGCAAGGAAGTGAAATGCTGTCCTCGTTCAAGCGTAATATGTTGTAGGAGGGCAACCACCATGACTCAGCCCACAAGCAGAAAAATACGGGCCGGAATTCTTCGCCAGTTGTCACTCGCCGCGATCGGAATAGTATTTTGCTTCGTGCTGGCCAGCAGCGGAACAGCGCAGCAAGCTCCCCCTCCCGCGTCATCGTCCACGACAACCTCATCCAAGACCTCAAATCAATCGAGTTCAAGCGCGCAATCAAGTTCGCACGACGACATGCAGGGAATGGCGGGCATGCCGGGAATGAAGATGGATCACGGTCAGATGACCGCCGATCAGATGGCCGAACACGACGCCAACGGGCAAATGATTCCGGGGCATCAGCACATGGGCCCGCACATGAAAATGAGCGCGAAGCGTCCTTCGACCCCTGAAGATTGGGCGAAAGCGGACGAAGTTGTGACCGAATTGCGCGAAGGCATCGAAAAATATAAAGACTATCGCGTGGCCATCGCCGATGGCTTCGAGCCATTTCTGCCAAACCTGCCGCAGCCGATGTATCATTTCACCAGCGCGCGCAATGGCTTCCTGGAATCTTTCACCTTCGATGCTTCGCGGCCCACTTCCCTGCTATATAGGAAGACGGCGAGCGGTTACGAACTGATTGGCGCGATGTACACGATGCCGGTGCGCGCTACGGAAGAAGAATTGAACGAACGCATTCCGCTGAGCATTGCACAATGGCACTTGCACACAAATTTGTGCATGCCGAAAGTTGGCCAAGTGCAACACGCGGACTTTACGAAATTTGGATTGATGGGTTCCATCACCACGAAAGCGTCATGCGACGCGAACGGCGGCAGATTCTACCCAATTCTTTTCGGCTGGATGGTGCATGTATATCCATTCGAGCCCACCAAAGAAAAGATTTGGGAGCAGTAGAATTTCAGAAGCGGCGCGGATAGAATAATTTGAAATTCGGCTTTTGCAGTTCAGTGAAATTTTATGAAAATAAAAACGCTTGGAATTTCCCGTTTTCGATTTGGATTTGCGCGCTTTGCCGCAATAGTGGCAATGCTGCTAGTCACGATGTCGGCATTCGCCGCGCAGGCCGGCTCTCCAGAAATTATGCCGCTCGATCAGATAAAGCCCGGAATGAAGGGCGTGGCCTACACAATTTTCAGCGGCGATCAGATTGAGAAATTCGATCTTGTCGTGCTCGGAATTCTTCCCGACCTGCTCGGTCCGCACGAATCCATCGTCCTTGTGCAACTTGTCGGCCCGAAGGTGGAGCATACCGGAGTCGTCGCCGGAATGAGCGGCAGCCCTGTTTACATTGACGGAAAACTTGTCGGCGCACTCGCTCTGAAGTTTGGCTCGTTCACAAAGGAAGCGCTCGGCGGAGTTACTCCCATCGAAAACATGATGGAAGTGACGCCACCGGCCGCACACCTAACTGCTACATCCACGAGCAGCGATTCCAACGCGAATGATTCTGAAGCGATCGCCGGCAGCCAGCCGCGCTACGAATTAAGTTCGGACGTCGTTAGTCACGGCTCCTGGCTGAGGCAGGACGACGCGGCACATCTCGGAGGCGCGTATTTAACTCCGATTGAAACGCCATTGGTTTTCTCCGGCATTTATCCTTCCGTGCTTGCGCATTTCGCTCCGCAACTTTCTCAATACGGACTGGTAGCAGTTTCCGGCGGCGCGGGCGCAGCGCAGCCTGACGATGCAAATATTGTTCCCGGAGACATGGTCAGCGTAATGCTCGTGAGCGGTGACATGACCGCCGCGGCGTCATGCACCGTCACCGCGATTATTAAAGATAGAATTTACGCGTGCGGTCATCCGATTTTCGGTCTCGGTGACGTGAGTTTCCCGCTCGCACGCGGACGCGTGGTCGCAACAATGTCGTCGCAAGATAGTTCATCAAAAATTGTTACCACTGGCGGAATTATTGGCACGCTCACCGCGGATCGGCTGTCCGCCATTATGGGGACATCCGGCACCGTTCCGAAAATGATTTCCATGGACATGAGTCTCTTGACGCCTGCAGGTGAACACAAATCTCATTACGAACTTGCTGAGAATAAAGATCTCACTCCGCTGCTGGTTGGGCTCGTTGCGCAAAATGGTTTGACGTCAAATAACTCTTACAGCGAAGGCAATACGCTTAAACTTTCCGGCGAAATCCAAATCGCCGGGCATTCTTCCGTGCAATTGGAAAATATGTTTGCGCCAAGCGGCGCGCTTTTGCAGGATAGCGCCATCGTCACCGGCACAGTACAGGCGCTCTTCTCGCGCATCTTCACGAACCCGTACGAGCAGCCAAAAATCGACCACATTTCACTGAAGCTCGAAAGCATTCCGGAACGGCGCTTCACCGCCATCGAAGGCGCGTGGACGGATGCAACCGAAGTTGTACCGGGACAAACCGTGCAGGTGAAAGTTTTGTTGCGCGCGTATCGCGGATCGGCTGAACTCCGCACAATTCCAATTACAATTCCTGCTCAAGTGGACCGCGGCGTAAATTTGCGAATCCTCGTCAGCGATTCGCTCGGCGCGGATCGCACGCTGCGTCCGATTTCTCCGCAGGCTTCGGCGGGCCAAGCCGGCGGACTCGAACAGTACATCCGCATTTTGAATCGTGAACGCCGCAACAATCGCCTTTACGTCACAATTTTGCAGCCGACGACGACTTTACTGCTGGAAGATAAAGAGCTGCCCAACGCGCCCCTTTCCGCTGTGAACGTTTTGAATCAGCGGCGAGGCGAGCCAAACGCAACCATGCTGCGCGAATCTTTGGCGGGCGAATGGTCGTTGCCGACAGAAGGCGTGATTTCCGGAACCGTATCGCTTTCCGTTCGAGTGAAATAACTTTCACAGTTCCGAAGCGCGGAAGATGCGCGCGGCATTTCTCGAAAGAAATTCCTGGAGAATAAGAAGATGAATCGAGTTCGACGTAATCCCCGGCTGATCGCCGTAGGAATACTCGCCGTCGTGACGGCGTTTCTCGCCGGCTCTGCGTTGCGCGCGGAACACACTCGCTATTGGCGCCAATCGTCATTTGAAGAATTTGATAAAGGCATTGCAAAAGGTGTCGCGCTCCGCAGCGACGGAAAGCTGATGCTCGCGCCGCGATTTGAGCCGATGTCCGATCCAAATTCCGCGTTCCTGTGGGCGTTGCGCGCGGACTCCAAAGGTAATGTTTACGTGGCCGGCGGATCCGGCGCAAAAGTAGTTCGCTATGACTCCGTGGGCAAGACTTCCACTTTCTTTACGGCTGATGAACTTTCCGCGCAAGCTCTTGAAGTGGATTCGAAAGATAATCTTTACGTCGGAACTTCGCCGGATGGACGCGTCTACAAAATCAGCCCAAGCGGCGACAAGAAAGTTTTCTTTGAGCCGAAAACAAAATATATCTGGGCGCTGGCGCTGGATACCACCGACGGGACGCTCTACGTGGCCACCGGTGACGGCGGCACCATTTTTTCTGTGAAGCCCGATGGAAAGGGCGAAGTCTTCTACAAGAGTGACGAAGCGCATATCCGCGCGATCACTTTCGACCATCAAGGCAATTTGCTCGCGGGCACGGAACCCGATGGGCGCATCATTCGCATTTCAAAATCAGCGCCGCCGGCCGGAAAATCCCGCGAGGGCTTCGTAGTTTACGAAACATCGAAAAAGGAAATTACTTCGCTGGTCGAAGATGCCACCGGAAATTTGTACGTTGCCGCGATTGGCGATAAATCGCGTAATTCCGGCGCGACATTTGCGGACGCATCGGAAATTTTGAATCCTTCTACCACACTCGGCGGCGCCCAGCCGGGTACCGGCAATGTGTTCGTGCTTGGCGGCGCGCCGCAGCAGCAACCGGTCGGGCAGACTCCATTTGTGCCGCTCCCATCGGCAAATGGAAGCGCAGTATATCGCCTCGCGCCGGACGGATCTCCGCAGCAACTCTGGAGTTCGCGCGATACTCTCGTCTATGCGCTGGGATTGTCTCCCACTGGAAAGCTATTGCTCGGCACCGGCAACCACGGAATCGTGATTTCGCTCGACGGCAACAATTTATATACGACGCTCGCGAAAACAGAATCGGGACAGGTGACTGCGCTCGCGCAAGGCGCCGGCGGAAAAATATTTATGTGCACGGCGAACCCGGGAAAAGTATTTTCTCTGGGGCCCGGAGATGTTGGCGAAGGCACGTTTGAATCACAGCCAATCGACTCGCGATTTTTCTCCGCGTGGGGCAGGTTGGAATGGTGGGGCGAAAATTCCGGCATGTCGGCTTCGGGACGACCGCACGTTGAGGTTTATATTCGCGCCGGAAATACCGCGAATCCCGATTCCAACTGGAGCGCATGGGCCGGACCTTACACGCAGAGCGGCCAGAAAGTGGACGCTCCCGCCGCGCGATTTGCTCAGTGGAAAGCCGTGCTTCGCAGCGGCAGCCCTTCGCCCGTGCTTTCGTGGATGAGCCTATCCTATTTGCCGAAAAATGTTGCGCCGCAAATTGACGGAATTGCCGTGCAGGATCCTGGCATCCGCATTCAGGGCCAGGGCCTTTCCGGAAATATTGGCGGAGGCGGAAATCAAGGATCGACGAGGCTACGGCAGCCCGAAGCTTTCGGCGCGCCATCTTCCTCATCGAATTCCGGATTTAATTCCGGCGGACTACAGGATCGCCCTTCCTCGCGTTTCGACGCATCGCCCGGCCAAGGCTCCGCTCAAAAGGGATTTCAGTCGGTGTTGTGGAGCAGCCACGACGACAACGACGACGAACTTGTCTATCGAGTATATTTCCGCGGCGAAAACGAAAAGGAATGGAAGCTGCTGAAAGATAATCTTCACGAAAAATATTATTCGTGGGACACAACTTCCATGCCCGACGGCGCCTATTATTTGAAAATCGTCGCGTCCGACGCGCCCTCAAATCCACCGGCCGAGGCGCTCGAGAATAGCCGCGAGTCGGAGCGATTCGTTGTGGATAATACGCCGCCAGAATTAGCGGACTTGAATGCGGGCGCGGGTGAAAGCTCCGGCGAAACGCGCATCCAGTTTACGGCTAAGGATTCGGCAAGCGCGATCGCGCGCGCTGAATATAGTCTGGACGCCGGCGAATGGACTCTCGTCTATCCGGCTGGAAGACTGAGCGACGCGGTCGTGGAGAAATATGAAATTCCGCTTCGCGGACTTGCCGCTGGCGAGCACACCATCGCGGTGCGCGTCTACGACCGATTTGAAAATGTCGCCGCGAGCAAAATTACATTTCATTCTCCTACCGGCGGACGCTAAATTTTTCGGCCGATATGACATAATGTGCCGGGAATTCTGGGAGAAAATCCATTGAGCGATGATTTCGGGCCGAATCTGAATGATGTTCGCGAAGCGCAGCGCCGCATCGCTTCGCACACCCACCGCACACCGGTGATGACTTCCGAATCCCTGAACGAAATTTCCGGCGCCAAACTTTTTTTCAAATGTGAAAATTTACAGGTCACCGGTTCGTTCAAAATGCGCGGCGCCACGAACGCGGTTTTCTCGTTGACGCCGGAAGAAGCAGCGCGCGGAGTGGTGACGCCTTCCTCCGGAAATCATGGCGCGGCATTATCGCGAGCAGCACGCAGCCGCGGAATTCCGGCGTGGGTCATCATGCCGAATAATTCGCCGATGGTGAAACGCGCCGCTGTGGAAGCGTACGGCGGGAAAATTACTTTGTGCGAGCCGACAATAAAATCGCGCCAGGAAACCGCCGTGGCGGTTCAGCAACGCACGGGCGCGATTCTGATTCATCCTTACGACAACGACCTGATCATCGCCGGCCAGGGCACCGCTGCGGCCGAACTTCTCGAAGAAGTATCTGACCTCGATTTCATCATCGCGCCTGTTTCTGGCGGCGGATTGCTTTCCGGCACTTCCATTGCGTCGAAGGGAATCCGTCCGCAAATTCGTGTTGTTGGTGCGGAACCAAAAAATGCTGACGACGCTTTCCAATCCCTGAAAGCGGGGCACATCGTCACGCTGGACCATTACGACACGATCGCCGACGGCCTACGCGCGAATCTTTCGCCGCGAACTTTCGGGATATTGAGCGGACTCGTGGATGAAATATCGACCGTGAGCGAATCGGAAATCATTGCCGCGATGCGTCTTCTGTGGGAACGCATGAAGATTGTTGTGGAACCTTCCGGAGCTGTTTCCGCCGCGCCGGCGTTGAATCGCCGCATTCATGCCGAAGGTAAGCGTGTGGGCATCATTCTGAGCGGCGGAAATGTAGACCTGGCTTCCCTGCCGTTTTCCGCGGCATGAAAATTCCGCAATTTAATTTTTGATCGTGAGAATTTAATTTACAGTCAGGCTGAGCGTCGTCGTTGCCGTAACATTTCCTGTGCCGGTTGCCGTAATCACCAGGGGATAAACGCCTGCTGTCGTACCGACTACCGGAGCGGGTGCATTGTCGGCGGTGACTCCGCATCCAACGCTAGAGATCGCGACGAAAAGCATCAGCGCCGCAAGTCCAATCGCACACCGCCGCGAATTTTTTTTCAGAAAGATAGAAAGCAGCATCGCCAGCGATAGAAGCGTTCCACTTGCGATGACGCTCTGTGATGTAAGCGGGATCAGCCGCCGCAAATTACCCACCGGGGGCGCAGCGCCGTTTGCCGTAGTCACGACACTTAGCGAAATGGATCCGCCGGCCACAACGCTCGCCGCGGAAAATGTGCAAGTCGAAACGGGCGGGCATCCGGCAATTGAAAATGTGACCTGCCCGCTCAGCGGAGGGCTGAGCGTATTGATCGTGAACGTCGCGGTCGCCCCCGCGGTAATCGAGATTGAGGAAGGCGACGCATTCAGTCCCGCGGGAATCGGCCCGCTGAAATTGAACACTGTATTTCCGCCGCATTCCGCGGAATTCGTTCCGGCCGGCGGACACAGCGTCGTATCAAACGCCGTCACCATGAAGAAATATGTGGTTCCCACCGTAACGGCGATCTGGACGTCTGACTGTTTTACCGAGGCGGAAATGTCATTGTTGCACGCCACGTTCGTAAAATTTCCCGCAGTGCCGGTATAAACGGAAAGCACCGTGTCGTACGAACTTCCAAGAGTAGTGATGGTCGCGTTCCCCGCAGTTCTCGCGGTGTATTGCCACCACACGGATTTCCCGGTCGGATTTTGGCTTAGCCCCGCCACGCACGGTGGAATTGGATCCGTGGCTTCACTCGTCGCCGAGGAGTTGTCCACCGCGCTGGTAAATATAGCGGTGGTCACAGGAATCGCGTTCGCAAAATTATCATTCACGGGCGGCGCAGCGCTATTCACCGTGAATAAAAGTTGGGGCGAAGCAGCGCCTCCGCCGGGCGGTAAATTTGTGACGCCAATAAAAAATTGTCCCCCGGATTGCAGCAACGTGTGGGACAGCGTGAATGTGATTTGATTTCCTCCGGCGCTAACTGCTGTGCCCGTCACACCTGTGGTGGAATTGTTGAAGGTAACCTGCGCGTTTTGATTGAAGCCCGTCCCACTAATCGTGATCAACGTGTCGGATGCTCCCGAATTCACGGACGAAGGCTG
>DASYNR010000141.1:0-3482 GCA_036008485.1 Candidatus Acidiferrales bacterium | reverse complement strand
ACGTCGGAGAAGCATAGAAAATGTTCGGCACAGTTCTTTCAATTTGCGGCGCCCTCATTGCGCTGGGATTCATGGTGCTCATCCATGAATTCGGACATTTCCTTGTCGCGCGTTACTTCGACGTCCGCGTTGACGTCTTCTCCATCGGCTTCGGTACGCGCCTGTTCGGCTGGAAGCGCGGACCAACGGACTACCGCGTCAGCATTCTTCCTCTTGGCGGATACGTCCGCATGGCTGGCGACAATATTTCAGAAGAACGCACTGGCGCACCAGACGAATTTCTCTCCAAGCCGCGCTGGCAGCGCGCCCTAATCGCGTTGGCAGGGCCGACGATGAACGTTATCGCGGCGATCATTATTTTCGCGATTCACTTTGGTGGTGTCGGTCAGCAAGCAATTTACGCGGATAAGCCCATGGAAGTTGTGGGCGTGTTTAAGGGATCGCCCGCCGAGCGCGCCGGCATTCAGGCCGGAGACCGCATTACTTCCATTAACAGCGCCGAGAATCCCACTTGGGAGCGCGCTCATTGGGAAACGGGTTTCGCCGTTCCCGGCGCTCAGTTGCCGGTCACGATTGATCGTGGCGGCCAGACCGTCTCCACAGTTGTAGCTGCCGACCAGGACGAGTATGACATGTTCGGCTATCCCGCTGAGCAGATCACTGTTGAGACTGTGACGCCCAACTCACCTTCGGAACGCGCAGGACTAAAGCCCGGCGACGAGATCGTTGCGTATGACGAAGTCCCCGTCGAAAGCTGGTATCAGTTCACACAGTTGATCAAGCAGCGGCATGATCATCCGATTCAGCTAAGCGTCTCCCGAAATGGCCATCCGATGAAGTTTCAGGTTCGGCCGGAAAATAAAGATCCGGGCGATGGCGGCGGCACGCGCTGGACCATTGGCTTTACTCGTCATATTTATTCTGTTCAAAAAGATATGGGCGTAATCGATTCCATCGGTTTCTCACTTTGGTTTAACGCCCGGCTCGCAAAACAAATGGTCAGCGTGGTTGGCCAGCTATTTGTCGGAAAAGTTTCTCTCAAAGAAATGCAAGGCCCGGTAGGAATTGTCACCATGTCCGGCAAAGCCGCTCGCGCGGGCTTCGGAAGTTTAATGGCCATGATGGCATTCATCAGCCTAAATCTTGCCGTCGTGAACTTGCTTCCATTTCCGATTCTCGATGGAGGCCACATCACTATGCTCGCCGTTGAAGGTGCGCTGCGCCACGACCTCAGCATCAAGGCCAAGGAACGTTTCATCCAGGTTGGATTCGTCTTCATCTTGGTCGTCTTTGCTTTCGTCATGTACAATGACGTTCTGCGCCTTTTCCAACACTCGTAGAGATTTTTGTACTGGAAAAAGTTGCCGCGCAGTCGACGTCAGAATATGCCCCTCCATCGCGCTCAACGCGTCTCCAGCGGCGAACGTATCAACGCTCATGAGCGTCCCGGCCGCTTGCAAGCAGCGCTCTCTGCCAAGAAAATCCGCCTCACTCGCCAGCGCCGCGTTCTTGTGCAAGTAATGGATAGCGCCGACCAGCACCTCGACGCTGGCGCTATTCTCGAACGCGCGCAAAAAATTGATTCGCGCATTCATCGCGTCACCGTCTATCGCACGCTCGACATGCTCAAGCGCATCGGCCTGATTGACGAGCTTGACCTCCTCCATATCCGCGGCGATCAGCACTATTACGAAAGCCACGGCTTGCGCGATCACATTCACGTTGCCTGTTTGCGTTGCGGAAAAGTAAGGGAAGTGGAAAGCGCTCTCTTCGAGCAACTTAAGAAGCAAATCGAAAACGATTGCCAGATCAAAATCACCGTAACGCGGACCGAAATCGGCGGCTATTGTTCCGATTGCCGGCCTTAATGTTTCTGCAACTCGTCTACCGCGCACGAAAATTGTTCCACCGCTCGGGATCGAACCGTCGCTGCGGCATCCGCACGCAAGCTCTTCTGATACAGCGCGACTAATTCCGCCGAGCCCTCGCAAATTTCTTTGTGAACCGTGGCGCACTGATTATTCAGCATCGCGCCGCCCGGCGTTTGCTTGATCCCGCAGCCTTCCGGATCCACTCCGTATTTGTAAAGTACCCCGAGCGGCGTCAAAAGATTCTGCGATCCCGAAACCAGCACTCCTTCCACCAGCGCCAGTGCCGCTTCGTTTTTTCGGTCTTGCGGCGCGAGCGCCTGCGCCATCTGCAGATACGAATCCACAATATCGGGATTCAGCGCACGCCCGTAAACCGCGGTATCGTACGCTTCCCGATACTTGCCCAACCTTAATTCGGTCGTCGCCAAATTGGTGTAGACCAGCGGCGTACCGGCCGGAGCAATTTTGTCGGCGGGAGTTCCACGCGCTCGTTTGCGCTCTCGATAAATCTCGTCGTTCACGCGATCTATAGCAACTCCGCGCATTAGAATCTGAAATGACTTTTGATATGCCTGCGTGCTTTCTGGCGTCACAGCCGCTTGCCCACCCACTCCACGCTGCACAAGCACGTCCCCCTTCATTCGGTAGTTCCCGCCCGCAGTGGCGTACACGACTGAAATGTTCCGAGAATCGGGCAGGGAATCCAGAATCGCCAGGCTCCGATCCGATTGCTCGATCACTTGCTCGTAGTTCGCGTGCGTCGGATCGGCTGCCGCCAGCGCAAGCGCCAGTCCAAAATGTGTTTTGAAACTATCTGGTGACGCCTCCACCGACGCGCTCGCCAGCGTCAAATCATCTTTCCAGTCAATGTTTCGTTCCCAGGTGCGTATTCCCAGCGCCACAACAATCACTCCCAGCGCGATGGGAGCCAGCAAGCGCACCTTGGTCCGTTCGCTAATCGCATAAAGCATCATCACCGCGCACGCTGCGAATCCCACCGACGGCAAGTATAAAAACCGTTCCGCCATAATCGTGCCCGTGAAAAATAAAATATTCGCCACCGGAGCGAACGTCAGGAACGCGAACATTCCGAAGAAAAAATACACTCGGTTCGCGCGAAACTGCATCACGACGGCCAAGAACACCGCCGCAACCGCCAGCCATGCAATCCAATCGTGAAAACTGCCACTCGCGATGTGAATCTGCGAGTAGGAATAGTCCGCCGAAAGTTTTGCAGGCCACACCAGAAGCCACAAATATTTCGCGCCCACTGCAATCGCCGTCATCCGCGCCCTGAAAAATGAAGCGCCTTGCAGCGGATTATCCACAAAAGAAAATTGCGCCGGTGGTGACGCCGCCAGCACTCGCGCCCGCTGTATCAACATCACCACAATCGGAATCGCATGGGCCGCGCACCCCAGATAGAGTCCCCGCAACCGTTCGCGTCCGCTCCAGAACGCAATTTCGTAAAGCACAATCACGCCAAGAATTGCGACGGCGCTCTCCTTTGAGAACACTCCCGCCGTCGTAATCACCATCAACGCACAAAGCCACGCATAGACGCGCCATCCCGCCGCCTCTGCGCTTTTCAGGTACAGCAACAATCCGCCC
>DASYNR010000140.1:0-8677 GCA_036008485.1 Candidatus Acidiferrales bacterium | reverse complement strand
GCGCTGATGCGTTGAATCAGCAAGCCTCCCTGATTAGAAGAAAAACCCAACGCTTCGGCAAGATCCGGCCAGAGTTCGAGCGGATTGGGAATTCCCAGCGACGCACGGTGTACGCGGCCTTCGGTGATTAAGTCCTGCACGATTTTTTTCGCGGTGTCGATTGGAATTGCAAAGCCAATTCCGGCCGTGGTTCCCGAGGGAGTGTAAATAGCCGTATTAATTCCGATCACCTCGCCGCGTGAATTCAGCAGTGGGCCGCCGGAATTTCCCTGATTGATCGCGGCGTCGGTCTGAATCGCTTCATCGATGATTGTTGTTTCGCCAGTTTGAATTGTGCGGCCGATGGCGCTGACTACTCCTGTGGTGAGCGTGCTGGAAAATTCGCCAAATGGATTTCCGATCGCCAAAACTTTTTGTCCAACCAGCAAATTATCGGAATCGCCCAGCGGCAGCGCGGTGATCGTTTTGCCCTTCAGGTCAATTTTCACGAGCGCTACGTCGTTGCTTTCGTCAGCACCGACAAATTTAGCCGGATAGCGTGTGTGATCACCGAGCGTGACCTCGATATTCTGCGCGCCCTCTACGACGTGATAATTGGTTACGACGTAGCCGCGCGGATCAATCAGGAATCCAGAGCCGGCGCCCTCTACAGGAACAGCATTCCTGAAGAAGTCGTACTGGACGGTTTTAGTATTAATGTTGGCGACCGCGGGAGACGCTTCACTGTAAATTTTCACCGTTAGCGATTCGTCCGGCGTCAGGTTGTACGGTTTGCTTGCGGCGCGCTGGCCTGTGGCTTGCGCGAAAACACTTTCGACACGCTGGATTTGGTGTTCACCCCATTTGCCACCGGCCCAGTAAGCGGCCATCGCGATTAGCGCGCCTGCTGAAATTAAACGAACGATGCTTGCGGCTTTTTTATCTATGGCCATTATTGCTCTCCTAGCTTAATTCGCGAACTACTTAGTTCGATTCATCCGTGGGCGGGCGTGTCACAGACTCGCCCCCAACCTTTAATCGCGAGACCAATTCTTCGACTTGTTTTTGCGTGGCGGCTAGCGCGCCGGAGTTATCTATTTCGTCTGTGGCCATGCGGCGTTTTTCATCCAGCGGCATTTGTGCGACGATGCGTTGCATTGCGTCATCACGTGACATTCCGCGCCCGCGCGGATTTGTCAGCCGTTCGATTTGCTGCTCGGGCCGGCACCAGACCACGATCAGCCGCTCTAATATTTTGTGATGTCCGGCTTCAATCAGGAGCGCCGCTTCGACTACCGCCACGGCGTTGGGTTCAGTGCGAGCGATTTCCACTAATTGGCGTTCCTCTTCGGCGATTACACGTGGATGCAGAATTCTATTGAGCGTCGAGAGTTTGGACGCGTCGGCGAAGACCATGTGAGCAACTTTCGCGCGATCCATGTGGCCATCGGTTTGAAGAATTCCTTTTCCGAACGCGGCGACAATTTCGTTGTAAGCAGGCTGGCCGGGTTCTGCCAAATTGCGCGAAATTTCGTCGGCGTCAACTATACGGCAGCCGAGTTCGCGCATCATTTTCGCGACGGTGCTTTTGCCGCAGCCAATTCCGCCTGTGAGTCCCACGCGCAACATTAGTGTTTTACTTGGGGCACATCCGCGTGCTCGGCGATAGCTCGCTCTCGCGCGTATCGCGATTTGTCCCGGCGCATCTCGCACGCTTTCACGGTGTTACTCATCAGCATCGCGATGGTTAGCGGACCGACTCCACCGGGCACGGGAGTGATTGCACCGGCAACCTGCGCGGCGTCGGGATGGACGTCGCCCACCACGGTGAAACCTTTTTCGCGGAATTTTGCCAGACGCTCCGGCGAGTTCGCAAATAATTTTTCCGCCAGCGGGGCGTCGGTTACGCGCGTTGTGCCCACATCAATTACCGTCGCGCCGGGTTTGATCCAGTCTGCGGCGATCATTCCCGGGCGGCCCATCGCAGCGACAACAATATCCGCGGCGCGAATTGTGCCCGGCAGATCGCGCGTTTTGGAATGGCAAATTGTTACGGTCGCGTTTGCGTGCAGTAGCAGAAGCGCCATTGGTTTCCCGACGATGTCACTCCGTCCCACGACGACTGCATTTGCGCCATCCACTCTAATTTCGCTGCGGCGCAGAATTTCCATCACGCCGCTGGGCGTGCAGGCCACTAGGCCGGGCTGTCCAGTAACAAGGCGGCCCAAATTCATGGGATGAAAACCGTCGACATCTTTTTCAGGGTTTACCGATTCCAAAATTCGTTTGCTATCCACCTGAATCGGCAGAGGCAGTTGCACAAGAATTCCATCGATCTCGTGATTTTTATTCAGACTTTCGATCAGCGTCAGGAGATCTTTGGTTGACGATGTAGCCGCTGGAGTGTGATTCCAGCTTTTTATTCCGAGCTGTTCACATGCGGCAATTTTGCTGGCCACATACATTTTCGACGCAGGATTTTCGCCGACCAGTACCGTCGCGAGCCCGGGCCGGATGCCCCCAGCAAGCAGTGCGGAGATGTGGTACTCCAACTCCTTGTAAATTTGGTCTCGAATTTTATTGCCGTTCAGGATTCGTGCGGCCATATGTTTTACGTGAAAAGTGAATCAATTCACGTCAAATTGCATCATATCATACGCGGGAAACACCGCTTGCGAGGCCGTCCACGCTATTCGGCGAAGGCAGTGAACGCAAGAAACTCGAGCAGGAAATGCGCGACGCGGGACGTTTGCCGCCGGGGCAGGCACTGACGCTGAAGTGGCCGGTGCTGCATGCGGGTTTCGTGCCGCGATTCGATCCGGTGCGATGGAGTTTTGAAATTGGCGGGCTGGTGGAAAAGCCCATGCGATTTACGTGGGAAGAATTCAACAAGTTGCCGCAGCGCGAATTTGTTTCCGATTTTCACTGCGTCACTCGATGGAGCCGATTTGATAATCACTGGAAGGGCGTGCCCGTTAGCGAAGTTTTGAAATTGACGGGCGCGAAGCCTGAAGCGCATTACGTGATGGTGAATGCAGAGCAAGGTTTCACGGCGAATCTTCCGCTAAAGGATTTCGCGTCACCCAAATCACTTTTCGCATTTCTTCACGATGGCGAGCCGCTCACCGCCGAACACGGATATCCTATGCGGCTGATAGTGCCGCATCTTTACGCGTGGAAAAGTGTGAAGTGGGTGCGCGGATTTGATTTGCTGCCGGTGGATCAGCCTGGATTCTGGGAGCAGAACGGGTACAACATGTATGGGGACCCATTCAAAGAGCAGAGATTTTCAGACAGTTGAGCCTAGAAAACAGACTACCGCACAGAAAGAAAAAAGGCCGGAGTGAATTTGCCTCCGGCCTTTCTTAATTTAGGGATCCTTCGTCGCCGTTGGCTCCTCAGGATGATGATGCTGGTCGCATCATCAATAAATATCGTACTGCTCCCAATGCAGCGTCGGGTCCGATTGAATAATCACGCTCTTCTTGCTGATCGATTCCAATTCCTCGACAAGCGCGCTTTCGCGTGTCTTGAGCGCTTTGGCAATTTCCGGATGCACGCGCAACGTGACGCTGGCGGAATCCAAATCGGCGGCCATTTTTCTGGCTTCCATTTGAATTTCAAAACAAATGGTGGGGATGGACTTTACCATTCCCGAGCCGGTGCAGTACGGGCACGGCTGGCACAAAACTTTCTCAAGCGCCTGTTTGGTGCGTTTGCGCGTGATGGCCACCAAACCGAATTCGTTGAACGAAAGCACTTTCGACGGCGCTTTGTCGGCGCGAAGTTCGTCATCAATCGCGTGCATTACTTTGTCGCGGTTGCGGCGCTCTTCCATGTCGATAAAGTCCACGATGATAATTCCGCCGAGATCGCGCAGCCGGATTTGCCGCACAATTTCCTTCACGGCTTCCAGATTCGTTTTGACGATCGTATCTTCGAGACGCGTTGAACCGCGACCAACGAATTTTCCGGTGTTCACGTCAATCGCCACCAGCGCTTCAGTGTGATTGATCACGATGTAGCCGCCCGACTTCAGCCAAACTTTCGGACGCATGGCCTTGTCGAGTTCCTGCTGGATGCCGAACTCTTCAAAAATTGGCGCTTCCTTGGTGTAGAGCTTCACTCGGCTGACCAAATCCGGCTGGAAACGGCTGACGAATTCCACCACTTTGCTGAATTCTTCTTCGTTATCGATCCAGATGGAGGTGTAGTCCGAGCTGACGTAGTCACGCAGAATGCGCTCGACCAAATTTAAATCGCGATGAACCAGCGCCGGAGCTTTTTTATTTTCGGAGCGGGCGCAAATTTCGTGCCAGGTCTTGCCCAAGAATTCAATGTCCATGCGCAGGTCGGCGTCGCTCACATTTCCCGCTGCCGTACGCACAATAAATCCGCCGGGGAATGTGCTCTTATATTCGCCAACAATGCTTCGCAATCGCGAACGCGTTTCCGCCGAACTAATCTTCCGCGAAACGCCGATGTGATTTACCGTCGGCATATAAACCAGAAAACGTCCAGGCAGCGCGACATGACTGGTGATGCGCGCACCTTTCTTGCCGAGCGGCTCCTTCGCAATTTGAACAATAATTTCCTGGCCAGCCTTCAGCATTTCGGAAATTAATTGAGGGCGGCGCTGCGGCGCATGTCCGCCGCTGCTCGGGCGCCCGTGGCGCTCCGGTGGACGGCCATGACGCATCGGACGTCCTCCGCGCTGACCTCCTCCACTGCGGCGCTGCGGCCGCTGGAAGCGCGCGTTGCGCCTCGGATCTTCTACGCGTGCGCTGCGCGGCTCGCGATTAAATTTCTGATCGTTCCGTTGCTGCTCGGCGGAACTTAGTTCGGATGAACCGGGCTCGGCGAATTCTCCGGCAGCGTGAATTGCTTCGGCGTCGCCGGCATCGATGTTCGCGTTGTGGGCTTCATCGTGCGCCGCGTCGGCCGCTTCGTCATGAGTTTCGTGGCCGCCGTCTTCGTGATTTTCGTCGTGAACATTTCCGTTCACTTCGGCTTCGTCGGACTCCAATTCGTCATGGGCTTCAGCGTGCGCGGCGTCGGCTTCCGCGTCTGAAAAATCCGCGCCGCCAATTGCGAGCGCCGATTGATCGTCCACTTCGTCCTGTGCTTCTTCGTGCTTGGCTTCGACCAAACTCTCGGCCAGCGTGCGTGCCTGTTCGTCGGTCAGGTCGGCCGGCGAATCGTGCGTCAGTCCCATGCCGGGGCGCGCGTCTTCGTTGGCGCTGACAGTGCGCGGCGCTTCGGATCCAATCCATTCTTCGCGGACGCCCTCCGCTTCAGCGGCCAGGTTTGCGAAACGGTCGTGTGAATCTTTCACTTCCGCGCCCTCTTCGTGCGTTTCCACAAGCGCTTCGCGCGCCGCTTCACGTTGTTCGTCATGTCCCATCGGAAATGACGCTTCGTGCGACGGCTCAATGTGCAAATCTTGAGTGGGCGGCGCAACTGATTCAACGTTTGTATACAGGGATGGCGGCAATTCCGAATCAGAATGTTGCGGAGGAACTGCTTGATCGCCGAATCCTTCCGGATGTTCGTATCCCATCGCGCTAGTTAGCGCAGCGCTCAAATCCGCAACGTTCGACGGCGGTGGTGTTACTGCCGGCCGCTCCTTATATTTGGCAAGCGACTCGCCGGGCAAAATAATTGGCGGAAGATTATCCGCTGCCAGTGAGTAATCGTCCTTACTATCGCGAGGAGCGAATGATCCCGCAGGGGAATGCGGCGAATAGGGCGCGCGAGAAGGACCTGACGATGCGTATTTCGATGCCGGCAAATCGCGTCCCTGTGGACGGCCTCCGCGATCTCGTCCGCCGCCACGACGAAACCTGCCGCCGCGATTGCCTCCACGGTCTCCGCCGCGGTCACGTCCACCGCGCCCGCCACCACCGCCAAATCCCCGATCATTGCGCGGGCGGTCATGCTGGCCCTGACTTGAATGCATTCTCGGCGGAGACGGAGGATAATTTCCGTGAACTGGCGCAACCGGCGCGACATAATCGTGAGGCGGCGCTGAATCAGAAGGCTCAGTTGCTGCCGAACCGTGTGCCGGATTCTCGGCGGTTGGATCGAAGTCTGGAGCGACGCCGGGAGTCTGCGAATAAGGGGCGCTGGTAGGTTCGCCACCGGACGCCGGTGGATACGCAGAATGTTCGCGCGCCGCGCCACCAATCGTTTCACCCTCGAGGACGCCAATGCCTGAGCCGCCAACTATTTCAGTTGGCGCCGAATATGGCGTAGGCGCGGCGTAGTTCGCAGCGGGAGGAGCGACAACCGTCTGCGCGGCAGCAGGAGGCACTGCAGGTGCGTGCGCCTTCGCCTCGTCCGCAGTGACGTGGTCGTAGTCCTCTAAATTTTCCAGGAAGTCGCTGACGTAGAGAAACGCGTCAGTGTCGCGTCCGATATCCACGAAGGCCGACTGCATGCCGGGCAGCACGCGTGTGACGCGGCCTTTGTAAATGCTTCCTACAAGTGCAAATTCTTTTTCACGTTCAATGTAAATCTCACAAAGATGCCCATCTTCCAGAATCGCCACCCGCGTCTCGTGCGGGGTAGCTGAAATCACTAGTTCTTTCGACATGAAAACTCCTCAGAGCGCATCGGCGCGGTGCGGCGCATTGGGCGCCCGCGCGCACTGCGGCCACAGCTTTCCCGGATGCCGGGAAGCTTGAGCTGGGGCTCAATTGATTTTGAAGTGTGCGCGCCACGCGGTGCTGCTCTCGCAAACGGGAGGCGTTCCGGACAATCGCCGGAAGGTCCTTCCCTATAGATTTAGTTGACGAAGCGCCTGATGCGTACATTCATCACCAGGCCCAACGACAGAAAAACAAACAACGTAACTGACCCGCCGTAGCTCATAAGAGGCAGCGGAATGCCGGTGACCGGTACCTTTCCGATCATCATGGCCGCGTTCACCAGCAGGTGAAACCCTAATATCGCCGCCACGCCCATCACCAGATACATTCCTGAGCGATCCATTGCCCGTTGCGCATTGTGGACCAGGCGTAGCAGCAAAGCCGTGTACAAAGTCAGCGTAATAAACACGCCGATGAAACCTGTCTCTTCAGCCAGCGCGGCGAGAATAAAATCAGAATATTGGATGGGAACGAATCCCCCCTGATTCTGACTGCCGCGTCCCAGGCCCTTTCCCCAAAATCCGCCCGCACCTACCTGAATTTCCGACTGGATGATCTGATAGCCTTTTTTCTTCGGATCATCTTCCGGGCGCAGGAACGTCGTAATGCGTTCCTTCTGATACGGCTTCATCACGAAACCCCATCCTACGGGGATCAGCAAACCAGCCAGCAGCAAGATTACCGCTGCATGCTTCCATTGTATACCCGCAAGGAAGGCTCCGACTACTGCCACCGGAACCAGAACCATCGCGGTGCCCAAATCCGGCTGCTTCAGGATCAAAAGCAGCGGAATTCCGGTTAAAACAGCCACTTTTACCAAATCCGCCAGCGATAGCTGCTCGGTGCGGACTTCGCTGTAAAAGCGAGCAAGCACGATAATTATAATCAACTTTACCAACTCTGACACCTGAAAAAATGAACCCAACACTGGAAGCCACCGCTTCGCGCCCAGGCGAGTTTGGCCCACGGCAAGCACCGCGATCAGTGCGATCATTCCGATCAGGTAGAAAATCGGCGCCTGCTCCAAAATCATGTGATAGTCCACGCGGGAAATTGCCAGCATGCAGATCACGCCCGTCAGCAGCCACCAGAGTTGCTTGACGTACGTGGCCATGCCGGCTTGATGAGCGTTGTGCGTCGCCGAATAAATTTCCACGACACCCATGGCGCAAATTGCGCCGACGATGGCCAGCAGCCACCAATCGTATTCACCGATTCCTGAGCGTTCTTTCACTTGGCTCTCACTGGACTTTCATTTTACTTTCATCGTGATTGCGTTTGGCAACTATCTCGCCATCACCTTGCCATCACCTTGATTGATGCGTTGGCTTACCTGCGCCGTTTGAATTTTTCGGTTGCGGCAGCGCATCCGGTGGCGGAGCGGAAGGCGTTGCCTTGGGCTGCTGCGGTATAGGTTGCGATGTCAATGGCTTCTGCACTGGAACTGATGGCGTGTCGGTAGGCGCGTTCACGGCAGTCAGTTGCGTGCCGTTCTTTTCATTTTTCTTATCGTAGTAAGCCTTCACAACATCACGCACAATTGGCGCGGCAATTTCGCCGCCATGCTTCTGCGTGCTTTGCACGAACGCCGTCACCACAATTTCTGGATTCCTGCGCGGCGCGAATCCCACGAACCACGCGTTGTCTTTGAAGTCCGCGCGATTCTTCGCCTTCGCTAAACCTTCCGCGCCGATTGTTTGCGCGCTGCCGGATTTGCCGCAAAGCTCGACGCCTTTAATAAACGCAACGTGACCGGTGCCGCCGGCAAATTTGGGATCAACAACGTCTTCCATTCCCTGAGTAACTTTTTCGACGGTATCTTCTGAAATGGGAAATCGCATTCCCGGTCCGGGGTCCAGCGACTTCAGCAGATGAGGAACTTTGAAAACTCCGCCTAATGCAATGCCGCCAATACTTCGCGCAAGCTGCAGCGGCGTGGTCGTAATTGCTCCCTGACCGATGGCAACGGAAATTGTTTCGCCCGGATACCATGCCCGATGCTGCACGCGCTGTACCCATTCCTCGCTGGGCATCAGGCCGCCTTCTTC
>DASYNR010000139.1:0-11188 GCA_036008485.1 Candidatus Acidiferrales bacterium | reverse complement strand
GGACAATTTTTCGTGTTTCTCGGCAACGGCGAAAATGCGAAGAACCGGCGCGCTGGGAACATTCGCAAGTAAGGCGATATATTTTTGCGAGGCGGCGAGGAAGCAAGTGTCATTTTCGGCTGCGCCTGAGACGGCGGTGTTCCGCACCCACTGATTTACAGTGCTGCTGTCACTCGCGAGCTGCTCGACGAATGGCTGCGTGCACCGGACCGCGTAAATCGTATTATCCGGCGCGGCAGCAACTTGATCCGCGATCACCAAACCCTCCTTCAAACTTTTTCCCAGCGGGCCAATCCGGCCGCCGCGCGGATTGAACACCGTCACCGGCGCTTCGCGCGATGCGACATAAATATGTCCGTCATCGGTCACGGCGAAACTGACTGGCTTTTGTTTCGCTGTGACTGTGTGAATGCTGTGCTGTATCGTCGCCTCTTGAAGAAGAAACGTGTAAAGAACGCCGCTGCTGCAATCGAGAACGTAAATCATGCCGCCGTGGTCGACCGCAGTAGCGCAGGGATCTTGGAATTTAACGGTCGGCGAGAAACTTTGTAGAGGATGACCGCCACGCGTGAATTTGTTGACGAAACGATCGGGCTTGCCGACGTCGGCGATATAGGCGGCGGAGAAATCGTCGGTGGCGATGCTGCGCGGATCGTCGAGCATGCCGGGACCACTGCCTTCTGTGCCCCACGCGCCGAGATATTCGATCAACGGCGGCGCGGGTTTTGTTTGTTGCGCGCGAGTTGTGGAGCCGGAACAGCCGCTGAAAAGCGCGGCGCATGATGCGGTGATTATGAGACTCAATGCTTGGGCGGTTGCGCGCATGAACGAGTTCAGCGATGCTTCGGTTTCACCGCCGGCTTTTCCAGGACTTCCCCTTCTCGGAGTCGGCGCACAGAAGTTTGATGCATCACATAGGTTCGTTCCTGGCGCGGCTCTTTTTCGGTGAGCGCGGTGAAATGGAAAACCGGATCGCCTTTGCCGGCGGTTTTATCCACGGTGATTGGAAAATATCCGCACAAATCACTTTCGACGTACGCGGTTTCGTAACGAGACTTTCCACCGCCCCAGGTGTACACGCGAATTAAACTGAAATCGCAGGCTTGGCCTTCGCCACCCATCGTTCCAGCGACGAGATATTGCGCGCGATCCCCTTGAGAAGTTTGAACGCGATTCAGCACGAACCACGCCACGGGATGCATCCCGGAAGATGTGGCGTAATCGCGTAGCGTGCTGGGCAAACTTAATTCAATAAAGCGCGCGAGCACCCATCCGGCAAGTTGAGGAACGGCTGCGCCTGGCGCTCCGGCCGGCTGTTGCGAAGGATCATTGCCGGTAACGAGAAGCGCCTGATTTGCTTGCGGTGAATCGGCGCTGCCCGTGCTCGGAGCGCTGGACGCTGAAGTTGGCGTGACCGTGATGAAGAGCCAGTCTTCGCGCTTCGGCGGTTCGGGCTTGTCAGCCGACTTATCCGGCGCAGATTTATCTGTTACAGATTTATCCGCCGCAGCTTTGTCCGCGGCAGCTTTATCTTTTGCGGCGCGCGGAGATCCAGTTGTCGGCGGCGGCGCTGCCTCAGCTGTGGCGCGCGCTAAAATTGTAACGTGAACGCTGCCCGGCAATTGATAAATACGCTGAGTATTGCGTCCGGGTTCGAGCCGAAGGTTGGTGGTAACTTTTGTGCGTCCCGTCGCCTGCTGCGGCATCGGCTTCGCTTTGGTGATGAGTTCTTCTTCTTTAAGCCAGGTAGTGCCGTCAACTATGCGGCGCCCGTCAACCCATCCCGTGACGCCCTTTGTAGTGCGGATTTTTGTGAACGTGTCACTGTGGCCGAGCACTTCGACTTTTTCGCCCCAGTGAATTTCGGCGGCGAGCTGGCGAACCTGGGCGGTTGTACTCCAAACATTTACCGTCGGTTCAGCGACGTAAGCTTCGTCGGCTACGTGATGACTGGAATGGAATTTCCAAAAAAGAAGGACGGCCACCAACAGAAGTATTGCTACGACGACAATTAGTTTACGCGAGCTACCGTGCATCAGATCTCATTCTCCATTGCGGAAGTTTATTCTACACTACGCACGGCGATTGTCCGGTTGCCGAACACGGGGAATTTCCTGAAGGCAAAGGTGGCGCCGACACGCATTCTGCTATCATGCTGCGCCAGAGAAACTGAAATCATTTAGTAGCGAAGAACCATTTTTACTTTGGAGGATTCTCGTGGATTTTCTAGATAACCTGAGGCCCGTTACCCTGCTGATTCTGCGATGCACGCTGGCGCTGCTTTATCTTTATTACGGATATCCCAAGCTTGCGCACGGAATCGCCGGGCCTGAACAGTACATGGTGAGCGTGGGGTTGCCGTCATACTTCGCGTACATTTCGGTAACGCTCGAAGTCGGCGGCAGCGTCTTGCTGGCGCTGGGATTAGGCACGCGCATCGTGGCGTTGTTATTCGCGATTGAAATGGCTGTCGCTCTATGGAAAGTGGATATGGTGCACGGAATTCGTGCCGTGCCGGATTACCAATTTGCACTTGCGCTCGGCGCGGCTGCGTTGGCGCTCGCAAGTTTCGGCGCGGGCAGCATTTCGTTGGACCACGCATTTTTCGGACGCAGCTCAAAACCCCGGCCGAAACCGAAAGCGTAATTCCCACAAAATACCGGGGAACAATTCCCTCTCATTGCTCGTTTATTACGGTAAGAAGAGCGCGAGCTTGACGGCGTCTAATTTTGCACAGACTACGTCAACGCCGCGCTTCAATATCGCAATTCGGGCTTGGATTGTGGGGCGAAATGAATACCTTGTTGCAGGATATCCGCTACGGAATTCGCAATCTACTGAAGACGCCCGGATTTACGGCCGTCGCGATTCTAACTCTGGCGCTGGGAATCGGCGCGAATAGCGCGCTATTTTCCGTGGTGAACGGAGTCCTGCTGAATCCCCTGCCCTACCCCGACCCGGACAAAATGATTTCCGTTTACGCGAAGACCAGCAGCTTCGGAAATAGTTCGATCACTTATTTGAATTTCTTGGACTGGCAGAAAAACAATCACTCATTTTCGGCCATGTCCGCGCGGCGAAATGATGATCTGTTTTTGACGGGCGTCGGCGAGGGCGAGCGTCTGCGCAGCGTGATGATCTCCGCGGACTTCTTCGCGGTGATGGGCGTGCAGCCGATCGCCGGCAGAACATTCCGTCCGGAAGAAGATCAAGTAGGAGCAGCGCCGGTCGCGCTGATTGGCGCCGGATTGTGGGCGCGAAAATTCGGATCGGATCCGAATATCGTTGGAAAAGCAATCACGCTAAGCGGTAAATCCTATGTCGTGGTTGGCGTAATTCCCGCGAGCTTCAGTCTTTATGCGAACCCCAGCGAAGTTTATGTCCCGATTGGCCAGTGGAACGACCCAACATTTCGCGATCGCAAAGTGAGCTTTGGAACTCACGCGTTTGCCCGCCTAAAACCCGGCGTTACGCTTCAACAAGCGCAAGCGGATATGGACGTCGTGGCGCGAAATCTCGCGGCGGAATATCCCGAAGCGGATAAAGGGATGGGAATTGTGCTTGTTCCGCTGAAGGAAGATATGGTCGGCGATATTCAACCGATCCTTTTGATGTTGCTGGGTGCCGTCGGATTTGTTCTGCTGATTGCTTGCGCGAACGTGGCGAATTTACTGATGGCGCGTTCGACGGGACGCACGCGGGAATTCGCAATTCGATCGGCGTTGGGCGCAGGACGCGCGCGAGTGATCCGTCAACTCCTGACGGAAAGTGTTTTGCTCGCAATTGCAGGCGGCGGACTGGGACTTCTCATTGCATATTCTGGAACAAAAGCGGTACTGCGAACTCTTCCGCAGGCATTGCCACGCGCGCATGAAGTTGGATTGGATTTGCGCGTCGTATTATTTACGCTGGGAGTCTCTTTGCTGGTCGGAACTCTTTTTGGACTGGCGCCTGCGCTGAAATTATCGCGCAGCGGCGTGGCGGAAACGCTGAAGGAAGGCGGAAGAGGTTCAAGCGGCGCTCGGCACAAAACACAAAGCACATTTGTGGCGATTGAATTGGCGCTCGCACTGGTGCTTTTGGTCGGCGCGGGATTGATGATTCGCAGTCTGACGGCTTTGTGGAATGTGAATCCCGGATTTAATCCGCACAATGTTCTGACGTTCAATACCACGCTGCCGCCCGGACTGGCGCAAAATCCGCAAGGGCTTCGCGCCGTGATGCACCAGATTCACGGCCAATTGGCGGCGATTCCCGGAATCCAAGCGCTCTCCTTGCAGGGCGGGGCGATGCCCATGCAGGGCGATTCCGAATTGCCATTCTGGAAAGAGGGCCAGACGAAACCAGCGACGCAGGATGAAATGACGCAAGCGTTGTTCTATCTCGTCGAGCCGGAATATTTGAAGGCGATGGGAACTCCATTGTTGCGCGGAAGGTTTTTCACCGAGCAGGAAAATGAACACGCCGCGCCTGTTGTCGTGATCGATGAAGTTTTCGCGCGTAAGTATTATCCAAATGAAGATCCGATTGGAAAGCGCATCAACCTGGCCATTCTGAATTCGCAGCCTGAAATTATCGGCATCGCCGGCCACGTGAAACATTGGGGGTTGGATTCCGACGCAACCGCCTCAATTCAAGCTCAAATGTATTTGCCGTTCATGCAAATTCCGGACCGCTTGATGCAGCTCGTATCCACGTCGATTGGTCTGGTAGCGCGCACGCAAGGGCCTCCCGGCGACGAGGCGAATGTGATTCGCACCACGATGGCAAAAATAAACAGCAATGAAGTTGTTTACGGCGTTCAAACGATGGACGAAGTCGTTGCCGACTCCCTGGCGGACCGAAGATTTTCCATGATCCTGCTGGGAGTTTTTGCGCTGTTGGCGCTGGTGCTTTCAAGCATCGGAATTTATGGCGTAATTTCATATTTGGTGGGACAGCGCACACACGAAATTGGAATTCGCTTGGCGCTCGGCGCACAACGCGGCGATGTTCTGAAACTGGTGGTTGGACAAGGAATGCGCATGGCGCTTGTTGGCGTGGGAATCGGACTAGCAGCAGCGATTGGGCTGACGCGGCTGATGTCCAAAATGTTGTATTCGGTCAGTGCAACGGATCCGACCACTCTGATTGGAGTTTCGGTGCTGCTTACTTTCGTGGCTCTTCTGGCGTGCTACATTCCTGCGCGGCGGGCGATGCGGACGGATCCAATTATTGCGCTGCGCTATGAGTAAAACTTTCGCGTGAGGAAGGCACGCGGAAAAAGCGCAGCGCTGTAAAGCGTGATTACGGCAAGCGTTTCACGCCTTCGCAGCAGACTGCGCCGATTCCGCCCGCGCCTATTTTCAGGATGACAACTCTCTTACCTAAGCCCTCTTGTTTTTTTCGTCGAAAATCTTTGGTTCCCACAATTCCACTTTGTTTCCGTCCGGATCCATCACCCAGGCAAAAACTCCGTTCTCGTGGTATTCGGGACCCTTGAAGAGTTCAACGCCACCACTCTTTAGTTGAGCGATCATTTCGTCCATGTTGTCGATGCGATAGTTAATCATAAAGCTCGATTCACTCGGGCTGAACCATCTTGTGGCGGGCGCTGCAACCATCCATGCCGTAACACCTTTGTCCTCGGCCTTATCTTCGGGCCAATCCAGCGCGCAGCCTCCCCAGTCATCAATCTTGATGCCAAGGTTTTTCTGGTACCATTCGCGAAGAGCTTTCTCGTCGGTTTTTGCTTTAATGAATACACCGCCAATTCCAGTGATTCTCGCCATTTTTTCCTCTCTCTTAAATAAATTTTTCGTCCGCTGAGGTATCGTCTTTGTCGACAGAGCGCGGTCCGCTGCAGCCCTGTGGCGACTTAAAGACATTGCGGCCCTGCACGCCTAAGCGATCGCCGATTCCGGCCGCGCCTTCTTTCTCAGCACTGCTGCCGAAAGCAACGTGATCGCCAATCCTACCGGGAACGGCTCGATAAACGTGAGCAGCACATTGTAAAGCGGATTCGCGTACATCACTTTCATCTGCTGCATCTGATCGATTTGTGCTTGCAACGCTTGCGCGCTCAAGCCGGAAGCCTGCGCCTTTGAAATCGTGTAGGCAGCATACTTATCCATGAAATCCGGAAACATCGTCTTGAACAAAACTTCCCAGGTGGCCACGTAGAACACGCACGAAATCAAAGTGATGCAGATCCCAACAGCAAACGCCTTCCCGAAGGTGATGTGGCCTTCTGCCACGTTATCGCGATACGAGCGGATGCCGAAAAACACCAGCAGGAACGACAGCACGATTGCCGTGTAGCCAAGGATATAGCCCTTGTCGAACCCGATCCGGTCGACAAGCGAAGTCGAGCAAAGCATCAGCAACGACGAAATAACGCCTGAAATCAACCCAAATGTGATGACCGTCTTTTTCACTTTCATCTCCTCCCGTATTTGAAGATCGATATCTGAGGATTGACGACTGGCGCAATTTAGCTACAGCCCGCGGAATTGTCGTCATCCTTTCGGGTGATTTTTGCCCGGAAGGCCAAAAATCATGCTTTGGAGTGAGCGTAGCGGTTGCTTTTGTAGCCCAGGGCGTTTCGTCAGCCCTAGGGACTCTCGATGCCAATCTCCATCAGAGCCGCTAGCTTTCTTCAAAGCCTTCCTCCGCTGCCAAGTTTAGGGTATCAATCCGAATTCTTTGCCCAATTGCACCGCTTGCGTGCGGCGCTTTGCGCCAAGTTTATCGAACACACGGCTCGAGTGGGTCTTCACCGTGTTCTCGCTCACAAAAAGCTTCTCGGCGATTTCGCGGTTGCTCATGCCTCTGGCAATCAGTTCCAGGATTTCCAGCTCGCGAGGCGTAATTTCCAGCTCCTCCAGCTTCTCGGAGTTCACGGCAAATGGCTGTCCGGCCGGAACGGGAACAGACACGCGCACTTCCTTCAAAACAATCTGCTTCCGCGTCAGCCGAAGCCCCAGCCAGATCCCAAACGCCGCAAACGTCGCCGCCGTCAGCCCGCCATAGATCTCAATCGAATGCTCAACTACCAGATAGCGATACTCGGTCCACTTGAGCAGAGTGATCAGAACTCCACCTGCCAGCCCAAACAGGATAATGTGGCGCCACAGACGCGACTTTTGGCTTTTAGGCGATTGCACCGTGTCGGTAGGCGTACCGTGAGAATTTGCGGTCGGTTGCATTACCCAACGCTATACCATAGAACGGCCGGATAGTGCTGAGATGAGTTGCCGTGATATGTCCAGACCAGCGGTGGACCATAGCCTCGCATCGGATTAGCCGTTGAAATCGGATGCCTAAACTTCATCTTCGCCATTCGAAACCCTCTTCGAATGCGTTTTCGCACTTTCCACCAGCTATTTGGTACTTGGTACTATAGTTCTCTTGACATAAACTCCCCATCGCGCTAGCCTGAGCCGCAGACTTGGACGATCCTTTCAAATCGTCAGTTCAGAACTGGATCTCGCCCTCTTGCACTGACGTAGGAAGGGACCTGTTTACCGTTTTAAGGCACACGCGTAAGAATGTCAAAACACTCGAGTCATAAGTCCTTTGTTCTGACATTCATAGCAAGATTGCTACCTAAGTCCTTTGTTTTGATATTGATGCTAAAAAGGCCCCACGTAACTCCTTTGTTTTGACATTGATGCGCGTAACGGGGGGGTAGGGGAGGGGTAGGAAGGTAGTTACCCCTCAGGGAGGCGTGGTTAGGGCTGGTGTAGAGCCACCTTTGAGGGTGGCAGCTGTAGATTTAGGTTTTGCAGTTGGACCGGCAAAAATGGAACTTGCCACCCGCAAACGGTGGCGCTACAAGAGCGACTATCGCGCTTGCGATCCGCTCTGTGGAACTTGAGACGGGGCTGGCGCGTAGACGGGATACTCGGCTTTGGGAATTACAATCCACGCTACGAAGTAAGCCAGGAGCGCGGGCACGAATGGCACTGGGAAAAGCACCAACAGCACGGCGATAAGACGGACCATCGTGGGGTCCATGTCCCAATATTCCGCGAGGCCGCCGCAGACGCCGGCGATCTTGGAATCTGTGACGCTGCGTTCCAGGCGCTTGTGCGGGTGCGGATAGCAATTTGTGTATGCGGTGGCGCTGGTTTGGCGGGCGCCGCACAAATAGCAGAAGTTTGACTCGTTCACAATTTCCCGGCCGCATGTTGAGCAGTACATTTGTCGCCTCCTGTGCGGTTCCAGGTTCTGCGCGTGGAATGAAAACTCGCGCTGAAGCAGTCTGGAATGCCGCGCCGTTCTATCCTGTTATACGGACGAGGATACCAAAAAGTTCCTTCGATTTAATGCGGATTTAGTAGGCCAGCAGGTCGTGAACGGCGGAGACGATGCTTTCGGTTTGGGGCAGGATTGCGTCTTCAAGTTTCGGCTGATAGGCGCAGAACGTGTCCATGGCAGCTACGCGGCGGACTGGGGCGTCCAGGTCACCGAATAGCTCGTCGGCGATGCGGGCCGCGATTTCAGCGCCGTAGCCCCAGGAAAGCGTGTCCTCATAGGCCACGATCACTCGATTGGTCTTAGTGACGCTTGCGGCGATGGCTTCCCAGTCGTAGGGAGAAAGCGAGCGGAGGTCGAGAACTTCGACGGAAACTCCTTCGCGGTCAAGTTGGGCCGCGGCCACCTCCGCGCGATGAACTAATGCTCCGTAAGTGATGATGGTGCAGTCGTTGCCTTCGCGCATCACTCGCGCTTTGCCGAGCGGAATTGTGTAATCGGGGCCGGGATCTTCAGAGCGATTGTAAGGTTGGCGGTAGAGGTGCTTGTGCTCCAAAAACATTACCGGATCGTCGCAACGAATTGATGTGCGCAAGAGTCCCGCGAGATCCAGAGAAGTCGATGGCATTACGACTCGCAGGCCGGGAGTATGCGTGAAAATAGTTTCGCCGCACTGGCTGTGATAAATCGCGCCGCCGGTGAGATATCCGCCGATGGGAACACGGACGACCGCGGGGCAGGCGAATCCGCCTGCTGAACGCCAGCGCATTAATGCAAGTTCATTGCGGAGCTGCATCATGGCGGGCCAGATGTAATCGAAGAATTGAATTTCGACCACGGGTTTCAGTCCGCGAATCGCCATGCCGATGGCGCGTCCCACGATATTTGCTTCGGCGAGAGGTGAATTGAAAACACGTTCGGCGCCATAAGTGCGCTGCAAACCGGAAGTGGCTTTGAAGACGCCGCCCTTCCCTTTCACTTTGTCGATATTTTCTTCGCGGCTGACGTCGGCAACATCTTCGCCAAATACGACGATGCGTTCATCGCGCGCCATTTCGGCGGAAAGCGTAGCCGAAACCATTTCAACCATGGTTTTCGGTTCGCCTGAAAATTTCGGAGCGGTATCGAATGATTTTGAAGTTCCGTCGACGTCCGGCGAGTAAATCCATTTCGTAATGGAATCGACTGCCGGAAGTTCTGCGACGAGCGCTTTGTCAGCGGCATCACGAACTTCGAGTTCGACTTCTTTTTCGATTTTTTCTAAATCTTTTTTATTGAGGATGCCTTCGCCGACGAGAAATTGAGAGAACTTGCGAATCGGATCGCGGCGATCTTCTTCAGTGCGCTCCGCTTCGCACTTATAAAGTTTTTCGTCGTCGGAAAGTGAATGGGAATATGGACGCGTGACGTGCGCGTGAATCAGCGCAGGACCTTTGCGCGAGCGGCAATATTCCACGGCGCGTTGAAATGTGGCGTAACTCTCGAGAACGTCCGTGCCGTCGCATTCCTGAATGAGCAAGCCGGGATATCCGGCAACGAGTTTGGAAATGCTGCCGCCCGCGGTTTGCACTTCCACGGGAACCGAAATCGCGTACCCGTTGTCTTCGACAAGATAGAGGACTGGCAATTTCTTTTGGCAGGCGGTATTCAGCGATTCAAAAAATTCGCCTTCGCTGGTGGCGCCGTCGCCGGAAGAAATGTAAACGAGTTCATCGCCGTGATGCGTCACATATTTGCCGAGCGGCGCTTTTTCGGCGGCCTTCAAGGCTTTCGGATGATCGTCGTAATAGAAGGAGGCCTCCGCGATGCCGACTCCGTGCAGAAATTGAGTGCCGGTTGGAGATGAGCGGCTGACGATATTTAATTTCGGATGTCCCCAATGCGAAGGCATCTGACGTCCACCGGAACTGGGATCATCTTTCGCGCCGACGGCTTCGAGCAGCATTTCGTAAGGAGTCATTCCCAGCGCGAGGCACAGCGCGCGATCGCGATAGTAAGCGCAGAACCAGTCGTATGTCGGTTTCAGCAATTGGCCGGCGGCAACCAGAACAGCTTCATGTCCTGCTCCGCTGATTTGAAAATAAATTTTATTTTGGCGCTTGAGCTGGATTTCGCGGTCGTCCAAGCGTCGGGAAAGCAGCATGGTGCGATACATTTGGACGAGCTGCTTTTCGGTTAGCCCGTGATATTTCGTTGCAGCGGATTTGGCAGGCTTCGGGCGCGTCTGAACGGGCATGTGCGGTTCCCTTACTTTTCCGGAGACGGTACAACCGGATGATTATAGCGAATCTGGTGACACTGCTAGCGCGAAATTGACGAAAAGTTGTTGGACGCTATTTCACGGCGCTATTCCTGAACTCGCGCCTTAGCGTTCGCGGGCTGCGCGGTCGGCCGCGCGCTGGCCATGAAAAAGTTCATCGAAAAGTTTTGCTGATTCGGCGAAGTCCGGATCGCCCTGACGCACAACTTTCGGCGACGAGTCCTTGAACGGCGCTTCACCCGGGATTCGATCGACCCAGCGCTGGTGCGAAAGTTTCTCGTGGTCGGAAAAATCCAGGCGCACGAACAATTTCAAATGATCGGGCGCGCCTTCTTTCTTGGCTGCTTCGCGATCAAGTTTATATTCGAGCTTATTGGTGAGATGGAACGCTTGGCGCCAACTGTCGAGCCGGTGGCGAGCTTGTTGAGCGACATCTTCGCTGGTGCCGAAATTAAAGATGAAATATGTTTGTGCCATGTCTCTTGATATAAAGGCCCACGCCGGAAAATGTCAAGTGGACTGGGAAATTCGTGTTGCTGGATATGCATTTTTTCCACGGCTGCACGCGTTGACGCGAAACGTGGCGGTGGTTAGTATATGTGCCGGAGCAATTGAGTTGCTACATCGATTCACAACTTGTTTGGTGCTAGTGGCGCTCGTGGGAATTTACGCGATGCCGCTGGCCGCCGC
>DASYNR010000138.1:0-6611 GCA_036008485.1 Candidatus Acidiferrales bacterium | reverse complement strand
GATTCCGGCGGCACCAAATTATTCGCGCGATAATAAACCACGAGTTGCCCGTAGTGTTCGCCGCAATGTTCCAAATCTCCCCAAAGAAAATAAGAAGCGTGCACCATTCGATTGCCAAACGGATATTTGAAAACTTTGTTCAGCCCGGCGTCGCCAAGCTGCTTGATCAGCGCCGCGCCGTCCGCGGAAACTTGCTCCATCAGTTTCACCACATCGGCTTTCGTCTTGTAAACACTGCGCGAAGGATTCTCCAAATCCTTGCCGAAATCGGGGCCGATTTTCGCGCTCGACATGGAGTTCATGAATTCGTAATCAACTCCTGCGATGTGCAGCAAATTTTCCGCGAATGTGCGCTCGTCTTTCTGAACTTTGAAATCGTATTTATCTTCGGGAAAATCTTTCGCCATTGCAATCAGCTTGTTGTGAACTTCATTCCACTGCGCAAGCAGTTCGTTTGACGCGCTTTGAGCCGGTTTCGTGGCTGTATTCGCGCCCTGTGCCTGCGCGAAAGCGCTCGCAATAAGAAATGCCGCTACAGCCAATGCCATTGAACAACGTGCTCCAAATCTCATATTCATTCCTCCGGTGTCGAATTTTATCTCTGAACTGATGTCGCTCATCACTTCAAGCGGCGCCAATGATCTCCTTCCGAAAATCCATCCGCTCCATGAGCCGTTACGTATCGCCGTAGAGTTTCCGTATCCGCCAAAACAAGTGAGTTATCCGAATCATATTCCATTTTTCCGACGGCAGGCTTCCCGGACGCGGCGTCGGTCTTCAGTATATTTTTCAACGAGTCGTCGTCCATCGTGGCCCAGCCCAAATCGCCGTTCACAATCGTCAGCTTTACAACCATGTGCGCGGCAATCAACCCGATGGGCATATCGACATTTGTGTTGGCGTGCGTCCGATTTGAAAAATGTAAATCGGCGAACAGATTTCCGCCCAGCCGCACCAGCTGAACGTCGTACCGATCGGTAACGCCTGCACCGGAATCGCTTATGGTCATCGTGTAACCACTGCCCGAGGCTTTCTCAAACGAAATAAAGCCTTTGTCATCCGAGTCCGGTGGCACCCATTTTCCAACAAGCAACGGCTCAGTCACGTTGTCGCTGCTGTTATATAAAGGATGCAAATCCGAAACCGGACATCCCGCCAGAAACATTGATGCCAGTATCACCAGGCCCAAGAATGGTTTTTTCATGCGGCTCCTCCATTTCGGCGTGCAATCGATTCCGCAAATCCTATCACCACTTTCGTCCGGCGGAAGTTTTTCGCACCGGGTTGCCGCATCCCCATCGCGGTGACATAATCTCATCTCATATCAGCGCCGCACGGTGGCGGAGTAGCTCGGGGGATCCGATGGCAATTCGAGATGGATGGTTGGAAAAGCGTTTGGCTACGGCTGGAACAAATGGCACACGCAACGTGACGCAAATGCACTATGCGCGCCTTGGCGCGATCACGGAAGAAATGGAATATGTTGCCGTGCGCGAAAAGCTCACTCCGGAATTGGTCCGTGACGAAATCGCGCGCGGACGCGCAATTATTCCCGCCAACATACACCACAAATCGCTTGAGCCGATGGGCATCGGCGTCGCCTTTAATTGCAAAATCAACGCGAACATTGGAAATTCCGCCGTGACCAGCGAAATTGATGAGGAGCTGAAGAAGCTGCATCACTCTGTGCATTTTGGCGCCGATACCGTGATGGATCTTTCCACCGGCGGAAATATTCCGCAGATTCGTAAAGCGATTATAGACGCGTCACCCGTACCGGTAGGCACCGTTCCGATTTACGAAGCAATTTCACGCGTGAAGCGCGCCGAAGACCTGACCGCATCATTAATGTTGGAAGTTATTGAAGAGCAAGCCGAGCAAGGCGTGGACTACATGACGATTCACGCCGGCGTGCTCGCCGAATTTGTTCCGCTCGTGCGTAAACGCATCACCGGAATTGTCAGCCGAGGCGGCGCCATCATGGCGCAGTGGATGAATTTCAATAAGAAAGAAAATTTTCTCTACGAATGTTTTGATGACATCGCCAAAATCATGAAGAAGCACGACGTGAGTTTTTCTCTCGGTGATGGTCTGCGTCCCGGAAGTTTGGCCGATGCCAGCGACGAAGCGCAATTCGCGGAACTGGCCGTGCTGGGCGAGCTCACGAAAAAGGCGTGGGAACACGACGTGCAAGTAATGATCGAAGGCCCCGGCCACATTCCGATGGATCAAATTGAATTGCAGGTGAAAAAGGAAGTTGAGTTGTGCCACGAAGCGCCGTTTTACACGCTCGGCCCGCTCGTAACCGATATCGCGCCCGGCTACGATCACATCACTAGCGCGATTGGCGCCGCGATGATCGGAATGTACGGCGCGGCGATGTTGTGCTACGTCACGCCGAAGGAACATCTCGGATTGCCGAACGCGGAGGACGTGAAGCAGGGAGTGATCGCCTACAAAATCGCCGCGCATGCGGCGGATGTTGCGCGCCACCGTCCGGGCGCTCGTGATCGCGACGACGCGCTTTCCTACGCGCGTTTTCTTTTTGACTGGAACAAACAATTTGAACTTTCGCTCGACCCGGATACCGCGCGCCGCATGCACGACGAAACTTTACCCGACGATTTCTACAAAGACGCGAAATTCTGTTCCATGTGCGGCCCGAAATTCTGCTCCATGAATATTACGCAAGTCGCCGAGGGTCATGCCGGGCAGGATCAAGCCGAGCGCCAGGAACGCTTCGTCCAATTACTGGCTAAAGTTCAAAAGGCGTAGCCGCGCGTCAAACGCACCCGCGCGGAACGCTGTAGGGCGCTGCTTGCTGCGCCCTCGTCCGAAGGTTCCAGATTAATCGGAAAGTTGCCGACGAGTTCTTCATGACAAACTCCCAGTACGAAATTTTCGCAGCTCTCAATCCTTTCTTTGAAATCATCATGAAAGGCTTGCGAGGCCTTGTTGACGGCGATCATTATTTCGATACGTTTGCCGAAGACGCAGTTTTCCAGTCGCGCTACCACTTCCCGGGTTGGCCTTCGACAATTCGTGGCCGGAAAAATCTGATGGCCAGCCTTTCCGGATACGGCAACACCATCAAGCTTCACTCCGGCGACGCGCTTGTTGTGCACCGCTCTCAAGATATTCGAGTTGTGATTCTCGAATACGAAGTACACGGCACAATTCTTTCCACAGGCAAGGCTTATGACAACAGGCTCATCTCGGTCGTAACGATTGAGAAGAAAAAGATCGTGCACTGGCGAGACTACATGGACTCTCTAGCAGCCTGGACGGCGCTGAATAGCGCTTCCTAAATTTTCGTATCCTCCCATCTGCCCGCGCATCTAACCCGGCAAATCTTTCGCCTTGACAGAAGGCGAATAAAAAGCGAAACTGACTGCCCCTTCTTAGGGAAAAGGAGATTCTTTATGCCGATCAATCAAGCTTTCCTCGGTGAATTCGATCACGAAATGGCCAATACGCGTAAAACTCTTGAGCGCGTTCCGCTCGAAAAATTCGATTGGGTCCCGCACGAAAAATCCATGAAAATGGGAGCGCTGGCAAATCACCTTACGGACATGCCCGGCTGGATCAAAAGCACTTTAGAAAACGATTCGATCGATGTCGCAGGCTTTGTTCCCGAACCACCGGCGAAAACTACCGCCGAATTGCTCGCACGCTTCGATAAAAACGTAGCCGCTGGACGCGCCGCGCTCGCGGCCGCTACCGACGATTCAAAATGGATGGCGAACTGGTCATTGAAGAGTGGCGATCAGATCATGTTCAGCATGCCGAAAGTTGTGGTGATGCGTGGTTTTGTTTTCAACCACAACGTGCATCATCGAGCGCAAATGGGCGTCTATCTGCGCCTCAATAATATTGCCGTGCCCTCGATTTACGGCCCTTCCGCCGACGAAGGAAAATTCTAACTTTATTATCGCCGCTGAAAGCTCGGAAACGAAACGGCCGTCCGCCATCGAGCGAGCGGCCTTTCATTTTTCAGCCCCCCACCGCCAAATTATTTTTTCGGATACAATAATTGAATGTCCGATCAAAGCGCCGCCGAAAACCTCCGCGTTGAATTTAATAAGTGGGCCGAAGCCGGCAAAGGCGAAGGCATGGAGCGCGACCATCTGCCCATCGTTCTGCCGATGCTCGAAGAAATGTCTCTGCAACCGGAAGAAAATGTTCTCGATATCGGCTGCGGCTCCGGCTGGCTCGTACGGCTCATCGCATCCTATGTGAACGAAGGCCGCGTCGTCGGCATCGACATTTCGGATGAAATGATTCGTGCCGCGCGCCGCGCCACCGCCGACCTGCCAAACGTCTTCTGCACCGTCGGCTCCGCCGAAGAAATTCCCTGGCAGCCGAATTTCTTCACGCGAGTCGTCAGCGTTGAATCCGCATATTACTGGCCGAATCCAGCAAAGGGCTTGCGCGAAATTTTTCGGGTAACTGCCGAAGGCGGCTCAGCGTGGATTCTAATCAACTATTTCAAGGACAATCCGCACTGCCATCAGTGGGGCGCCCTGCTGGAAATTCCCGCGAAATTACTTTCCGCCGAAGAATGGTCCACATTATTTCGCGACGCGGGCTTCACCGACATAACTCACCAACGCATCGCCGACCCCACGCCAAATCCCCCAGAATACAAAGGCCGCTGGTTCAAGGACGCCGCTCAACTAGCCGACTTTCGCCGCGAAGGCGCGCTTCTGATTCGCGGTACAAAACCGTCCGCGCGATAACCCGGATACGGCTGAACTTGTGCGCCAATTGCGTCTAGTGAGAAATAAATTGCGCGATTGCGATCGTGCCTTTGGCGCCCGCAGCCCACGCATAATTTTCGTTCAGCGTCACAACCGCGTTCAAGTTAATCGCGTCAGTGTTTTTCCATGTGACGCCGAGGTCCGCGCTGAGGTCTTCTCCATTGGGACCCACACCCAGAAGATTTTTCCCGCCGATGCTCGCTACTCCCGATCGGAATCCGCCAGGTTGCGTTGACGACAGCTTCCATGTAACGCCGCCATCCGTCGAATACGCCGCCGCGTGCTCATTTCCACCGACAACTTTGTAATCTCCGCCAACAGCGATAACAGTTTGCCCCACGCGTAGCACAGAAAAAACTCCCGACGAAGCATTTCCCGCCGCCAGTGGAGTATCAGCAACTGTCCACGTCTTGCCGAGGTCTGCGGAATGAAACACGCGCGCCGTGGCGCCGCCGCCCGTTCCGAAGTAAATATCCTTCGTGCCGTAAATCGCCAGTGAACTCCCGCTTGCGGCAAACACACCTTCGCCAGGAATAATCGGCGGCATGTGATCGCCCGGCAATTCCTTCCAGTGTTCGCCATCCTCTGTCGAAATAATCAAAAATTTCCCGTCGATGGGATCGCTCACCGCAAAGCACTGCGATTGCGAGAAGCACACGATGTCGTCCAGAAAAAATCCCAGGCGTTTGTCGCTGTACTGCAATTCCCAGGTGTCCCCTCCGTCGGCGGTTTTGTAAATTCGCGATTTATCGCCTCCGCCGATCGACATGACATACGCAACCAGGGGATTGAACGCGCGAATACCGCGGAAATCCAGCGTGTCGCCATCCTTCACATGCAGCCGCGTCCAATGCTTTCCGGCATCCTCGGATCGCAGAATCACGCCGCCGGATCCGGAGGCCCACACCACCGGCGCGCTGGATGCGTCAAACGAATTCACCGCGCTGATCCCGCGCAAATTTGTAGCAATGCCGGAAGTTTGAACGCTCCAGAGTGACGTATCAGCGCATACGCAGCACGTAATAGACAGCAAAAGCAGCATCGGCAGAAGTTTTCTCATGCGCCGCATTCTAACAACATTCCCCAATCTGCCAAATAAAATGTCTCGTGGCGTCTCGAACTTCTTTGACTGCCCCACTCCGCGCAGATATACTTCCGTTCTCAGACTCATCAGCTGTACGGAGGCTCGCACTACCAATGGGCGTACTCGATCAGCGCTTTGAAAAGAATTTCATGATTACGTCGGTGGACTACGTTTTCAATTGGGCCCGCAAAAGCGCCATCTGGCCGCTGACGTTCGGCCTCGCGTGTTGCGCCATCGAAATGATTGCCTCGACGACGTCACGATTCGATATGGCGCGATTCGGCGCCGAAGTTTTCCGTCCATCACCTCGCCAGGCTGACCTGATGATCGTCGCCGGCACAGTCACATTGAAAATGGCGCCAGTGTTGAAGCGCGTGTGGGATCAAATGCCCGATCCGAAATGGTGCATCTCCATGGGCGCCTGCTCCAGCGTTGGCGGCCCGTTTAATGCCTATTCCGTGCTGCAAGGCGTGGACAAGGTCGTTCCCGTGGACGTTTACGTCGTAGGCTGTCCGCCGCGTCCAGAAGGCCTATTCTTCGCGCTGCTGAAGCTGCAGGACCGCATTGATCAGATGTCGCTTGCGAAGCACCCAACCGAAGTAAAGCTGCATCCGGGAATGGTGGATGATTTCAAACGCGGCGTAATGGTCGCGCAAACTCCCGCGCCGCGCTAGTCCGCGAAATCCGCGCAAATTTCAGGAGCTGAACGAATGCCATTTCTCCGAACCGCACGTAAAGACGAGATTCCCGCCGGACACATCCGGGAG
>DASYNR010000137.1:0-10920 GCA_036008485.1 Candidatus Acidiferrales bacterium | reverse complement strand
AGAAAGTCACCATCGAGTTGATCCAGAAGCGCGTCGGCGAACAGTACGGGTTGCGCGACGCGGACCTAAAAGTCCGCAGCAACACGAAAGCCATCGCATTCCCGCGTCAGGTGGCGATGTATCTAGTGAAGCAGCTCACCTCGGCCTCTCTACCGGAAATCGGGCGTCAGTTCGGCGGCAAGCATCACACCACGGTGCTTCACTCGATCAATAAGATTGACGCTCTGCGCCGCACAGACAAAGATTTGAATCGCACCATCAATCGCCTGCTCGACTCTTTCAACTAGCCAAAGTGCCTCACGACTGAAGTTCTACTGAGTTTATGCCTGGGTAGCATAAACCGTGGTAAACTCGGTATAACCGATGAACCCTCGAGACAATCCGTTCGCCCCGGGCGCTGGAACTCAACCGCCAGAGCTGGCAGGACGCGATCAAATCCTCGAGAGTGCAGACATAGCTCTCGACCGCACTAGGAATCGTCTGTCTTCGAAAAGCCTAATTCTTGTAGGCCTTCGCGGTGTCGGGAAAACGGTCTTGTTGAATAAGATCTGGGAGAAGGCCGACGCCGACGGCTTCAAGGCAGTCTTAATTGAAGCAAATGAGGAGAAGCCCCTGCCTCAGTTGTTAATTCCGGCCTTGAGAAACGTCCTGTTTTCGTTAGACGCCATGCAATCCGCAAGCGATAAGGTTAAACGGGGGCTTCGGGTACTGGGCAGTTTTGTAAAAACCATTAAAGCCAAAGTCGGGGAAGTCGAGGTCGGACTCGACACTGAACTTGGCTCAGCAGATAGCGGCGACCTAGAGGCAGATTTGACGCAGTTGTTTGTTGCAGTTGGGGAGGCGGCCGCCGATCGCCGGACCGCTGTCGCGATATGCGTCGACGAACTTCAATACCTTCGCACCGCAGAGCTCAGCGCACTCATCATGGCCGTACACCGAATCAATCAACGCGGGTTGCCGCTTATTCTCGTCGGAGCCGGATTGCCGCAGGTGGTTGGACTCTCAGGTAAAGCCAAGTCATATGCGGAACGGCTCTTTGATTATCCAGATGTTGGGCAGTTGTCTGATGTTGATGCTAGAAAAGCACTGCAAAGCCCAGTTCGGAACAAGTCAGTTAATTTCAGTGAAGCCGCGATTGTCGAGGTCTTAGAGAAGACTCAGGGGTATCCCTACTTTCTACAGCAATGGGGACATGAAGCTTGGAATATCGCCGAGAATTCTCCTATCACTTTAGAAAACATCAAAGCCGCAACTAATCTTGCAATAAAAAGCCTCGACCGAAGTTTTTTCCGTGTTCGATTTGATCGACTAACTCCACGTGAACGGCAGTACCTACATGCCCTAGCTAAACTCGGAGCGGGTAGCCAGCGTTCCGGAGATATTGCAGAGGAGTTGGGGGTCAAAGCCCAATCAGTCGCACCAATACGATCAAGCCTTATCAAGAAGGGAATGATCTACAGCCCGCAATATGGAGATACCACATTCACGGTTCCGCTTTTTGATGCCTTCATGCTACGAACGATGCGTGAACCTCCACAAAACCAAGATGTGCTCCCTTTTGAATTAACACCTCCAGAGTGATGGAATCCATGCCGGTCGCCGCCTTTCCTCCGCAACGGCATGTGCAAATTCCTCGCACAACTTGTGAGTACCTTGTTGAATTCGCGCGCGCGCCTGTGCGACTTTTCGGAAAACTTCGCGCTTCGCCGCCGCGCGCGCCACTTTTCCGAGTTATCCACCGCTCCAAAAATAGTTTTCCTTTCGCTAACTCGATGTGCGTCAGTGACGTATAATACTTTTTCACCGATTCACAGGCTCTACGACTACGACGATCTTTAACGTTTTCTAATTTTAGAGTAGATTGGAGCCGTCATGAGTGGAGCAACAACGAAACTCCGCGAGGGAACAGACACGATGGAATTCAGCGTCAAGAAATATGATCTGCTGGAAGAACTGGAAATGACGCAGGGCGTCGTCGAACGCAAAACAACGATTCCCATCCTGTCAAACCTTCTATTCGAGGGTGAAGGCAATAAACTTTCCCTCACCGCCACCGACCTCGAACTGAGCATCTGCACTTCTTGCGAAGCGAAAATTAAAAAAGAAGGCAGCGGAACGATACCCGCCAAAAAGCTCTTAGAGCTTGTGCGCCTGCTCCCTGACGAAGAAATTAAATTTAAATTTCTTGAGAACCACTGGGTGCAGATTGAGTCGGGAAAGCGCAAGTACAAGATGGTCGGCATGTCCAAGGAAAATTTCCCAGCCATCCCTGAAGCGCCGCACGTGCTCGCGAAAATTCCCGCGAAGCTGATGTCCGGCCTGATCTCGCGCACCGTATTCGCAATTTCCGCCGAAGAATCGCGCTATACCCTAAATGGCGGCCTACTACTCGTGAAACCGGATTCAGTTACGATGGTTGCCACCGACGGCCACCGCCTGGCGCTCGCCGAAACGGAACACAAAATTGCCGGATTGAACGCCGAAGTGCGCGTGCTGGTCCCCAAGAAAGCGCTTCTGGAATTGCAGCGGCTGACCGTCGAAGCTGGCGACGAAGGCACTATTGAATTTTCGCGCGACGATAGCTACCTGTTTTTCGGCGTCGGCTCACGCCGGCTGGTTTCGCGCATCCTTACCGGACAGTTCCCGAATTACCCCGCCGTAATGCCGCGCGACAATAATAAATTTGTGGTACTCGAGCGCAACGAATTGAATGATGCGATTCGCCGCGTTAGCCAGCTTGCCGACCAGCGCAGCCGCGCCGTGAAACTTTCCGTTTCCACCGAAGGTGTGGAACTTTCCGCGCAAAGCCCCGAATATGGCGAAGCCACGGAAACAATCGAGAAGCCCTACAAGGGCGACCCGATCACCATCGGATTCAACGCGCAATATTTGCTGGATTTTCTCGCCGCAATTCCAGACGGCCCGGTCCGCTTCGAGCTGAAGGACGAACAATCCGCCGGCCAAATTCGCCCCGAAGGCGACGGGCCATTCCAGTATCGCTACGTGATTATGCCGATGCGGATTTGATCGCGAACCTGGCATTTCCTCGAGCAAAAGCGTACCGCGCAGAATCACGTAACTAAACGAACCATCGCCCGCAAAAACCTTATTTCTAATCACATACGGGTAGATCCAGCCTCAATTTAGCCTTGAGAAATGCCCAATTTTCTCGTATAATTAATTCGTTGTCGGACACGATTTTTCCTCCAGTTCGGCACGTCGGCCAAGCATTTTTATATTGAGTTTGCAGTTCCCGCAGCGCCGGGAAGCTCAACTTGCTTGGAAGAAAGAAAGACTTCGCCACGTTTCGCTGCGCGGAACGGGATGAAGCAAAAACCCTACGAGTTCCGTTCGCGTGCGGCCGGAATCACAGGGTAAGGCGACGGTAAGCTCTTCGTTTTCTTCGTCGAGCTCCTTCCCTTCAAAGAAGTGGGCCTTCAAAGCATTGGGAGATCACATGGCAGAAAAAGAAGCAGCCGCCAAAACGGCTGCTGGGCATAAGTATGACGCGACATCCATCAAAGTTCTTGGCGGATTGGAAGCGGTGCGGCTGCGTCCCGCGATGTACATCGGTTCCACGGGCGAAATGGGCTTGCATCACCTCGTCTGGGAAGTTGTGGACAACTCCGTGGACGAAGCGATGGCCGGATTCTGCGACGAAATAAATGTGGTGGTGCATGAGGACAACAGCGTCACCGTTACAGACAATGGCCGCGGAATTCCTGTGGATATGCACGCGACGGAAAAGCGTCCCGCAGCGGAAGTGGTGCTCACCGTTCTGCACGCCGGCGGAAAATTTGATTCGGACACGTACAAAGTTTCCGGAGGACTTCACGGCGTGGGCGTTTCCGTGGTGAACGCGCTTTCCGATTGGCTGGAACTGGAAATTGCGCGCGATGGCGCGACGTGGGAACAGAAATACGAGCGCGGTGTGCCCGTAACCAAATTGAAGCAGACCGGAAAAACGCGCAAGACCGGAACGAAAGTTACTTTCCATCCCGATCCCACAATTTTCACGCAAACCGTTTACAGCTACGACATTTTGGCCGGACGTCTGCGCGAGCTGGCCTTCCTGAATAAGGGCCTGAAAATCACGCTCACCGACGAGCGTACCGATAAAGAAGCGGAATTCCGATTCACAGGTGGCATCGCGGAATTTGTGAAGCATTTGAACAAAGGCAAAACCGTGCTGCACGATTCGCCGATTTACATGGAAGGGAAAAAAGAGCAGGTCGAAATGGAAATCGCCGTCCAATATAACGACGGCTACGCGGAAAATATTTTCGCGTTCGCGAACACCATCAACACGGTGGATGGTGGCACGCATCTTTCCGGATTCCGTTCGGCGCTTACCCGCACGATTAATTACTACGCAAATCAAACGGGAATGTTGAAGGAGCAGAAGGACGAGGTCACCATCACCGGTGACGACGTGCGCGAAGGACTCGTCGCTGTAGTTTCCGTGAAGCTGCCGCAGCCGCAATTTGAAGGGCAAACCAAAGGCAAACTCAATAGCGACATCAAAGGTCAGGTCGAGCAACTTGTGAACGAAAAGCTCGGCGAATATTTTGATAAGCATATGACCGTGGCGCGCCGCATCATCGGCAAATGTATTGACGCCGCGCGCGGCCGCGAAGCTGCCCGCAAAGCGCGCGAGTTGACGCGCCGAAAATCCGCGCTGGATTCGAGCGGACTGCCCGGCAAGCTGGCTGATTGCCAGGAACGCGATCCCGCGCGATGCGAACTGTTTATCGTCGAAGGTGAGTCGGCAGGCGGCTCGGCAAAGCAGGGGCGCGACCGCAAGAATCAGGCGATTCTGCCGCTGAAAGGTAAAATTTTAAACGTCGAAAAAGCGCGCTATGACAAGATGCTTGGCCACGAAGAAATTCGGACCATCATTACTGCGCTCGGCACCGGCATCGGCAAAGATGATTTTGATCCCGCCAAGCTGCGCTATCACAAAATTATTCTGATGACCGACGCCGACGTCGACGGCAGTCACATTCGCACGCTGCTGCTTACATTTTTCTTCCGCCACATGCGTGAACTGATCGAGCGCGGCCATATTTATATCGCGCAACCGCCGCTGTATCGTCTGCGGCGCGGGAAAATGGACAGGTACATTCGCGACGACCGCGATTTCATGGGCGAAATGATTCGTCGCGCCACGGAAGAGCGTCGCGTGAAGCCGAAGGAAGGCCCGGCGCTGGAGGGTGCAGCGCTCACAACATTCCTGATGAACATTCAGGAATATGAATTGGTGCTGAAGCGCCTATCGCGCCGCGTGCGCATTCTGGGCATTGCGGAATTGCTGGCGGAAACCGAGCTCGAAAAGAAAACGGATTTCGAGGACAAGAAGAAATTGGAAAAATTCGAGCGCGCCATTGAAAAAGCAAAAATTGATATTCAAACCAAGATTACTTACGACGAAGAGCACAGCCTTTACGAATTAAATCTTGCGGGCGGAACGAAAGAACGTCCGGTGGCCGCAAAAATTAATTGGGCGCTCGCATCTTTGCCGGAATATAAGCGCGTGCGCGCGCTGTACCGGCTGGTCGAGCCGGTGGATCATCCGCCATTCCAGGTTTCACGCGAAGGCGAGGAAAAAATCACCAAGGAAAAAGCTGCGGACGTGCTCGCTTACGTTTTGGCCGACGCGCAAAAAGAATTTACCATCACGCGATTCAAGGGCCTGGGGGAAATGAATCCCGAGCAGCTTTGGGCCACCACCATGAACGGCGAGTTGCGCACGCTTCTGCAAGTGAAAATGGAAGACGTTGTGGAAGCCGAAAATATTTTCACCACGCTGATGGGTGAAAGCGTGGCCGAACGGCGCAAATTTATTGAGGATAACGCGCTGGACGTGGTGAATCTGGATATTTAATTTTGCCGGGACAAGCTCCGGATAAGGAGACATCCACTTCAATCGTTGATGAGAATCAAAACCAATAACGTCGCGCATTTCGCAATTCACGCGGACGATCTGGAACGCGCACAAAAGTTTTACGGCAAGGTTTTCGGTTGGCAGTACGAAGGCTTCGGCGGCGGCCCGATGACGGACTTCTGCAAAATCACGACGATGGATGGCGAGGACATGAAGCCCATCGGCGCGATGCAAAGCCGAAAGTTCAACGCAGCGCCGGAAAAAGTGATTGGCTACGAATGCTCGGTCGCCGTGAACGACGTGGACATCACCGCGCAAAAAGTGGAAGCGGCCGGCGGAAAAATTCTGATGCCCAAGACGGCGATTCCCGGCGTCGGATGGCTGATTAAATTTCAGGATACAGAAGGAAATTTGGCTTGCGCCATAAATTTTGACGCGAGCGCCAAGTAGGCGGCGTGATTTATCAAATTAGCTGGCAGACTTTGCCCGGCCTGCGCGGAATCAGTTGCAGCGAATTTCGCGCAACGCCAACAACGACGCCCGATTATGAAGGCGGCGTGGCAGTTGAACTTTCAGGCGAAACAGCTTGTGACACTTTGCTTGAAGATGTGAAATCGCATTTCGAGTGGCGGCGATTCACAAATGCCGCGGACGCGTTTGACGTCGTGAAGGCGTACATCATCGAGCATTCGTTGCATCCGTAGAAAGAACTCAGGAGAAGAAATGGCCGACGAAATACTTCAGGCGCAAATTGTACCGATCGATATTGAAGCGGAAATGAAGCGGTCGTACCTGGATTACGCGATGAGCGTGATTGTGGCGCGCGCGATTCCTGACGTGCGCGACGGATTGAAGCCCGTGCAGCGCCGCATTCTGGTTGCGATGAACGATCTCGGCCTTGCCTCAAATCGCGGTTTCCGCAAGTGCGCGAAAATTTGCGGAGATACTTCCGGAAATTATCATCCGCACGGTGAAGCCGTAATTTATCCCACAATGGTTCGGCTGGCGCAGAACTTCAACATGCGCTACATGCTCGTGGATGGTCAGGGAAATTTCGGCTCGGTTGACGGCGATCCTCCGGCCGCCATGCGGTACACGGAAGCGCGGCTTTCGCGCGTGGCGGAAGAACTTCTCGCCGACCTGGAAAAAGAAACTGTAGATTTCGTTCCGAACTTTGATCAAACGCGCGAAGAGCCTTCGATTCTTCCCGCGAAAACGCCGAATCTTCTTGTGAATGGCGCTTCAGGAATTGCCGTCGGTATGGCGACGAACATTCCGCCGCACAACATGAGCGAAGTGATCGAAGCCACGGTGATGCTCATTGAAAAACCGGACGTCACGCTGAAGGAAATTATGAAGGTAATGCCGGGTCCGGATTTTCCAACGGGCGGATACATCGCAGGCAAAGACGGAATTCTTGCGGCGTACAAAACCGGCCGCGGCACATTTACCATGCGCGCGAAAGCGGCCATCGAAACGGCGGCGAAGGACCGCGAGAGCATCGTCATCACCGAAATTCCTTTCCAGGTAAATAAAGCGCGGCTTATCGAACGCATCGCCGAGCTTGTTCAAACGAAAAAAATCGAAGGCATTTCCGACGTGCGCGACGAATCTGATCGCGACGGCATGCGCATCGTTGTGGAAATAAAGCGCGACGCGGAAAGCCAACTGATCCTGAATCACCTTTTCAAATTGACGCAGATGCAGGAATCGTTCGGCGTAATCATGCTGAGCATCGTGAAGGGCCAGCCGCGCGAATTGCCCATCATGGATATGCTGCGGCTTTTCATCGAGCACCGCATCGAAGTTGTCCGCCGGCGCACGCAATTTGAATTGCGAAAAGCCGAAGACCGCGAACACATTTTGCTGGGCTTCAAGAAAGCCATCGATCACCTTGACGAAATCATCAAGCTGATTCGCAAATCGAAATCGCCCGCCGAAGCGAAAGCGGGATTGATCGAACGCTGGGATTTTTCCGACCGGCAAGCGCAGGCCATCCTCGACCTCCAATTGCACCGTCTTACGCAAATGGAGCGCGAGAAAATCCTCAATGAACTAAAGGAAATTCAAGCGTTGATCGCGGAACTCCGTTCGATTCTTGCCAGCGAAAAGAAACTGAAGGCAGTAATCATCACCGAGCTTCGCGAAATGCAGAAACTTTTCGGTGACGCGCGTCGCACGCAGATCGTAGATAAAGTCGAGGAAATTAAACTCGAGGATTTGATCGCCGACACTGACATGGCTATCACCGTCAGCCACGCCGGATATATGAAGCGTACATCGGTGGACGTCTATCGCCATCAGACGCGTGGCGGTAAGGGCCGTATCGGCGCTAAAACGCGCGACGAGGATTTCGTCGAGCATCTTTTCATCGCCTCGGCGCACAGTTACATTTTGTTGTTTACTTCAAAGGGCCGCGTCTACTGGCTGAAAGTTTACGAAATTCCCGAAGCCGCCGCGGCAACTCGAGGACGCGCCATTTCTTCGCTCGTAAAATTCCAGGACGGCGAAAAATTGACGGCGCTTGTCTCGTCGCAAAATCTGGAAGAAGAAGGCCGCCACGTTTTCATGGCCACGAAAAATGGCACGGTAAAGAAAACCCCGATTGTGGAATTCTCAAATCCGCGTCCATCCGGAATTATCGCCATCACTTTGGATAAGGATGACGAGCTGATCGGCGTGAAACTCACCGACGGCAAGCAAATGATTTTCCTCGCCAGCCATGTCGGTCAGGCGATTCTGTTCCGTGAAACCGAAGTTCGCCCAATGGGCCGCGGCGCAGGCGGCGTGAACGGAATGGATCTCGCCAAGGGCGATTACGTGGTCAGCATGGACGCCGTACAGCCCGACTTCGAGATCATCAAGAAGGAACACAAGAAAACCACGGACAATCTGGAAGAACTCGACGGCGAAATGATTAAGGATTCGCTCACCACGCTGATGCTCACCGTTTCCGAAAAAGGTTACGGCAAGCGCACGCCGCTCGCGGAATATCGCATCACATCGCGCGGTGGAAAAGGCGTGATCAACTTGAAGACGACTGACCGCAACGGCCCCGTCGTCGCCGCGTTGCAAGTCAGCGAAGAATCCGACGTGATGATCATCACCAGCGGCGGAAAAGTGATTCGCGTGCACTCGAATGAAATCCGCGAAGCTGGACGTTCCACGCAAGGCGTCCGACTGCTGCGCGCCGACGAAGGCGATAAAGTTGCCGCCGCCGCCGCGATTGCCGAAGACGAAGCGGAAGAAGGCGCGAAAGAACCGCCGAAGAGCTAGTTGGTTTCTAAATTGAATTGTGGTGCGGAAAAAATAGGACGGGAGCGAGAAATAATTCGCTCTCGTTACTGTCCCGCCTTCTCATCATCGATCGGCAAATAATATCCCGGGCGGGTCTTCACCGTCGTCTTCGGCCGATCCACCAAAACTTTTATTTCGTGGAATCCTCCCGGCGAAGCGTCCGTCGGATGATAGCTCAGCGTATATTGCGCGTGCAGTTCACCGCCGATGCGATCCAGCGCCGGCTCAATACTTTTATCGCGGCGCGTGGGCACATGTTCGCCGCCGGTTGCCAGCGTGGCCACTTCCAGTGCGTGCCCCTTTACTAAATTCGCGCCGTTCTGCACCGCCCAAATTCCCAGCGCCAGAAGATCTCCGGCACCGATACCACCGCCCACCGATCCGCCGCTCGGATTCGAAGGCGTTTGCACACCGCCCGGAGCGGCGGGACCAAGCATCACACCTTCCGGCGCTTCGGGAGCCTGCGTCGGCCCGCCAATCGGCGTGCGCCATTCCGCGGCCGCTGACGAAAGTCCCACGGTATAAATCGTAATGTTCTCAAGCTCTGCCGCGCGCAGCGCCATTCCCAATTTCGCCGTACTGCCCGCGTCTGACGCTTCAGAAATCGCCACAATCACGCGCCGCCGGTCCACCGGCCGCTTGCTCAGCATCTCCACCGCTTGCGTCATCGCGTCGAACAGGTGCGATCCGCTACCGTCGTCCGTCAATTTCTCAATCGACTTATCAATCTTGTCGTGATTCGTTGTGAACGGTTGCACCAGCCGGACTTCATTTCCAAATCCGATCACTGCGCCCTCGCCGGTCTCGCCCAGAATGCTTTGCGTAAAAACAATTCCTGCTTTGCGGATCGCCGGAAGCATCACGGCCACGCGGGAACTTGTTTCCACCAGCAACACCACGGAAAGCGCGTCGCCACCCATGTCAAAATGTTCAATTCTCTGTTGAACTCCGTTATCGAAAATTTTGAAATTCAGTTCATCCAGATCCGTCACCATGTCGCCCTTCGCGTCGCGCACCACCACCGGCGCGGCCACCACTTCCACCTTCACGCGAATCGGAGCTTGCTGCGGCCCCTGCTGAATCGGCAACCCGGGATTCGGCTTGATTCCACCCGGCGGCGCTTGTGCACTAGCCAAGGCAGGCAGCAATGCCAGTGCAATAACCAGCACGCCTACACTTGCACACCGAGTTTTCAGCACAGAAATCATTGCGCCCACTTCCATAAGTGTATCGGATTGGACGCGCCCGCGCCGATATACGTTGGCTGGACCGTTTACTGGAAAGTGCCGGCTTCCAACCGGCTCTTTCCTCACCCGCCGCTCAATGTTTTCTCTTGCGCACCGAGCCTCCAACCCCCGCGCAGCGCAACTCAAACTACGCTGTAGAATGCTGGCCACGGAACGGCAACGGGTCTCAATGGCAATTTCACGCTGCAACCTGCATCCGGTGAAGTAGTGATAGGCGAGACTATGGGGAATCGAAAACAGGGCGACATTAACTGGGGCATCGTCGGAACTGGATGGGTGTGCCGGGAATTTGTCGAAGGCCTGAAGCATGTGTCCGGTGCGCGTCTCGCCGGGGTGTGTTCGCGTTCGTTTGCCAACGCGAAAGCTTTCGCGCAACAAACCGGCGCAACAAATGTATACGCCGATATTTCGCAGTTGGTGAGCGACGCCGGCATTGATGTGGTGTACATCGGAACGCCGAATTCGCTCCACGCGGAACAATGCTGCGCAGCG
>DASYNR010000136.1:0-8844 GCA_036008485.1 Candidatus Acidiferrales bacterium | reverse complement strand
GACATCGCGGAACATCCTGCGGTGGTGGACTCGCCCGAAGGAAACGGACACATCATTCTTTTTTCGACGAATCCAATTTATCGCGGCGAGACCGAAGGAAATTATTCCCTGGTGCTAAACACAATTCTGAATTTCGACAATCTAAATGCCGGGCGCAAGAACGCCGACAGATGAGAAACTATTCGCAGCGCAAAGCGACCATCGGATCAACACGCATCGCGCGGCGCGCGGGAACGTAACACGCTAAACACGCTACAAAAATTACGAGAATTGCGGCAACTAAATAGGTCGTGGCGTCATTTGCATTCGCGACGGTGAAATTATTTTGCAGAACTTTTTTCAGCGCGATTGCTCCGGCAGTTCCGATGGCGACGCCGATCAGGGAAAGAATCAGTCCCTGACGAATCACCATTCGCATCACACCGAATGGATTCGCGCCAAGCGCCATGCGAATTCCGATTTCGCGCGTGCGGCGCGAAGCGGAGTAAGCGACAACGCCATAAACACCAAGCAGCGCAAGACCAAGTCCGATCGCACCAAAGAAGTTCAGCAGCACGGTTTGCATTCTCGTATCGCCGACTTGTTCGCTGATCATGTGATCCATTGTCGCCACATGAGTGATCGGCTGATCCTTGTCGGCGATCCCAATCTGGCGCGAGATCAGCGACGCGAGTGCGCTCGGATCATTCGCTGTCCGAACGATCATATGCAGTGAACCAGCACCACCTTGCAGAATAGGAAAATAAAATTCCGGCTTGGCTTTGCGACCGATCTCCACTTCACGTGTGTTGGCAATCACTCCGACAACGGCGATCCATTGCGGCGCGTCGCTTGTCCGAGGCGACATATTGAATCGCTTTCCAACGGCGTCCACTGTGCCCCAAAGTTGTTGCGCCATCGCCTCGTTGACGATCACTACCTTTTGGGACCTGGGGATATCATAGTCGGTGAAAAATCTGCCGCGTAGCAAACGAATACCGAGCATTTGGAAATAGGAAGGCGAGACCGATCGCACCTGAGCGCTTCGCGGCACATTTGAACCCGCGAGCGGCGCGTCTTCAATCGTGAAGCCGGAATAGGTGTAAATCATGCCGCCCAATATCCTGTGATCTGTAGCAGTGGCGTCAATCACTCCGGGCAGCGCCAGTAGACGCGACAAGATGTCTTTAATCTTTGCGTTCGAGGTGTCGAGATTCTCGTCCGTCTGATCGGCCGATGGCAAATCGAAAGTTAGAAGATGATCGGTCCGAATTCCAGTATCGGTCTTCATAAGTTTTGCTAGGCCTTCCGTAGTGACGACCGCGCCGATGAGAAGAATAAACGCGAGCGCTACTTCTGAGACGACCAGCAAACGACCCAGTCTTGGCTGCCGAGCACCACTTATGCCAGTAATATTTCCGACAGAACCATCTTTCAAAGCCGAGTTTGGATCAGATCGCGAGGCGCGTAACGCGGGAGCGAGACCGAAAACAATTCCGGCGAGCAACGAAATTCCCAAAGCGAACCAAAACATTGTTGAATCCGCGGAGACTTCATCAAGACGAGGCGTGTACGCGGGAGCAGTCCGGCGAAACGCGTTGACACCAATTGACGCGAAGATTGCGCCGGCAACTCCGCCCAGGAGGCCGACCAGACAGCTTTCTACCAACGATTGGCGAACAATTCTGCCTCTCGATGCGCCCAACGCGATGCGCATCGCCATTTCGCGCTGACGTCCCCATGCGCGCGAGAGCAAGAGACTGGCAAGGTTGGCGCATGAAATCAAAAGAACAAAGCTCGCCGCGCCGAACAACATAAGGTACGTTGAACGAATGTGTCCAACGCTTTCGTCAAGCAGCGTCGTTGTGTGAAGTTCGTAGCCATCTTTGAGAGTCGGATTCGCGTTGGCGATATCTTGCGCGAGTACGGTGAGTTGGGCTTGCGCTTGCGTAAGCTTCGAGCCTCGGCGTAATTTTGCGACGACATCGTTGTTGAACGCAGTTACATTTTGACGCTCGTCGTTTGAGAGCAACAGCGGAAGCCAAAGATCGGCGCGATCAGGATAAACAAATCCGCGCGAAGCGACTCCGACGACGAGAAAATCCTTCTTATCGAGAGTTATAGAGCGGCCGATAACGCTTGGATCGGCGCCAAAGTGAGCGCGCCAGAATGCGTCACTCAGTACGGCCACATTCCCGTGACTTTCGGTTTGATCGGAGGAACCCAGCAACCGTCCTACTTCTGGGTTCACGCCGAACAAGGCAAAGAAATCATCGGCGACACGAATCGCGGAGAGCCGGACGGGATCTCCACTCGCAGTCAAATTCATCGCGTCGGACTGGTAAGCCGTGAGCTGCTCGAACGCGGTGACGTTCCTGCGCATTTGCTCAATCACAACCCACGAATTGCCAAGCGATGTGAGTTCGGGAAACCTCGCCGTAGAAGTTGTGACGTTCACCATGCGAGACGAGTCTCTATAAGGAAGTGGACGAAGAACAACGGCGTTCACGACGCTGAAGACGGCTGTGTTCGCACCGATGCCCAGAGCCAGAGTTAGCACCGCGACGACAGTGAAGCCGGGATTCTTGCGGAGAAGCCGCGCGGCGTAGCGAACGTCTTGCCGGAGAGATTCAATCCACGCGCCGGCACGTGCGCTGCGGATTTCTTCTTTGAGTTGCTCGGGGCCGATCATTGACATCCGAGCCTCGCGCTTTGCTTCGATCGAATTCATGCCGGTGGAGATTTTCTCGTCTTCCAGCATGACGGTGTAGCTGCGGACTTCGGCGTCGAGGTCGCGATCGATTTTTTCGCGGTGGAAAAGATTTCGGAGTGCGCTGAAAATTCTTTTCATTCTGTTCACTCATAGCGCAGAGCAATTATGGGATCGACACGGGTCGCGCGCACTGCCGGAATGCAACATGCCAGGAATAACGATGCGCAGAGGACGATCGCTACAATTGCGAACGTGAGCGGGTCCGTCGCGTGCACGCCAAATAAGAAACCGCTCATTAGGTGGGTGAGAGCGATTGCCGCACCGACACCGACGACGATGCCAATTACGGCGAGTCGCGCGCCGCCACCGATAATCATTCGCAGCACGATTCGACGCTGCGCGCCGAGTGTCATCCGAATTCCAATTTCTCGCGTTCGCTGAGCTACTGAGTACGCGAGAACGCTATAAGTTCCGACGGTGGAAAGAATCAGAGCGAGACACGCGAAGATTTCGAGCAAGCGCATCATCCAGCTTTCCAGTGCGATAGACGATTCGGCGGCGTGCTCCAGCGTTTGTATATCTGCCGCAGGCTGGTCGTGGTCGACGCGATGAATTTCACTAAGGATCGCGCTGGTGAGGCTTGCTGGATTCACACCGGCGGCGGTACGAACGAGGAGAGAATCCGGAGGGAGCATCCACGGACATTGTTGGTACGGGATGTAGAGCTCCGGACGGATATTTTCGTCGGGCCCCTGCGAACGAACATTGCCTACGACGCCGACAACGGTGAGCCAGGGACGATTACTTGTGCTCGATCCAATACGTAGCCGCTTGCCGAGCGGATTCAGCCCCGGCCAATGAACCCGCGCGAGTTCTTCGTTCACGATCACAGCGCGTTCTCCGGTCTGTGTATCGCGATCGTCGAATGTGCGGCCCGCGCGAAGCGGGATTCCGGTAACGCGGAAGTAGTCCGGACCCGCAACGATGTAATTGGCATCTGGGGTTTGGCCCGCGGCAGGATTAGGGTTGTCCGAGGTTGTGAAAAATTGTCCGGCCCAGTCGCCGACCGGCAATCCGCGCGAAACACTGACGGATTCAACACCGGGCAGTACTCGAACAGATGAAACGACGCGGCTCCAAAACTCGGCGCTAGTCTGGGGATCTTTGTAGTGTTCGCCTGACAGCGGAACGCGCATCGTCAACACGTTCACAGCGTTGATTCCGAGATTTACATGGCGAATATTTGCAAGAGTTCGGATCATCAGGCCGGCCCCCACGAGGAGAACCATAGCGAGAGCAATTTCTGACACGACCACCGTGGCGCGGAAAATGCGGCTCCGCCGAGACTGCAGCACACCGCGGCCGGCCTCCTTCAGCGTTTCGGAATCACGAAGCCTCAATGCTTGAACGGCCGGCGCCAGACCGAACAAAAGGGTTGTTCCCACCGACGCCGAAACCGCAAACGCGAGAATACGCAGATTCATTGTCGCGGTCGCCAAGCTTGGCGCCATCTTAAAAAGAAATGGAGGAGCAAGCGCGATAAGTCCCCGATTTCCCCAAGATGCAAATAGGATGCCGAGCGTTCCGCCCGCTAAGGCAATCAAAAGACTTTCTGTCAAAAGTTGGCGGACTAGTCGTCCTTGTCCAGCGCCGAGCGCTTTTCGCACGGCGAATTCCGAGGCCCGGCCGGCGCCGCGAGCGAGGAGAAGATTCGCAACGTTCGCACAGGCAATCAGAAGCACAAATGTTACGGCACCCATCAGCATGAGAAGAGGCATCCGCGTCTCGCCGGAATCGATCGTGCGCAGACTCACGAGTTGCGCGCGCCAACCTTTCAGATCCGAAAAGGTTTGATCAATGCGCTCCGACACAGGATTCATTTCTGCTTCGGCCTGTCGGATCGTGGCGCCGGGCCTGAGCCGGCCAATCGCCATGAAATCGTTCCAAGTTCTGGTAGACGAGAGAGCAATCCCAGAGAGCCACAATCGCGGAACGGCGTTGTAAGGAGTGGCGTATAAATGAGTGAAGCTTTCAGGCATCACTCCCACAAGCGCGTAGCTCGCTCCATTGATCTCGATTCGACGGCCAACAATCTTTTCATCAGCGCCGAAACGCCGCTGCCATAATCCGTAGCTGATGATCGCGGCCGGCGGCGCACCTTCCTTATCTTCTTCAGGAATAAAATTCCTACCCCGCATTGGAATGACGCCGATCAGCGGAAAAAGATTACTGGAAATAATCTCGCAGGGATCTTGCTCGGGCTCGCCACCAATGAGTGCGCAGGAAGATCCGCGAAAGATCGCCATATCCTCAAAGGCATGGCTCGCGTCACGCCATGCCATGAATTCCGCTTGTGAAATAGGGTTCCGCGTCCAGCCACGCGACGGATTCTTTTTCCAAACTGAGACGAGACTGTCAGGGTTCTTGAAAGGAAGCGGCTTCAGAAGCACGGCGTACACCGCCGAAAAAATAGCGGTGTTTGCGCCGATGCCGAGAGCTAAAGTGAGAATCGCAGCCGCAGCGAAACCGCGATTCTTGCGCAACATGCGCACACCAAACGCCATGTCGCGGCAGAGAGTTTCCATCCAGAAACCGGCACGGGCGCTGCGGATTTCTTCTTTCAGTTGCTCGGGGCCGACCGTATCGATGCATGCGGAACGTTTTGCGTCTTGGGCGTTCATGCCGGTGGAGATTTTCTCGTCCTCGAGTAGGGTGGTGTAGCTGCGGACTTCGGCATCGAGATCGCGCTCGATTTTTTCGCGACGGAAGAAATTGCATATTGTGGCGATTATTTTGCGCATTGCAGTTCCCTTTCAAAAAACAGCCGACTACGAAAAACTTCGGCCCACCTGAAGGTGGCCCCTACGAAAACCTGTTTCATCGCAGAGCGGGCGGGTCACAGACCCGCCCCTACGAAATATTCACTCGTGGCGCAGCGCGACCATCGGATCTACGCGCATAGCGCGGCGCGCGGGAATGTAACTTGCGAGAATTACAACCACGGCAATCAGCGCGCTTGCAGCGCTCAGGGATATCGGGTCATAAATGCTTACGCCGTACAACATGCCCACGTGCTCGTGTGGCGCCAGATAGAGCGCCGGTCGAAGCAATTTGGCCAGCGTCAGCGAGACAGCGATTCCAACGACGAGTCCGGAAACGCAGATCTTCATCGTCTGAGCGAGGGTGTGCCGAAGGATCCGCGCCGGGGACGCGCCGAGAGCCAGGCGGATTCCGAATTCCTGAGTACGCTGTTGAACGAAATGCGAAATAGTGCCGTAGATTCCAATGGAAACTAGAACTGTGGCCACGATTGCGAGCAATGTAACGAGCATTAGGTTTGACCGCGCTCCCTTCACCGAATCGAGAACGGAGTCTTCCATGGTTTGCTCGCCGTAGACGGGTTGATCTTTATCAATTCCCTGAAGTGCTTGCCGGATGGAAGGCAGAAGCGTCGCGGGCGAAACGCCTGAGGTAATTGAGAGCATCGCTTTTCCGGCGGGACTTTGCGCGAACGGAAGATACAGATCATCGACTGGAATTTCGTTTGCGCCCCACTCCTGGACGTTTTGAATCATGCCGACAATTTGCACCTGACCCGGTGGGATGATTTGTCCGTAGCCGCCTGAGGTGAAATTCAAAACTTTTCCAACGGGATCCTCATTGGGAAAAAAGTGCCGCGCGAAATTCTGATTCACGATGGCTACACGCGAAGTGTTGGAGGAGTCGCGCTCAGTGAAGTTGCGTCCAGCGAGTAAATGAATGCGATACACATCTAGAAAATTCGGAGGAACGCTGAAAACGCTGGCGTTCGGTTCTTCGTCCGCAGTTGGTATGGGACGGCCCGGAATGGTGAACGATTTTCGACCTCCGCCCTGCAACGGAACGCTGCTGCTTACCGCGACGGAGCGAATTCCTGGAATTGCGCCGACGGAGGAAGTGACGCGATCGTAAAAGTTGCGTTGCGCGGCAGGAGTTGCGTAGGCTGTGCCTCGAAGCATAATTCGCGCGGTGAGTATGCCGTGCGGATCGAAGCCGAGCGGGGCTTCTTGAAGTTTGATAAAGCTGCCGAGGAACAGACCAGCGCCGAACAGCAACAGGAGTGCGAGACTTACCTCTGCAACCAAAAGCACCACGCGAGATTGTTTCTGCGAGCGACTGTGGGTGACGCCGCGGCTGCCCTGGCGCAGCGCGTCATTTACATCCGCGCGAGACGCAAAAAGCGCCGGGAGTAGTCCGACGATTACGGCAGCCAACACGCAGAAGCTCAATGTAAAAAGAAGAACGTGAGTATCGAGTTCGATTGGAGAAGTCCGCGGCAGCGAATCCACATGGAGCAGCGCAGCGAAGCCACGGGCACCCCAAAGACTCACAAGGATTCCTGCTGCACCGCCCATTAACGAAATCAAAAGACTTTCAACGAGCAACTGACGAATGATGGTACCGCGCGACGCGCCGAGAACGGTGCGCAGCGCAAATTCACGTTGACGAGTTAAGCTGCGCGCGAGTAAAAGACCGGCGATATTCACACAAGCAATCAGCAGCACGAGCGCAGTAGCGCCCGCAAAAAAGAAAAGTGAAGACCCCGCATAGCTCGTTTGAATAACGCGCAGTTTTCCAAAAATGAGAACGCGGCGCGGGGCGTGGCTGCCTTCGTCCGCCATCTGGCGAAGAATGATGGCGTTCATTTCGGCGCGAGCACGTTCGGGAGTGGAGTCCGGAGCAAGATGAGCGATCACGCTGAACGTGTCATTGGAATATCGGCTGGTAGCCTCCGTGCCTACGCGGAGAGGAACGTACAAATCGGGATCCGGAGCAAATTCGAGATGAAAACTCGGCGGCGCGACGCCGATGATGGTGTGAGCTATGCCGTCTAGGGTAACTGTCTTGCCGATCGCGGACGGATCGGAGCCAAAGTTATCGCGCCAGAAGTCGTGGCTGAGAATTACGATTCTTTGCGGCGGAGCGACGATTAGCGTCGATAGGATCGAGGAACTATTGTCGGCGGCCTCGTCCGCCAGAGTAAATGTGCGGCCTAAAACGGGACGGGTCTGCAGCGTCTCAAAAAAGCCGGACGATATTTGCATCGCACGGACGCGGCCTGTCGACGTGCCAGCGCTGAAGTTTCTGCCCCATGGATAACCGAATCCGGCGATTGCGTCAAAGGCATGAGCTTCGGCGCGCCACGCGAGAAGTTGTGAGCCGGAGACGCCATACCATGATGTCGCATTTTCAGGAGGCGTGGTATCGAGCTGATAGACACGCTCTGAATCCGGGAATGGAAGCGGGCGCCACAATTGAGATTCGATGACGCTGAAAATTGCAGTGTTTGCTCCGATGCCGAGAGCGAGAGTTAGGACGGCGATGGCGGTGAAGCCGGGATTTTTTCGGAGCATGCGCGCGCCGAACTTTAGATCTTGCCAGAGTGATTCGAGCCAGGCTCCGCTGCGGACACTGCGGATTTCTTCTTTGAGTTGTTCGGGGCCGATCATGCTTATGCGGGCTTCGCGCTTCGCTTCGTTCGCGCTCATACCGTTGGACATTTTTTCCTCCTGCAGGAGATCGGAGTAGCTGCGGATTTCGGCGTCGAGATCGCGATCGATTTTTTCGCGGTGGAAGAAATTGCGGATGGTGGCGATCATTTTGTGCATTACAGTTCCCTTTCAAAAAACAGCCGACTACGAAAAACTTCGGCCCACCTGAAGGTGGCCCCTACGAAAGCTCTATTCCGCATCCGGCAGACGGAACATTTTCTGAAACGCCGGAAGCAAAGTCATCCACTGAAAATATGCGCTTTGCCATTTTGGATTTACGCGATCGAGAAGCATTGCTTCGCCGGCACCAGTGGAATAAACAACGATACGTCCGGTTTTCGCGAGCGACATTGTGCGCAAGTCGTCTAATATTTTTGCGCGAATCGAGCGGGCGATGTCATCGAAGGTTTTGTAATCCGGAAGTTGCATGAATTCGGGGGTCGGCTTGTATTTCGCGGCGGCCAATTCGGCGATTCGCAACTCGGTATATCGAGCGACGCCTTCCTGCCAAAGTTGGAACGCGAAGTATCGTTCGGCTTCGACGGGGACTGCGTCGCGAAACTGTTGCTGAGCGTGGCGAAAAATTTGAGTTTTGGCGTCGAGGTCGGCGTCGGAAGCTGC
>DASYNR010000135.1:0-1625 GCA_036008485.1 Candidatus Acidiferrales bacterium | reverse complement strand
GCACACTGACCTTATTCTGTTTCTTTTTTTCCAATTTCCGAAATAATCGCGAACACGCGGCATGGTCCGCCAGAACCGCCTTCAAGTTTTATTGGCGCGACAATCAGGAGCGCACCTGCTTCAGGCACTTCACTTAGGTCCGAAAGATTTTCCAATTGAAACAAATCCGAACCAAGCGCGAGAGTATGCACCGCGTAATCTCTTGAATCGCCCGCATCAACGCTCATCGCGTCTGCGCCAATTCCGTTGATGCGCTTCGAAATTAGATATTGCACGGCTTCCACGGAAAATCCCGGAAAGTGCATTGAGCCGGCGGCATCTAGTCCGCGATACCGATCTGCGTCATTCCATTGCGCGGAGCAGCGCGTACGCAGCACTACGATCGCGCCTTCGGGAATATTTCCGTGGCGCGCTTCCCATTCTTCGACGCGAGAGACTGGCAAGCGATAGTCGGCTTCGTCACTGTTGGCGCGGCGATTTTCGTTGGAAACATCCAGCAGCACGCAAGGCCCGATTAATTTGTGAGCGGGAATTCCGTCGACAGTAGTTTTCCCCGGAGGAAAATGTGCGGGCGCATCGAGATGCGTTCCGTAATGCTCCAGCATCCAGAAACTGCGCGTGAAATAACCGTCGCGCTCGATCGTGGCGTTGGGAAATGCTTCAAAAGTTTTTTTATCGCCGGGCCAAGGAGGCAGGTGATCGTTGATCGTGTAGCTGAGATCAATCACGCGAGTGCTGCCCTTCGCGAAGCGCGCGAGCGCCAGTGATAACGCGTTAAATTCTGGATGAACGGATTTATCCGCCATGAATGTGGAGAGTAGTATCGCGCAAGTCGCAGCGAATCGGTAAGAGCTTTATCGAGAAGTTAAGGCAGCGGCATTCCGGGCGAAGGAACAATTCCCGCCATGCGTAAAATTTCAGAATATTCTTCGTCGGCCAGCGGAGAAATAATCAGCCGCACATTCTTCAGAAATTTTACTTTGCGGATCGCGGGATTTTCGCGCATCTCATCGAGAGTGACTTGACGCGGCAAACGTTCGAGCGCGCGCAAATCGGCGACAAGATTTTTTCCTTCTGGATCTCCGGGATCAGGATACGGAGTGCGCGTAACTTCTGCGAGCGCATAAAGAGAACGTTCCGGAGCGGCGTGATAGCAGAGCACCCGATCGCCGCGGTGCATCTGCTTCAGTTGACGCTGCGCATCTGGCTTGGCCTTCGCGCCACGCCACATTTCCTTGCCCTTCACGAAAAGCGTGTCCCAGTGATAGTGATGTGGATCAACCGCAAACAGCCAGTGCCGCCGTTTTGGAGGCGGTGCAGTTGGCTTTAAGTCTTTTGCGGCCTTGGAGTTCCGCCGGTCGAATTGGTGCGTGGGCTTCAGGCGCGTCAATATACACAATTCTTGCCGTCTTGTCGAACGGTTCCGTGCAAACATAGGTATTTGATGATTTTAGGGGCTCCGGAGCGTCAAAATTGCGGCTAGAGGGTGCCCTCTCCCCCATGTTTTTGCTATGAATATAAAAACAAAGGACTTAGATCGTCGAAATTTGCTAAGAGTATCATTCTAAAGGACTTAACTTATGCGAGGGTCACTTCTTTCCGCGAAATGCAGCGTTATCCGATGT